>RFGI01000155.1 GCA_003696725.1 Planctomycetota bacterium | reverse complement strand
GCGCCAGGCCGACCGTCGGCGCCAGCGCCGCGACGGCGCCCGTCAGCGCCGCGACGATCGGCCCAGCCACGGCGGCGCCCCAGAACACCACGAAGATGAGCACAACCAACGCCATAACCCAGACGCGGTAGCCGGCGGCGGCGAAGGTGTTCTTCTCGAGCACCGCGAGCAGTTCAGGCACGGACCCGCCCCACGTCGTCGCCACCGCGTCGCGCGCCAAGCGGGCCCGAGAGCGCCCGCCCGCGCGGCGCATCAGGGCGCCGAGGTTCACATCGTCGAGCACCTCCAGACGCAGGGGCTCGTGCCCGCCCGCGGCGCGGTAGGCGTCGGCGCGGACCAGGCTGAACGCGCCCACGCCGAAGTACCCCCGCCGGCCGTCGCGGTTGAGCCCGTCCAGACGGTCCAGCGCCCCGATGTAGAACGACACGGTCAGGGCCCGCGCCCACCGCGTGCGGGCCGGCATCCGCGGCAGGAGGCACAGGTGGTCGGCGCCCTCGGCCCGGGCGCAGGCGACGGCCCGCCCGACCGCGTCGGGCGCGAGCAGCTCCGTGTCGGCGTCGGCGAAGACGATCCACTCCGCGCCCTCCGCCCGCTCGGCGCCCGCGCGCAGCGCATGACACTTGCCCAGCCACCCGCCGGGCAAGGCGTCGATCCGGGCGTGCTCGACGCGCGCATCCTCGCCCGCCAGCCGCCGGATGATCTCGGGCGTGGCGTCCTGCGAGCGGTCGTCGGCGACGATGACGCGCAGGTTCACCCCGTCCTGGCGCAGGAACGAGCGCACGGCGGTCTCGATGTGGCCCGCCTCGTCGCGTGCGGCGATCACCACCGCGACGCTCGGCGGGCGGCCCGCGCCGGGCTCATTCAACGGGGGCAGGTCGCGCAGGGCGCGCAGGTGCAGCGTGTGCCGAGCCGCCGCCAACGCCCACCCGGCGCCGAGTAGCACGAACAGGATCGTCGCCCACGTCGGCACGCGGGGAGGGTAGAGGCCTCGCGTCGCCGGCGCGCCGGGGGTAGGCTTCGGCGCCGGCCGGAGACGAGGCATGACGCAGCGGATCATCGTGGCGTACGACGGCTCGGACCTGTCGCGCCAGGCGTTCGCCGACGCGGTGACGCTCGCCGAGGCCGTCGGCGCTCGCGTCGTCGGGCTGCACGTCCTGGAGCCGGTTCCCCCGCCGATCGTCGCCGAGTCGATGGCCGGGATCGACGCGGCGCCGGCGCTGGCGGAGTTCGACGAGGCAGCCCGACGCGACGAACAGGCCGAGCGCCAGCGCTTTGAGCGCGAGTTCGACGAGCTGAGAGAGACGTGCGCCAAGCGCGGCGTACCGTTCGAGCCCACGATCGAGGTGGGGCTGCTGATCCCCGCGCTGGTCGGGCTCGCCGGCGGCGAGGACGTCATCGCGATCGGAATGAAAGGGCGATTCGCGAGGGCCGGGCTGGGCTCGAGCGCCAAGGCCCTGATCAAGAAGGCGCCGTGCCCCGTGCTGATCGCCTCGGGCCCCGCGCGCCCGATCGATCGCGTGCTGGCGGTCTTCGACGGGTCGGCGGTGTCCAAGCGCGCCCTGGCCGAAGGCCGGCGGCTGGCCCAGCGCAGCGGCTGGCCGTTGACGGTGCTCGCCGCGTCGAGCCCGGGGGTCACGCTCGACGAGGCGCGGGACCAGGCGCAGCGGCTGGCCGAGGGCGCGCCGGTGGTGTCCTCCGGCGCCGAAGGCCGGTCCGAGGCCGAGCAGATCGAGGAGGCGGTCCGTCACGCGGGCGCCGCGATCCTGGTCATGGGCGCGTACCCGGACTCCTGGCTGCACCAGCTCTTCTTCGGGTTCGGCGGGACCACGGCGCACGTGCTCGGCCGCGTCGGCGCCCCGATGCTCATGGTGCACTAGGGCCGGCGGGCCAAGGGGCGTTGTCCAAGAGCCGGACGAACCCCAGCCGGCCGGCGACCAGCGCCCGCGCCGGCGCCGCCAGGTCCTCCGGGCGCGCCCCGGGCGGCAGGGGCTCGAGCGACACCGCGTCGCGCACCTCGGCGTAGTTTACCTCAATCCCCGCCCGCGCCATGGTGTCGCGCATCACGCGTTGGGCCTCGGCGACGGTCGGCGCGTCGGCGGCGCGGGCCAGCGCCCGCGCCAGCGCCGTGGCCCGCGGGCGCTCCTCGGGCGTCAGGTGCGCGTTGCGGCTGCTTTGCGCCAGCCCGTCGGGCTCGCGGACCGTCGGGCCGGGGAGGATCTCGACGCCCAGCCCCTCATTGCGCACCATCGCCCGGGCGGTCTGCAGCTGCTGCCAGTCTTTTTCGCCGAAGACCGCGGCGGCCGGCCGGCACAGCGCAAACAGCCGCCGCACCACCTGGCACACCCCCTCGAAGTGCCCCGGCCGGTGCGCGTCCTCGAGCCCCTTGCCGCGGGCGCACGCGGGGATCGGCTCGGCGGGGACATCGACGCCCGGCGGGTAGACGACCTCGACGGGCGGGGCGAAGACGCACGTGGCGCCGGCGGCAGCGGCGAGCCGGGCGTCGCGCGCCTCGTCGCGCGGGTAGCGGGCTAAGTCCTCGGGGACGTCGAACTGCGTCGGGTTGACGAAGACGCTGACGACGACGGGCGCCCCGCCCCGCCGGCGGCGGGCCCACTCGTGGGCCCTGCGGATCAGCGACAGGTGCCCCTCGTGCAGGGCGCCCATGGTGGGCACGAGCGCCCCGCCGCGCGACGACGCCAGGTCCGCCTCGGTGCGGGCGATGCGCATGGGCTAGCTGATGGCCAGGTCCGACTCGCCCAGGAGCTCGTACCCCTTGCGGCGGAGGATCTGCCCGGCGAGCGTCGGGTCGTCGACGGCCAGAGCCACCGCCGGCGCCCGCCCGGTGAGCCCGAAGAGCGGGTAGATGAACTGGATGTTCAGTTCGGCGCCGACCAGCGCCGCGCACATCCCCGCGATCGAGCAGTGGTCGGCGATCTCGACCACCAGGACCTCCGTTTCGGCGAAGGCGAAGTCATCCTCGCGCAGCGTCACGATCGCCCCGGCCGCGTCGCTGGTGATCAGGCGCACGACGGCGTGGTCCGACGCCTCGTGCACCGTGACGGCGTGCAGCCGGCAGTACGGCTTCTCGCTGAAAGCTTGCAGCAGCGACCGCAGCCGGCCGACGCGGTTGTCCAGAAAGACGCTGAACTGCGTGACGGTCGGCGGGGCGTAGCCCTGCGTGGTCTCGAGAGGGTTCTGCGCCTGGCTCATAAGGGGTGACCGCTCGCCGGGTTGGCCGAACTGGAAAACCCGGGCGGGCGCCGACGCCGTGCCCCCGATCGGCCGATCGGAGCGACGCCACCCATCCGCGACCCGCGCCCGCCCGAGCCGAGCCTCAGTATGGCCGCTCGGGGCCCCGTGACAAGCCCCGAACCGGGAGATTTCACCGCGTCGGCGCCGCCGGCGCCGGCCGCAGCATCTCGATCGGGCCCGGGTCCGGGCACAGCCCGAGGGCGTGCGCTTTGCCCAGCAACAGCGAGATCGCCTCGGCGCCTCGCGCCCCCGCGTCGATCGTCAACGGGTTGACGTACATGCTCACGAACTCGTCGGCGGCGGCCTCGCTCAACCCGCGGGCGCACGCCAACGCCCGCGAGAGGCTCTCCTCCCGCTCGCTCATGGCGTGCGTCAGCGACCGCGCCAGGGCCGACAGCACGGCCTGGGTCACGCCCTCGCCGAATCGTTCATCCAGATCCCGCCGGACGGCGTTCCCGCCTAGGGGCAGCGGCAGCCCCGTCTCGCTGCGCCACCACACGCCCAGGTCGGCGATCAGGGACAACCCCGCGTCGGCGTAGGTGAGCTGGCCCTCGTGGATCACCAGCCCCGCGTCGGCCTCGCCGGACGCGACGGCCTCCAGGATCCGGTCGAACGGCGTCTCCACCGTGTCGGGCTCGGCGCCGGCGAGCATCAGCCGCATCACCAGGTGGGCCGTGGTGTACCGCCCGGGCGTCGCGATCCGCACGCCCGGCTGGGCGAGCCAGCCCCATCCCTCACCCCTGGGCTCGCGGGCCACGATCCGAGGCCCGTACCCGTCGCCCATGCTCGAGCCCATCGACGTCAGCGCGTACCGGCCGCGGGCGTGCGGGTAGGCGTGGATCGAGATCGCCGTGACGTCCAAGTCCCCGCGCGTCACGGCCCGCTCGTTGAGGCTCTGGATGTCGTCCCGGATCAGGCGGAACCGGACCGGCCCGGTGTCGATCTCGCCCTCCAGCGGCCACCACATGAAGGCGTCGTCGGGGTCGGGCGAGTGCGCCAGGGTCAGCGTCGGCCTGTCGTCTCGGGCGGGCATCGCGTGGCGGGCGATGGTACCTCCGGCCGACGCGCAGCGCCGGCGCGTATCCTCACCGCTCCCGAGCCCCGAGCGAACCCATGGCCGCCCGCAAGAACAAGCCGACCGACCAGCCGGCGATCGTCAACCGCCGGGCCCGCCACGACTACCTGATCGAGGAAACCCTCGAGGCGGGGATCGTGCTGACCGGGTCGGAGGTCAAGAGCCTCCGCGCCGGGGGCGCGTCGATCGCCGAGGGGTACGTGCGGGCCCAGGCGTCGCCCCCGGGCCTGACGCTCCACGGCGTGCACATCCAGGAGTACCCGCCCGCCGCCGGCCGGCAGCACGACCCGACGCGCGTCCGCCGGCTCCTGGCCCACAAGCGGGAGATCCGCCGGCTGGCCGACGCCACCCGCGTCAAGGGCGTCACCATCGTCCCCTTGCGCATCTACTTCACCCGAGGCCGGGCCAAGGTCGAGATCGGGCTGGCCCGGGGCAAGCGCCGGTCGGACAAGCGCGACTCGATCGAGACGCGCGAGGCCAGACGCGAGATCGACCGCGCCCTGTCGCGCCGCCGACGCTGATGGGGCGGGTCACGGCACGCGGACGAGCCGCGGCGCCTGGTCGACGACCGAGCCGTCGGCGAGGCGCTGGCGCACCCCCATGCCGTTGTAGAGGTGCTTCGGGTGGCGCGACATCAGGGCGCGGAGCTCGTCGCTCATGCGCCCTGACTGCGGGTCGTAGTCGCGCTCCGTGAACAGGCCGATGGTCACCATGCTGCGGTTGGGCCCATGGTAATAAAAGGCGAGCTCGCCGTCGCGCCGGTAGGTGGCGGCGGCCTCCTCGGCGGCGCGGGCGGCCTCGGCCCGGCGGTCGGACTCGTACACCCCGACCTGGAGCGTGTAACGGATCGACTGGCCGAACCGCTCGCGGGCCGTCGCCAGGTCCAGCTCGGGGTCCGAGCCCAAACGCTGGGCCTCGGGCGGGGCGAGGAACGCCGTCGGGTACGCGGGCCGGCCGTCGACCTCGATCGCGCGCACGCGCGCCAGCTCGCGCTGGGCGGCCCGGCTCGCGGGATCGTCGAAGGCGCCCACGGCGATCACCGCGCCCCGCCGGCGCGGCTCGACGATCGCCTCCGGCACGCCCCCGCGGCCCTGCACAATCGGGAGGGCGGCCTGCGCCCGCTGGACGGCGTCGGGCCCGCTGAACGCCGCCAGCACGATCCGCCAGGCCGGCGCCGACTCGGTCGAACCCGGCCGGCCCTCGGCCCCGAACACGGCGCGGCCCTCCTGGGCCAGCCCAGGCTCCGGCGACGACCCCGACGCGCATCCCCCCGGCGTCAACGACGCCGTGACGAGGACCGCCGCGAGGGCCTTTGCGAGTGTCGACAAACTTCTGTCAAATAACGATTTACAGCAATTATTGGAGGACTTCTCGGGCATCGGTCGATACTCAGTTGAAGGACGGATCGATTCGGGTGGACGGGCCCGGGCGGGGTCGGCGATCGCAGACGCCGACGCGCCCCGCGCGATCCCGCACGCTCCCGATCCGGCGGCCCGCGCATCCTACGGCCTAGATTCGAATGGAGTTTCGCCCGAACCATGAGCGACCCGGCGCCAATCAACCCGAGCCAGACCGCCTCCACGCTCAGCCGCCTCAACGGGCGCCCGCGCCCCGGCGTTCGCGCCGATCAGCCTGCGGCCGCTGCCCCGCCCCGTCCCGCTGATGAAGCCCAGATCTCGCAGCGCGCCTCCCTCCTGAGCCGGCTCGCCGAGATCCCCGTCGTGCGGATCGAGGCCGTCGACCGCGCCCGCGCCCTGCTCGAATCCGGTGAGCTGGACACGCCCGAACGGCTCGACCGAGCGCTGGACGCCCTGATCGACGACCTCGGCGCTGGTCCGTGACGACGCTGACCGCGGCCCGGCTGACCAGGGACCTGACCATCGGCCACGATCTCCCAGTGTTTCTGGTCACAGATCCCTTGCATCGCGGGCCCGGATCGGTAAGATCGGGTCAGTCTGAAGCCGGCGACCATGCACGGGGACCGGTTCTCGGACGTGAGATGAGAGAGTGGCGACCGCCGGTGATCGGCGCCGATCCGTCTGCTTCCCGACGGGCGTCCGGTCCTTCACGCCGGTTGGTGCGTCACGGCTTGTCCGGAGATTCCGCCGGGCGCCGGTGCGCGATCGAGCCGTCGGCGTCGGGCGGTCGCGGCTCGATCCAGCCGCGTGACATGCAGGTCGGCCGCCGAGTCGGGGCGTTGACGTGCCGGTCCAGGACGGGCCGGAACGGGTAAGAGGGAAGCACCCCCGAGTGTTGAGCATGGCGCCGACCACGCGCCGCCCGTGGTCCCCCGCGGGCGGCGTTTTTTGTTCGCTTGGCCCGGGCGGGCCGCTCCGTTGTGTTTGACGGTTCGCCCGGGATCGCCGGGGCGTCGGAGCCGACCGGCGCGACGGCCGTCTCGGCCGTCATCCCGCCCGCGCCAACGGGCGGGACGCCCGTCCCACGGAGCCATCAAACCAAGCCTAAGCCCGCGAGATCTCGTACGCCAGGTACCCGGCGTAGATCGCCAGCAGCGACGCGCCCTCCAGCCGGCTGATCCGTCGCCCCGCCGTCAGGCTCATGGGCCACAGCAGCAG
>RFGI01000154.1 GCA_003696725.1 Planctomycetota bacterium | reverse complement strand
CTGCGGGGGCGGTTCATCGTCTTCGAGGGGCCGGACGGCTCGGGCAAGACGACGCAGTTCGAGCGGTTCGTCGCCCGCTGCCGGGCCGCCGGGCTCGACGTGTGCGAGGTCCGCGAGCCGGGCGGGACGGCGATCGGAGAGCGCATCCGCGAGGTCCTCCTCGACACGCGCTCGTCCATGAGCCCGCGGTGCGAGATGCTGCTGTACATGGCCAGCCGGGCGCAGCTCGTGGAGGAGCGCATCGGCCCCGCGCTGGCGTCGGGCGAGGTCGTCCTCGCGGATCGGTTCCTTGCCAGCACGCTGGCGTACCAGGGCGCCGCGGGCGTCTCGGAGGAGGACATCCGGGCCGTGGCCCGGGCGGCGTGCGGCGCTGCGGCGCCGGACCTCACGCTCATTTACGACGTGGACGACCCTACCGCCGAGGCCCGCATGGGCCCGGACCGCGACCGGATCGAGCGTCGCGGCGCCGACTACCGGGCGCGGGTCCGCCAGCGCTACCGGGCCCTGGCCCGCGAAGACCCGGCGGGCTTCGCCCTGATCGACGCCTCGGCCGACGCCGACGCGGTCGAACGCCGGACGCTGGAGGTGATCGCCGGCCGGCTGGGGTAACGCGGCGCCGGGGTCGGGCCGATAGTGCCCTCATGCGATGGGGACCAGCAGCGGCGGCTGTGGTGCTCGCGGCGTCGCTGGGCGCGTGCGAGCGGCCGGTGTCGGTGCACGTCGGCCCGCGCGTGCCGCGGGTGAAGGTCCTCGCCGAGACCGAGGGCGTGGGCCTCGCCGCGCGCGACGGGAGCACGGTGACCGCGCACTACGTGATGACCACGCCCGAGGGCGCCGAGATCCTCTCCACGCGCCGGACGCGCCGGCCGGAGCGCTGGATCGTTGGCGAGGGGTCGGTCATCGAGGGGATGGACGACGCGGTGCGCGGCATGCGCGCCGGCGGGACCCGGCGTGTGGAGATCCCGCCGGAGCTCCACTGGGGCCGGGCCGGGCACGGGGGCAAGGTCCCGCCGAACACGCCCCTGATCGTCGAGATCGAGGTCGTGCTGGTGCAGTAGCCGGCGCGGCGCGGGCGCGGCCGGTACGCTGGCGCGCATGGACCGTGACGCGTTGGCCGCCGCGATCGCCGACGCCGCCCTTCTGCGGGGCGAGTTCACGCTGCGCTCGGGCCGGACGTCCTCGTACTACCTGGACAAGTATCTGTTCACGACCCGGCCGGATCTGTTGGCGCCGATCGCGGACCTCTTCGCCCGGCGCGTGCGCGAGATCGACGCGGCGCAGGTCCGCGGGACGGGGGGGGACCGCGGCGTCGATCGGCTCGCCGGGGCGGAGCTCGGCGGGATCCCGCTCGTCACCGCGACGGGGCTGGCGACGGGGCTGCCGTTCGTGTTCGTGCGCAACCAGAAGAAAGACTATGGCACGGCCAAGCAACTGGAGGGCGCCCTGACCCCCACCGACCGCGTCGTCCTGCTGGAGGACGTCGCCACCACGGGCGGCCAGGCCGTCGAGGCCATCCGCACGCTCCGCGAGGCGGGAGCGCTCGTGCTCGCGGTGATCGCGGCGATCGACCGCGGCGAGGGCGCCCGCGAGAACGTGGAACGCGCCGGCTGCCGGTTCGAGGCGCTGTTCACCGCCCGCGACCTGGGCGTGGCGGAGTAGCCGGCGCCACGCTACCGCGCTTCGACGAGCATCTTCATGCCGAACCTGGGGCGCATGGTCGTGCGCGGGTCGGGCTCAACGGGGTGGCCCGGCGCCAGGCGCAGGCGGTAGCGCTGCACGATCGTCGCGATGTTCACCTTCGCGTTAACCACCGCCTGCCTGCCCCCGATGCAGTTGCGGTGGCCGATCGCAAAGGGGATGTACGCGTACCGGTGGCGCCCGGCGCTTCGCTCGGGGAGGAAGCGGTCCGGGTCGAAGCGCTCGGGGTCGGGCCAGTGGTGCGGCAGGCGGTGCGTCGCGTAGAGCGAGACCATCACCGTCGAGCCCGCGGGAATGGGGCAGCCGCCGATCGTGTCGTCCTCGAGCGCCACCCGCGACAGCGAGTGGATCGGCGAGTACAGCCGCAACGACTCCGAGATCACGCGGTCGAGGTATTCGAACCTGGGCAGGTCCTCGGCGGTCGGCGCCCGGCCGTTGAGCACGCGGCCGACCTCCTCCTCCACTCGGGCCAGCACCTCCGGGTGCCGGTCGAGGACGTACATCGTCCAGCACAGCCCCGTCGCCGAGGTCTCGAACGCGGCGAGGAACAGGGTGACGAGCTGGTCGCGCAGCCGCCGCCGCTTCATCTCGCTTGTCCACGCCGGGTCCAGCGCCGCGACGAGCGCGGGGAGCATGCCGGCGTCCTCGGTGGGCCGTGCGAGATACTCGTCGATGAAGCCGAAGAAGCAGGCGTCCGTGCCCTCGATGGCGCGCTTGAGGCGCATCAACCGCAGCGGGTTGGGCGGCCGAAGCCCCCCCAGGCGCCCGCGCGGGCGCTCGGGCCAGTTCTGGACGCTGACCTCGACATGCCGGGCGATCTCGTCGGCGGCCCGCTCGTGCATGGGCCCGACGATGAACTGCAGCGCCTGGCGCTGGGCCAGACGGGAAAACGCGGCCTCGGTCTCCAAGGGCTCGCCCGCGCCGGCGTAGGGGCGCCAGGACTCGGCGGCCTCGGCGGCGAGACGCGCCACGTCGTCCACGCGCTCGGCGATCCCCTTGGGCGTAAAAAACGGCTGGGCGACGCGACGCTGCCCGCGCCAGTCCTCCCCCTCCGACAGCAGCAGCCCCTGACCCAGCACCCGCCGCATGAACGCGTACCGCGTGTTCTTGCGGTACTTCCGGCCGTGGTCGATGAGCAGTTCCTTGATCAGGTCGGGCTCGGAGACAAGGTAGACCACGTCGCGTTTGAAGCGGAGTTTGCCGATCCCGTCACTGTCGCGGGCGACGCGCGCCAGGTAGCCCAGCGGGTCGGCGCGGAATTCCAGGAGGTTCCCGAACCACCAATCGCCCGGCGGGGTCGGGGGCTCAGGCGAAGGCGCGGGTTGGGCCGGGAGCGTCGTCATGCCGTCGGTGGGACCGCCCGCCGGCACTGTACCGCGCGAGGCCCGTCACTCGGGCTGGACGATCTGCCGCGTCAGGCGGTCAAACTCCGCGAGCAGGGCGGCGTGCGCCTCGCCCGTCGCGGGCCCGCTGAAGCCCGAGTGGATCGCGCGGACGAGCCCGTCTTGGTCGATCCAGATCGTCGTCGGGAACGACTTGACGCGCGACAGGTCCGGCAGGGTCGCCGACGCCTGGTCCTTGTCGCTGGTCCCGGCGATGACGATCTCCCACGGGACGCCGTAACGTGCCCTGAAACGTTCGACCTGGCGTCGGCTGCGAGCGTCGTCGCCGGTGACCTCGTACGCCAGGCCCAGGATCTCGAGCCCGGCGCCGTGGTAGCGGTCGTACAGATCGACCAGGGCGGGCGTCTCGTCGTGGCAGTTGGGGCACCAGGTGCCGAAGATCTGCACGATGACGGGCTTGTTGTGATAGCGCGGCGAGTCGAGCGCGGGGATATGCAGCCGGCCGTCGGTCGCGGTCAGGGCGACCTCGCTGAAGGGATCGGGCAGTTCGTACGCTTCATCTTCGGCCAGCGGGCGGGCTGTGAAGGTCTCGTGGAACCAGTTGCCGGAGTAGAAATCGCCCTCGAGCAGATGGCCGCGCATCTCGGGCAGCTGGATCAGGAAGGCATGGGCGCCGTCGAAGACGGAGAGCCGCCACAGGCCGAAGCCCGGCTCCCCATCGGCGCCGACGAAGACCCACCGGCTGCCCGAGAGAAACCGGTAGTCGCCGGTCGTGGTCTGGATCGTGCCGGCGACGGGCGTCACGTAGCCCATCCCCCCGTCCTGGGTGCGCCTGGCCAGGCTGGGTTTGACCCGGTTGAGCACCGCGACAGCGGGCCCGCTCTCGGCGAACTCGACGGCCAGGCGGAACGCCGCGGCCGAGCCCGGCGGCTCGGCCTCTTCGGTCTCACCGGGGATCAGCAGCGGGATCTGGAGGAAGCGGTGAAGCGCGTCGTGTCGGCGCGCCGGCATGGCGGCGAACGCCATCTCGGCGACGCCCTCGCGGCGCTGCTTGCGCCACGTCCCGCGGAGCCCGGCGCCGTCGGAGGTCGCCTCGATGCGCGAGTCGTAGTGCGGAAAGTCGAGGACGATCCGCCCGCCGTCGCGGTCGAAGGCGACGGGGATGTCCTCCGCGCCGTTGCGGATGATCGCGTCCTGCTCGTCGTCCCCGGGCAGCCAGAGAAAAAACGGGATCTCGTGCTCATCGTCGATGCGGAGCGTCGCGCGGAACCAGCCGCCGGGGGCGGACGGGCCGTCCGCGCCGGGCGCCGCGGGCGCGTCCTCCGGCCCGTGCCCGGCGAGGCGCGCCGACGCCGCGAACACCAGCCCGACGATCGCGATCGCGCGCAGGACCGAACCCATCACTCACACATCCCCGATGACCGCTTTCCCTCGACGCGTCAACGCCTCGATGCCTCGATGCCTCTCTACTTCTTCCCGTCCTTGGCGGCCATCATGAGCATCATGTCCACGCACCGGCTGGCGTAGCCGAACTCGTTGTCGTACCAGGAGACGACCTTGAAAAAGCGGTCGTTGAGCTCGATCCCGGCGCCGGCGTCGAAGACGCTGGAGCGCGGGTCGGTCATGAAGTCGCTCGAGACCACGTCCTCCTCGGTGTAGCCCAGCACGCCCTGCATCGGGCCCTCGCTCCAGCTCCGCATGGCGGCGTTGATGTCCTTCAGGCTCGTCGGCTTCTCGGTGCGGAAGGTCAGGTCGACGCAGGAGACGTTCGCCGTGGGCACGCGGAAGGCCATCCCGGTGAGCCGGCCGGCAAGCTCCGGGATGCAGAGGGTGACGGCCTTGGCCGCCCCGGTGCTCGCCGGGATGATGTTCATGTAGGCGTTGCGCCCGCCTCGGGGGTCTTTCTTGCTGGGCCCGTCCTGCGTGGGCTGCGTCGCGGTCGCCGCATGCACGGTGGTCATCAGGCCCTCGGCCAGGCCGAACTCCTCGTGGATCACCTTGGCCACCGGCGCCAGGCAGTTGGTGGTGCACGAGGCGTTGGAGATCACCCGGTGCTGCGCCGGGTCGTACGTCTCATGGTTGACCTTGTAGCACAGGGTCGGGACCTGGTCCGGCGTCTTGGTCGGGGCGGAGATCATCACCCGCGAGGCGCCCGCGTCCAGGTGCTTCTTCGCGTCCTCGTAGCGCGTGAACAGCCCGGTGGATTCGAGGACGTAGTCCACGCCCAGGTCGCCCCACGGCAGGCCCGCCGGGTCGCGCTCGGCGAAGGTCTTCGTCGTCCTGCCGTCGATGGTGAAGGAGTTCTCGGTGGCGCTGCGCGACGAGCCGAACCGACCGTGCATGGTGTCGTGCGAGAGCAGGTACGCCAGGTTGTCCGCCGGCACGAGGTCATTGACCGCGACCACCTCGACGCCCCGGTCCCACGCGGCGCGGTAGAACAGCCTGCCGATCCGTCCGAACCCGTTGACGCCCACCCGGATGGCCATGTCGCTCGCTCCTTTCGTGTCGGCGCCCGGCGCCTGAACCGGGCCCGCCGGCGGCATTGTAGACCTCGCCATCCACACCGCACGGACCCCCGAGCGACGCCGCCGGTCGGTCGTGCAGCGTCCGAGGTCAGCCCCGGAGGAGGTCGGCGAGGATCCCCAGCCCGCGCTCGAGCCGGTCGTCCGGGACGGCGAACGAGAGGCGCACGTGCGTGTCGCGGGCGCTGAAGGCCCCGCCCGGGATGACGAGGACGTTGCGCTCGACGCACGCCTCAGCGAACCGGGCGCCGGTCATGCCCAGCCGCTCGGGGATCTCGAAGAAGGCGAAGAACGACCCCCCGGGCTTGGGCAGGTCGGTCAGGGGCGCCAGCGCCTCGACGACCATGTCCCGCCGGCGGGCGTAGCGGGCGATCGTGCCGCTCATGTCGCAATCGAAGGCCTCGATCACCCCCCACTGGGCCATCGAGGGGGCGCAGACGAATGAATACTGCTGGAGTTTGGCCATCTCGCGGATGAAGGGCTCGGGGCCGGCGGCGTAGCCCAAACGCCAGCCGGTGCAGCCGTAGGTCTTGCCGAAGCCGCGGATGACGATGACGTGGCCCTCGGCGCCCTCGAGGCGCGCCGGGCTGGGGGCGACGCGCCGCGCCGGGTCGCGCGGGTCGGGCTCGGCGGCGTCGGGGAAGACGAACTCGTCGTAGATCTCGTCGCAGATCAGCGGCACGCCGCGCGACCGGCACAGCTCCAGCAGGTCCCGGCACTCGTCGGTCGTGAGCGTGACGCCCGTGGGGTTCGCCGGCGACACCATCAGAACGAACTTGGTCCGCTCGGTCAGGAGGGGCTCGACGCGGTCGGCGGTCATGCGGAAGTCGGGGTAGGTGTCGCACAGGACGGCGTCGCCGGCGCCGGCCATCTTCGGGAGGTTGGGGTAGATGACGAAGTAGGGATCGGGGATGACGCACTCGTCGCCCGGGTCCAGCAGGGCCAGGGCGGCCAGCAGCAGCGCGCCGGAGGTGCCGGACGTGACCATCGCGGCGCTGCGGCCGTCGGCGAACCCCGTCCAGCCGAGGTCGCGCTCGAGGTGCGTGACGATGCGCGAGCGCAGCTCGGGCACGCCCGTGGTCAGGGTGTAGCCGTTCTTGTCGGCGTCGATGGCGCGCTCGGCGGCGCGCTTGATCGGGTCGGGGGTGGGGAAGTCCGGCTGGCCGATCGAGAGGTTGATCGGGTCTTTCAGCGAGGCGCCGAGCTCGAAGACGCGGCGGATGCCGGAGACATCGATGGACCGGACGCGCGCGCTGAGCAGACGGGCCGGGTCCATCAGCCGCGCTCGAGAAGTGGACGCGCCGGGCGGACGGTCACTTGCCGGCCTTGATGCGGGCGACGCGGGTCTTGGGCAGGCCCAGCGCGGGCTGCTTGGCGGGGTCGTAGCCCTTGTCGGTGCGGAGCTTCTCGAGGCGCTCGGCCCGCGTCAGCACGCTGCGCACCGTCGCCAGGGCGCCGGAGGGGACTTTCAGACTCGGGTCAAGGCTCACGTCGGAACTCCTTGGGCCGGCCCGAAGCGGGGCGGGCGGTCAATCGGGCGCCGCGGCCGTGACGCCGCCGGGCGGGTCGTACCTCGCGGCCCAGGCGTCGCTGAAATCGGTCGGGCCGTCGTGCTCTCGTTTCCAGACCCGGCCCAGCCGCATGAGCAGGGCGCGGTGCTGGGTGTAGGCCGGCGTCCCGACCTCCCGACGGGGAAACCCCCGCAGGGACACCACATGGTACAGATTCCGGGAAGCATTGTTGGGGACGACGGCGGCGTCAACCCCCCGCTCGCGGAGAAACGCCGCGGCCCGGCGGGCGAGGTCCTCCGGGTACAGGGCCACGATGAAGTAGTTCAGGCCCGGCGTGCGGGGGTCGCCGTCCGTGGCGGCCCGGGCGGGGGCCGGGTCGGATGGACCCGTGTCGTCGGGCTCGGCGGTCGGCGCCGCGGTCGCTGGACCGGCGGACGGGGCCAGGAGCGGGTCGCGGGTCGGGGCCTGCCGGTCGGCCTGCCCGGCAAGCCGCTGGGCGTCCATCCGGTCACGCCGGTTCTGGCCCGCCTGGTACCCGATCGAGTACGCGAGCAGCACGGCCGCGGCGACGCCCGCGACCGCGACCAAGACGTAGCCCAGAGGCACGCGGAGGGTCGTCCTCTGGATCAGCCCCGGGGCCTCGTGGGGTCCGGCCTCGTGCGCGGGATCGTTCGGTGAGGGGCCCAGCCCGCGCAGCCGGCCCGACTCGCCCATCAGTTCGTAGAGCGTGGGCCCGCGCTTGGCCATGCCCTGATTATCGACCCGCGGGGCGAAACGGGCCACCCCCGGCGCCGGGCGGGCGGCCCGGGGCCGGTTCAGGCCGGCTGGGGCGATTCCGGCAGCGACCGGCGGAGGTAGTTGATGAGGTCGATCTTGGTGATCAGGCCGAGGTACGTCCCGCGCTCGTCGACCACGATCGCCACCCGGTCGGCGCGGAAGATCGGCAGGAGGTCCTGCACCGGGGCGCCGGGCGCGATGGTCTCCAGTCGCGTCGTCATGAAATCGGCGACGGGTTTGTCGAAGGCGTCCCTCCCCGCGGTGACCGCCAGGAGGATGTCGCCCTCGTCGATGATGCCGACGACGCTGTCGCGATCGGCCGGGTCGACCACGGCCAGCTGCGAGACGTCGTGGAGGCGCATGGTCTTGTAGGCCTGACCGACGGGATCGGTGGGCTTGACGACGAAGTCCTCCTGCTTGCCGTGCCGGCGTGCGATGAGGTCCCGGAGGTCGCCGAACGTCTCGCGCTCGAGGAAGCCGTTGTCCATCATCCAGTAGTCGTTGAACATCTTGGAGAGGTACTTGGCGCCGGAGTCGCAGATGAGGGCGACGACGTTCTTCGGCGTGGTCTGTCGCCGGCAGTAGGCGAGCGCCGCGTGCAGGATGCACCCGGTGCTCGAACCGGCCAGGACGCCCTCGGCGCGGAGCAGTTCGCGGGCCGCGAGGAACGAGTCCTTGTCGGCGACCGCGATCGCCTCATCGACGAGATCGAGATCGCAGATGTCGGGGACGAAGTCCTCGCCCATGCCCTCGACGAGCCAGGCGCCGGGCTCGACGGCCTTGCCTTCGTTGACCAGGGGCGCGAGGATCGAGCCGGCGGGGTCGGCGAGGACGATCGCGCAGCCCGGGGCGTGCGCTTTGATGAAGCGCCCCGCGCCGGCGAGCGTCCCGCCCGAGCCCACGCCGCAGACGAACGCGTCCGGGTCGGCGCCGGTGGCCGCGCGGACCTGGGCGACGATCTCGGGGCCCGTGCCGGCCAGGTGCGCCTCGGGGTTGTGCGGGTTGGCGAACTGGTTGATGAAGTAGGAGTTGGGCGTGTCGCGGGCGATGCGGGCGGCGACCTCCTGGTAGTACTCGGGGTGGCCCTTCATCACGTCCGAGCGGGTCATGACCACCTCGGCGCCCATGGCCCGCAGGTGCTGGACCTTCTCCTGGCTCATCTTGTCGGGCATGACGACGATGAGCCGGTAGCCGCGCTGCCCGGCGACGAGGGCCAACCCGATCCCGGTGTTGCCGGCGGTCGCCTCGACGATGGTGGGCTTGGGGTCCGCGGTGGGGTCGATCAGGCCCTCGCGCTCGGCGCCTTCGATCATCGACAGCCCGATCCGGTCCTTGATGGAGCCGGCCGGGTTGTTGAGCTCCATCTTGCCGAAGAGCCGGCACGGGCCCGTGTCCAAGCTCTTCAGCTCGAGCATCGGCGTGGCGCCGATCATCTCGAGGACGTTCGCGTACACAGGCCCAGCGGCGGGCTCCGACAACCCCGGCGTGCTCATGGGCCGAGTGTACCGCGCGCCCCGCTACACTGGCCCCGTGCCCGACGAGCCCGCCATCTCCCGAGATCAGGTCGAGCGAGTCGCCCGGCTGGCCCGGCTGGACCTGGGCCCGGACGAGCTCGACGACACGACCGCGCGCCTGGCGGCGCTGCTGGGCTACGTCGACCGGCTCGCCCGGCTGGACCTCGAGGGCGTCGAGCCGCTCTCCAACCCGCTGGACGCGACCAACCGCGTCGACGAGGACAAGCCGCGCGACCCCCTCCCCACCGAACGCCTGATGACCATGGCGCCCCAGGCCCACCCGCCGTTCGTCAAGGTCCCCAAGGTTCTGGGCGACGGCGGCGGCGCCTGACAGAGCCCGCGCGGCGCGCCGCTACAGTGGCCTCCGTGGATGTGACGGACCTGACGCTGATCGAGCTCCGCGACGCGATCGCCCGGCGGGACTGCGCCGCGGCCGAGGCGGCGCGCGCCTGCCTGGACCGGATCGAGGCGGTCGACCCCGGGCTGCACGCGTTCCTTCAGGTGTTTCGGGACGAGGCGCTGGCCCGCGCCGAGTCGATCGACGCGCGGCTCTCGGCCGAGGGCGCCGGCGCCGTGGGCCCGCTCGCCGGCGTGCCTATCGCGATCAAGGACAACCTCTGTCTGGACTACGGGCGGACGACGTGCGGCTCGCGGATCCTGGAGAACTACGAGTCGCCCTACACCGCGACGTGCGTGCAGCGGCTCCTGGACGCCGGCGCCGTGATCGTCGGGAAGACCAACCTCGACGAGTTCGCGATGGGCTCGTCGACGGAGCACTCGGCGTTCGGGCCGACGCGCAACCCCTGGGACCGCCAGCGCGCGCCGGGCGGCTCGAGCGGGGGCTCGGCGGCGGCCGTGGCGGCGCGGCTGACGCCCGGGGCGCTGGGCTCGGACACCGGCGGGTCGATCCGCCAGCCGGCGGCGCACTGCGGCGTCGTCGGGCTCAAGCCGACGTACGGGCGCGTGTCACGGTGGGGGCTGGTGGCGTTTGCGTCGTCGTTCGATCAGGTCGGCCCGTTCGGGCGGACGGTCGCCGACGCGGCCCTTCTGTGCGAGGCGCTGTGCGGGCCGGACCCGCTGGACTCGACCAGCGCCGAGGTCGAGCCGCCGGCGCTCCTGGCGACGCTCGAGAGGCCGATCGACGGGCTCCGGCTGGGGATCCCCGCGCAGGCCCGCAGCGGCGGCGTCGACCCCGACGTGTCGGCGGCGTTCGCGGCGGCGTGCTCGGTGTACGAATCCCTCGGCGCCACGCTCGTGCTGATCGACCTGCCCAACCTCGAGTACGGGATCGCGGCGTACTACATCATCGCTCCGGCCGAGGCTTCGACGAACCTGGCGCGGTACGACGGGATCCGCTACGGCCGGCGGGCGCGGCTCGAGCCCGGCGAGGACCTCGAGACGCTCTACCGCCGAAGCCGCGGCGAGGGGTTCGGCGCCGAGGTCAAAAGGCGGATCATGCTGGGCACGTACGCGCTCTCGGCGGGGTACTACGACGCGTATTACAAGAAGGCGCAGCAGGCGCGGCGGGTCATCAAGGGGGACTTCGACCGGGCCCTGGATGAGGAGGGGCTGCACGCGGTGTTCCTGCCGACGGCGCCGGGACCGGCGTTCAAGCTCGGGGCCAAGACGGCCGATCCCCTCGCCATGTACCTCGAGGATTTCTTCACCGTGGCGGCGAACCTCGCCGGGCTGCCCGCGGTGTCGTTCCCCATCGGCCTGGCGCAGGCGGACGGGTCGGCGCTGCCGGTGGGCGGGCAGCTGGTGGCGCGGGCGTTCGACGAGATGACCCTGCTCCGGGCCGCGCGCATGCACGAGGCCGCCACCGACTGGCACACACAGAAGCCGCCGGCATGAGCGGGCTGGTCGTCGGCGTCGATCTGGGCGGGACGAACATGCAGGCGGGCGTGGTCGATGAGGCCGGCGCCGTCGTCGCGCAGCTCAAACGCAAGACCCGCGCGGCCAAGGGCCCGGACGCCGTCTTCGACCGGCTGATCGAATCGGTCCAGCGCGTCTGCGCCCAGGCCGGCGTGGCGCCGGGCGATCTGGACGGGGCCGGGCTGGCCGTGGCCGCGGCGGTGGACGCGGACCGCGGCGTGGTGCTCGAAGCGCCGAACCTCGGCTGGCGCGACCTGCCGCTCGCCCAGCGCGCGCGCGAGCGCCT
>RFGI01000153.1 GCA_003696725.1 Planctomycetota bacterium | reverse complement strand
GCGCCGGCCGGGGGCCGAGCCGCGGCGGCGGCGTGCGTCGGGGCGGCCGGGGCGCGGCCGGCGGTGTCGGTCGGGTCGGGCATGGGGACGTCCACGGGTCGGCGGGCCGGGGCGCGAGTCATATCAGAAGGCTCCCCCGCCCGCTCGCCGGCGCATGCGGGCTCGCAGCGAGATCGCCGCCAGGTTCAGCGTCACCACGATCAGGATCAGCAGGAACGTCGTGGTCCAGACCACGGGGCGGGCGGCCTCGGAGTCCGGGCTCTGGAACCCCACGTCGTAGATGTGGAACCCCAGGTGCATGAACGACCGCTCCAGGTGCAGGTACGGGAACCTCGGCTCGAAGGGCAGTTCCGGCGCCAGCTTCACCGCGCCGACGAGCATCAGCGGCGCGACCTCGCCGGCGCCGCGCGCGATCGCCAGGATCATCCCCGTCATCACTCCGGGCATCGCGCTGGGCAGGATGATCCGACGCACGGTCTGCCACTTGGACGCCCCGCACCCGTACGACCCCTGCCTGAGCGACCCCGGCACGGCGGAGATCGCCTCCTCCGTCGCCACCACCACCACCGGCAGGGTCAAGAGCGCCAGCGTCAGCGCCGACCACAGGATGCCCTTGGTCCCGAACGTGGTGCGCGCCGGGAAGAACCCGCCGAAGAAGGGCGAGTAGGCGATCAGCGTCACCGCCAGGCCCAGCGCCGCGAGCCACACCAGGGCCGTCGCCCAGCTCAGCGCCCTGTCGCGCGCCCCCGTCGGCCGGCCCGGCCTGGGCCTCGCCAGCCGGCCGATGACGGCCGCCGCCACGGCCAAGAGCGCCGTCCCCGCCCCGCCCAGGATCCACAGCCCCAACGGCCAGGGGTTCGTTGGCCCGTTGTCCACCCACGCCCCCAGCGTGTAGCAGAAGAACCCCAGCCCGAACACGCCATACACGATGCTCGGCACGCCCGCGAGGTTGTTGATCGCGATGCGCACCACGCTGACCGCGACCCCCTGCCGGGCGTACTCCCGCAGGTACAGCGCCGCGATCACGCCCAGCGGCACGACCACGATCGACAGCAGCACGGTCATCATCACCGTGCCGAAGATCACCGGGAAAACGCCGCCCTCGGTGTTCGCTTCGCGCGGGTCGGCGCTGACGAACTCCCACCAGCGGTCGAGGTACACGCCCAGCCGCCCGCCGGCGCCCAGCGCGTTGGCCCGCACCACGCGCACGATCTGGCTCAGCCGCATGGGCTCGTCGGGCTCGGTCTGCGCCCGCGGCGCGATGGCCCCCGTGCCCGGGTCGCGCACGACGATGCGGAATCGGTCGTCGAGGCGCTCCTTCTCGCGGATGACGGCGAGCAGCTCGTCGTACTCGGCCTGGAGCGCCGCGCTGTCGCGCTCGAATCGGGCGCCGGCCCGCTCGAGCGCCTCGTCCGAGACCGAGCCCCGGTCGTGGCGGATCTGGGCGGTCCGCAGCGCCAGCCGGGCCGACTCCAACTCCGCGTTGATCCGGCCCACGTCGCGCTTGCTCAGGCGATACAGCTCGGCCCGGCGGTCGGCGGCGTCGGCGTGCAGCTCTGGCAAGAGCGCCCACGTCTGGTCGGTCGTCTCGGCCAGCCAGACGCGCTCCACGACGCGCACGCCCTCCCCGTCCCGATCGAGCACCTCCCGCTCGAAGCGGCGCGGGCCCCACTCGGTCCGGACCTCGCCGGTCAGGGGCGGGTCGGCGCCGGCCGGCAGGGTCTTCTCCTCTTTGATGAGGATCGCCTCGGGCACGCCCAGCCACACCCCCCACGCGGTGCGCTCGAAGAGCGCCGCGTCGGTCGGCAGGGCCACAGACTCGATCGACGCGAGGTCCACCCACCGGAAGGGCTGGCCGGTGGCCTCCTTGTTCCCCACGCGGTAGAGCCGCCGCACCGGCAGCCCGTCCTCGTCGAGCGCGCCCGGCGGGAGCTCGCCGGCTCGCGCCCGCAGGTCGGCCAGCCGCGCCGGCGCCGGCGTGTACGGCTCCTCCCGCGTCGGCACGCCCAGGAACCGCGACCCGTCGGCCAGGCGCACCTCGTGGATGTCCCGCGGCCAGAAGGTCGCGAACCCGTTGGTCAGCACAGCCGCCAGCAGCGCCAGGATCATGGCGATGCTCGCCGTCAGCGCCATGCCCGTCAGCCACAGCATGGGCTCGCCGCGCACGGCGAGCGGGGTGCGGCGCAGTCGCCCGCCCGCGCTCATAGCGACGCGCTCCGACGGCGCACGCGCTGGCGGATCAGCTCCGCCGCGGTGTTGATGGTGAACGTGAGCGCGAAGAGGGCCAGCCCGCACAGGAACAGGACGCGGTAGTGCGTGCCGTCCTTGGGCGCCTCGGGGAGCTCCACCGCGATGTTGGCGCTGAGCGTGCGCAGCCCGTCGAAGAGGCTCCAGGACATGATGGGCGTGTTCCCGGTCGCCATCAGCACGATCATGGTCTCGCCAGCGGCCCGGCCGAGCCCGATCATGCACGCGCTGAAGACGCCCGAGAGCGCCACCGGCAGGACCACGCGCACCGCCGTCTGCCAGCGCGTCGCCCCGCACCCCAAGGACGCCGACCGCATCGAGTCCGGCACGCTGGTCATCGCGTCGTCGGCGATGGTGTAGATGATCGGGATGACCGCGACGGCCATCGCCAGCCCCACGACCAGCGTGTTGCGCTGCTGATAGGCGCCGAAGATCGAATCCCGCGCGTCCAGGCCCAGCCCCGCCAGGGCCGACGCGCCGACCGCCGCCAGCGCCGCCGTCGCCCCCAGGGCTAGGAGGAACTTCGCCAGTTCGACCGCCGCCTCGGCCGCCGGCCCGCGCCGCCGGTCCCACGCGCGCACGGCCGGGTCGACCACGCGCGTCACCACGACGGCCATCGCCAGCGCCGCCGCCGGGAACAGCAGCAAGAACCACCCGGGCCACGGGCCCCCGATCACCCCGTCGAGCCACGCCCGCAGGTCCGGCTCGTCGAACCCGTGGAGCGCCACCTGCGCCGCGATCTCGGGGTCGTCGAGCGTGCCCGCCGGCCGAACCACGACACCGTCGCGGTAGGACAGCCCCGCCTCGCGCAGCCGCCGGACCTCACGATCGCTCACGGCCGAGAGCGCCGCGAACCACGCGGGCCACTCGTCGCGCGGGACCGGCTCGTAGGCCCCGGCCCGGATCAGCACGTCCGCCTCGCTGGGGCGGAAGAGCGCCGACTCCATCGTCGGGCCCAGCCGGAGAGACGCCCACGCGCCGGCGGCCGTCACGGCCATGATCGTCGCCAGCCGCCCGCCCGCGCTGAGCCGGCTCATCACCCGCACCGGCGCGAAGTGCCATAGGTATGCCGCCAGCAGCACCCCGATCGGGACGCCCGCGAACGCCAGCAGCACCCCGGGCAGCGCGTCCCGCACCAGCGGCGCGATCAGCATCGCCGCGATGAACCCCAGCACCACCGACGGCAGGGACGCCATCATCTCGATCGACGGCTTGACCGCCGCCCGCACCCGCGGCGACAGGAACTCGCTCGTGTAGATCGCGCCCAGGATTCCCAGGGGCGCGGCGATCAGCATCGTGTAGATCGTCGCCTTGAGCGTCCCGAAGATCAGCGGCACAAGGTTGTACTTGGCCTCGGCGGCGTCGTCGCCCGACGACGACTGGTACGTGTGCGACGGCGCGGGGTCCCCCTCGTACCACACCTTGCCGAACAGCGCCCGCACCGACGCGTCCGGGTGCGGCGCGTCCAGCGACCAGGTGTGCAATGCGCCCGACGCCGTCAGGAGCGCCAGCCCGTCGACCTTCGGCGCCAGCCGAGCCGCCGCGATGGGCTCGGCGGGCTCGGCCCGCACCCGCGCGACAACCGTCTGGGCCGTCACGTTGCGGACCCACGCGGCGCCCGAATCGTCCCCCGTCACGATCGTGCGGTCGCGCGTCGACACCCCGATGCTCGTGATCGCGGCGCCCTGCGGCGCCAGCCGGTGCGCCTCAGAAAAGACGAGCTGGTCGGGCGTGCGGGCCAGCTCGTTCCGCGCCGAGAACCACCCCGACACGCCCCCCGCCGAGTCCCCCACCACGATCGTGCGCCCGCCGATCAGCTTCGCCAGGGCCGTCACGCGCCGGCCCGGGCCCACCAGCCGGAGGGTCTCCCCCACCACCGGCTCGTCGGGGTTCTCCGTGACGAGCCGCTCGGCGAACCCGTCGGGCCACACCAGCAGGAGGCTGTGCCCGTCGCCGAGGATGAACAGGTCCATCGGCGGGTCGGCCCGGCCGAACAGCCCCGCGTCGATGGCGTGCGCCCGCAGGCTCACCCGTGGCGGGCCGCCGGCGAGGTTCGGCCGGACGCGGACCTCGCTGAGCGCCACCGAGCCGTCGGCGCGCAGCGCCGCGACGAACCGCTGGCTGGCCCCCACGCGGTAGTCGAGCCGGACGACCCCGCCCTCCCCCGAGCGCAGCCGGGCCGGGGGCGACAGGTCCACATCGATCCGCGTCAGCCGGACTTGCCCGATCGGCGTGCGCTCGGCGATCGCGCCCTCGAACGCCCGGCGCTCGCCCGGCGGCAGGTCGCGCAGGGCCTCCGGCACGGCGTCTTGCGCGAGAAACTCCGTGCGAACACCGATCGTCCCCAGCTGCACCCGCCCGTCGGCGAACCCGAACGCCACGTGCCCGCCCCGCGGCGCGCGGACGAACGCGGTCGGCGCCGTCCCCTCCGGCGTCACCGACCGCTCGTCGACCACCTCGCCCGTGTCGGCCCGCGCCAGGACCAGCCGCCCGTCGCCAAAGAGGCGCAGCACGCCGGCCCGCGACTCGTCCTCCTCCACGAACAGCGGCGTCCCGCCGGACAATCCCGCGGAACCCTCCGCCTCGACCCGCCCGCCCGCAAACAGCGGGACCGTCACCCCCACCAGATACACGCCGATGCCCAGGACCGCGACCACCACCGCCAGCCCGCCCAGCGTGATCACCGCGGTCGAGACCCGGTCCGCCGCCCGCACGCGCCAGGACGTGGACCGCCGACGGATCGGGGCGGCGCTTGGGGCGGGCGGCTCGGGCATCTCGATGGGGACCATACTGAATGAGCGCGGCCGGCGCGACGCCGATCCCGCGCTCGCCCGGCGTCAGAAGCCGGCCCGCTCACCGATGTTCGTCAGGTCTTCGCGCGCGATCCCCGCGCTGACCGGGAAGTACCCGTCCTTGATGGTCACTTCCTGGCCCTGGCGGGAGTAGATCATCCTGATGAACTCCCGGCGCAGGGGGTCCAGCGTCGAGCCCGGCCGGTGGTTGATGTAGACGTACAGGAACCGGGCCAGCGGGTAGTCGCCGCTGTAGGCGTAGTCGGCGACCGCGGGGAAGGCCTCGTCGCCCGTCTCGAACGCCAGCGGGACGGCCCGCACGTCCGCGGTCTTGTACCCGATGCCGGAGTACCCGATGGCGAACTTGTCCGTCGCCACGCCCTGCACCACCGACGACGAGCCCGGCTGCTCCTTGACCGTCGGCTTGTAGTCCGCGTTGCCCAGCGCGACCTTCTTGAAATAGCCGTACGTCCCCGACGCGCTGTTGCGCCCGTACAGGCTGATCGGCTTGTTCGCCCACTCGCCCGTGAGGCCCAGGTCTCCCCACGTCATGGTCCGCGGGCCCTCGACGCTGAAGATCTCGGCCACCTGATCCAGGCTCAGCGACTCGATCGGGTTGTCCTTGTGGACAAACACGGCCAGGGCGTCCACCGCGACGCGCAAGGGCGTGGGCTTGTACCCGTACCGCGCCTCGAACGCGTCCACCTCGCTGCTCTTCATCGCCCGGCTCATGGGGCCGAACTGCGACTGACCCTCGATCAGCGCCGGGGGCGCCGTCGACGAGCCCTTGCCCTCGATCTCGATGCTCACGTTCGGGTAGAACCCATTGAACGTCTCGGCCCACAGCGTCATCAGGTTGTTCAGGGTGTCCGAGCCCACGCTCTTGAGCGAGCCCGACACGCCCGACACCGGGCGGTACGTCGGCAGCGCCGGATCCACCTGGACCTGGGCGACGGCGAGGGCGGCGGGCGCCGCGACAGCGGCGGCGGCGATCGTGCGAAGCATGGTCGAGTCTCCTCGGGGTCTCTCACGGTCCCGGCGCCGGCCCGCAGCCGACGCCCACGGCCGGGATTCTCTCCGCCGAAGCCGGCGGTGTCCTGCCCGGTCCATGAAGAATCGGTGAAGATGCCCGGCGCCGGCCGGCCACGACAGCCCCCTACCATCGACGCGTGCCCGACCTGTGGACCGACCGCCGAGCCGCCGCCCGCCGGGCCGTCGAGCCCCTGGCCCTGCGGATGCGCCCGCGCACGCTCGACGAGTTTGTTGGTCAGGCCCACATCCTCGGGCCCGGGCGGCTCCTGCGCCGGATGCTCGACGCCGGGACGCTCACGTCGATCATCCTTCACGGCCCGCCGGGGACCGGCAAGACCACCCTCGCCGAGGTCATCGCGCACCACACCGGGGCGCGGCTGGTCCGCGAGAACGCCGCCGCCGTGGGCGTGGCCCGCATCCGCGAGGTGATCGCCGACGCCGGGCGCCGGCTCGAAGAGAACGCCGGCCGCACCATCCTCTTCCTCGACGAGATCCACCGGTTCTCCAAGGCTCAGCAGGACGTCCTGCTGGGCGACGCCGAACGCGGGACCGTCATCCTCGTCGGCGCGACCACCGAGAACCCGCTATTCGCCGTCAACAGCGCCCTGGTCAGCCGGTCGACGCTCTTTCGCCTCGAGCCCCTCACCGAGGACGACCTGCGCGCCGTCCTGCGCCGGGCGCTGGCCGACCCCGACCGCGGCCTGGGCGCGATGAACGTCTGCGCCGACGAGGACGCTCTCGACACCCTCGCGCGCCTGGCCGACGGCGACGCCCGCCGTGCCTTGACCGCCCTCGAGATCGCCGCGATGTCCGCCCGCGCCCCCGACGCCGACGCCCGGCACGCGATCCGCATCACCGCCGACGACGCCCGCGAATCCATCCAGCGCAAGGCCCTCGTCTACAGCCGCGACGGCGACGAGCACTACGACCTGGCCAGCGCCCTCATCAAAAGCGTGCGCGGCTCGGACCCCGACGCCGCGGTCTACTGGCTGGCGCGGATGCTCGAAGCGGGCGAGGACCCGCGCTTCATCGCCCGCCGGCTCGCCATCCTCGCCTCGGAGGATATCGGCAACGCCGACCCGCACGCCGTCGCCTTGGCCGCGGCGTGCTGGACGCTCGTCGAGCGGATCGGCCTGCCCGAGGCGCGCATCACCCTCGGCCAGTGCGCGACGTACCTGGCGCTGGCGCCCAAATCCAACGCCTCGTATCGCGCCATCGACGCGGCCCTCGCCGACGTTCGCGCCGGCGCCACCGTCCCCGTCCCCCTCTTCCTCCGCGACCCACACAAGGCCGATTCCGCTGGCTCCGAAACGCACGGCGCCGGGTACCAGTACAGCCACACCGAGGGCGCCGAGACCTCCGTCGGCCCCGTCACCGATCAGGACTACCTCGGCGTCGAGAAGGTCTATTACCAGCCGAGCGACCGCGGCTACGAGCGCACCCTCCGCCAGCGCCTCGACGAGGCCCGCGCCGCGCGGCGCCCGCGCTCCCGACAATCAGACGATCGCCCTGATCGCCGGTGACGCCATGAGCAGTCCCAGCATGACCCGGACCGCGATCCACCGCTGTCGCAGGCCGCCGGCCTCGTTGTGCGCCAGGCACAGCGCCATCATGATGCAATCGAACGAGTTGTCCGGCGGGTTGTTCGGGTTGGCCCATTTCGCCTCGCAGTCGTCGAAGAACGACGCCGGCTGATCCGGGTCTCTGGGATCCCCGCCGCCGGGCGTCGTGGCCCCGCCGCCGTCGCCCTCGCACGGGTCGACGGGTTCGCCGGTCTCATCGACGAGGGGGATGACGCCCGTGCAGTCCACGCCGGCGTCGGGGTCCGGGCTCTGCGTCGCCGCGGCCGCGCCGAAGGTGTTCTCGATGGCGATGATCAGGTCCGGCGCCCCCACGCGGGTGTCGAGGTTCAGGTCGCCCTGCTGGAGCG
>RFGI01000027.1 GCA_003696725.1 Planctomycetota bacterium | reverse complement strand
CCGCGGCTGGATCGGGGACGCGGCGTGGACGTATGCCGTCGAGCACGCGGGCGACCTCCAGCGCCGGCTCATGGACGCGGGCAAGCAGTCGCTGCGGCGGGGCATCGAACAACTGCGGCCCGGGAACACCTTCCGCGACTGGGCCGCCGCGGTGCAGGGCTGCGCCGAGGGCGAGCACGGCTTCTTCCTGACGCGCGGGCTGTGCGGGCACGGCGTGGGCCGCAAGCTCCACACGCCGCCGAACGTGCCCAACACCGTGGAGGAATGCCCGCCCACGCTGGCGCCGATCAAGCCGGGCCTGCTCATCGCGGTGGAGCCCATGATCAGCGCGACGACTCGCGAGAAGCGTGAAGAGCCCGGTAAGTGGCCCATCTGGACCGCGGACGGCTCGCTCGCCGTGCATTACGAGCACGACGTGTACGTGTCCGCCGACGGGCCGATCGTGCTCACGGAGGGGCTAGACGAGTTGCCCGACGTCGTGGGCGCGTAAGGCCGCGGTTCACCAGTCGCGCATCGGGACGTCCGCGTCCTGTTCGTCCGCGCAGCGTCGGGCCTCGTCGTAGCCCGCGTCCGCGTGGCGGAAGACGCCGAGCATCGGGTCGTTGGTGAGGACGCGTGTCAGGCGGGCCGCCGCCTCGGGGGTGCCGTCGGCGACGACGACCTGCCCGGCGTGCTGGGCGTAGCCGATGCCGACGCCCCCGCCGTGATGGAACGACACCCACGACGCGCCGGAGGCGACGTTGACCATCGCGTTGAGCAGCGGCCAGTCGCTCACGGCGTCGGTGCCGTCCTTCATCGCCTCGGTCTCGCGGTTGGGCGAGGCGACCGAGCCGCAGTCGAGGTGGTCGCGCCCGATGACGATCGGCGCCGACACCGCCCCCGACGCGACGAGGTCGTTGAAGAGGAGCCCGGCCTTGTCGCGCTCGCCCAGCCCGAGCCAGCAGATGCGGGCGGGGAGTCCCTGGAACCGGACCTTCTCCCCGGCGAGGGTCAGCCAGCGCCGGAGCCCCTCGTCCCGCGGGAAGAGGTCCATCAGCGCGCAGTCGGTCGTGAAGATGTCCTCGGGATCGCCCGAGAGCGCGACCCACCGGAACGGGCCCCGGCCCCGGCAGAACTGCGGGCGGATGTACTCGGGCACGAACCCGGGGAAGGCGAACGCGTCCTCGAACCCACGCTCCAGGGCCCGCTGGCGGATGTTGTTGCCGTAGTCGAACGTCACGGCGCCCCGCTTCTGGAGGGCGACCATGGCCTCGACGTGCCGGCGCATGGTGTCCAGGCTGCGCGACTCGTACTCGGCGGGCTCGGCGCCGCGGAGAATATCCGCCTCGTGCGGCGTCAGCCCCGCGGGGACGTACGACAGCGGATCGTGGGCCGAGGTCTGGTCGGTCAGCGCGTCCGGCGTGATCTCGCGGTCCAGGAGCCGCTCGAGCAGGTCCACCGCGTTGCACGGGACGCCGACCGAGACGGGCTGGCGCTTCTCCGTGTAGTCCAGCGCCGCGTCGATGGCCTTATCCAGATCGTCGATGATCTCGTCGAGGTAGCCGTCGTGCATGCGCCGCTCGAGCTTGGCGCGATCGACATCGGCGATCAGGCACGCCCCGGCGTTCATGGTGACGGCGAGCGGCTGGGCGCCGCCCATCCCGCCGCAGCCCGCGGTGACCGTGAGCGTGCCCTTCAGGCTCCCCTTGAAGTGCGCGCGGGCGCACTGGGCGAAGGTCTCGTAGGTCCCCTGGAGGATGCCCTGCGTGCCGATGTAGATCCACGAGCCGGCCGTCATCTGCCCGAACATCATCAGCCCGCGGGCGCACAGGTCGTCGAAGTGCGCCTGCGTCGCCCAGTGCGGCACGAGGTTGGAATTGGCGATCAGGACGCGGGGTGAATCGGGCGTCGTGGTCACCACGCCGACGGGTTTGCCCGACTGCACGAGCAGGGTCTCATCGGGCTTGAGCCGGCGCAGCGTCTGGACGATGGCGTCGAACGACGCCCAGTCGCGGGCGGCCTGCCCGCGCCCGCCGTAGACGACGAGCCGGGCCGGGTCCTCGGCGACCTCCGGGTCCAGGTTGTTCATCAGCATGCGCAGGGCGGCCTCGGCCTGCCACGTCGCGCAGGTCCTCGCCGAGCCCCGTGGGGCGCGGATCACGCGCGATTCGTCGACGGTCCGGCGCGCGGGCGGCGTCGCGGTGGCCATGGCGTCCCTCCTCTGATGTCACGGGCCCGAGGGATTGTAGCCCCCGGGCCCGGCGAACTCGGCCTGTCGCCGCGGGTCAGCGGTGCGCGAGCTTCCGGACCTCCGCGATGACCCGGTCTGGATCGGCGCGCTTCTTGTAGTCCCAGTCGTTGAAGGCCCACCGGACCACGCCGTCCTTGTCGATGACGAACGTGGACGGCGCCGGGAGCTCCCACCTGCCGCTGGCGTTGTGCGTGTCCAGGTTGATGCCGAACCCGCGGTAGCGCTGCTCGGTCTTGTCGTCGACCTTGAACCCGACGCGGAAGGCGCGCAGGGCCTTGCCCTGGGCGTCGACGAGTGTGACCCAGTCGCCCTTGGTCTTCTTCTCCGTCTCGACGGCGTGCTCGGCGGTCTCCGGGCTGATGGCGACGAACGTCCCGCCGGCGCTGGCCAGGTCGTCCATCTTCTCCGCCCAGCCCATCAGCGCCCGGTTGCAGAAGGGGCACCACCCGCCGCGGTAGAACGTCACCACGACGGGCGCCTTCGATCGGTAGAGCTCGCCGAGGTTGACCTCGGCGCCCTCGCTGTCCAGGAGGGTGAGCGCCGGGGCCTTGTCCCCGACCTTCAG
Source organism: Planctomycetota bacterium (assembly GCA_003696725.1). GTDB lineage: Bacteria > Planctomycetota > Phycisphaerae > Phycisphaerales > UBA1924 > J020. Next base: position 7,963 of record RFGI01000027.1, on the reverse strand, counting down.
CCCCGGCTTCTCGGTCGCCGGGTCCAGCAGGCGCGTGTTGGGCTGATCGGTGGGCTCTGCGATCGCGGCGCACACGCCGCCGGCGACGAGCATCGCGGCGAGGCCGATTCGGGCGAGATGGGTCATCGTGGTTGTCTCCAGGCTCGAGGGTGCGCGGCGGCGGGGAGGCGCGGCCGGCCGGGCGTCGCCGCTTCTCCCGCCCGGCTCAGTCGACGGGATCGTAGCCCGGCGCGGTCAGCCCGAGAACCGCCCGTCGCGGATCAGGCCCGCGATGGCCTCGATGTCCGGCCCGGGCGGGCGGTCCGCGGTCAGCCGAGGGACGGCCGACCTGACCACGGCGTGGGCCGCCTCGACCCCGTCGCCGGAGCGCAGCGGGCGCTGGTATTCCAGCGCCTCGGCGGCGCACAGGAGTTCGATCGCCACGACCGTCGTGCACAGGTCCACCGCCCGCCGCGCCTGCGCCGCCGACCGCGGGCCGAAGGAGTTGACGTCCTCCATCCCCGCGCTGGTCGGGACGTTGACGACGGACGCCGGCGCCGCGAGGGTGGCGATCTCGTTGACGCACGCCGCGGCCGTGTACTGCGCGATCATGAGCCCGGAGTGCAGCCCGGGCCGCGGCGAGAGGTGCGGGTTGAGCGGGTTCTCCGAGTCCGACGCGGCGAGGATGTAGTACACGCGGCGTTCCGCAAAGGCCGCGATCGGCGCGACCGCGATGGTCAGCGCGTCGAGCGCCACGGCCAGGGGCATGCCGTGGAAGTTGCCCGCGCTGACCACCAGCCGCCCGCCGTCCCCCGCGTCATCGAAGACCAGCGGATTGTCGGTGACGGCGCCGAGCTCCCGCTCGACGACGGCCCTCGTGTGGGCGATCTGGTCCATCGCGGCGCCCAGCGCCACCGGGGCGCAGCGCAGCGAGTACGGGTCCTGCACGCGCGGGTCATTGTGGAGGTGGCTGGGGACGATGCGGCTTCCCTCGATCAGCGCCGCCAGACGCGCGGCCGACTCGATCTGCCCGGCCTGGCCGCGGGCCTCGTGGACCCGCTCGTCGAGGAAGGCGTCCGTCCCGCGGCAGGCGTCGATGCTCATCGCCGCGGCGCTGTGGGCGGCGGCCAGAACACGGTCCAGGTCGGCCAGGACCAGCGCCGCCCGCGCCGCCATCAGGTGCGTCCCGTTGATGAGGGCCAGGCCCTCCTTGGCGGCCAGCGCGATCGGCTCGAGCCCCGCGGCGCGCAGGGCCTCGGCGCCCGGGACCGCCGCGCCGCCCGTCGACGGACGCGCTTCGCCCTCGCCGATCAGAACGAGCGCCGCGTGCGCCAGGGGCGCCAGGTCCCCCGACGCCCCCACCGATCCCACGCTCGGGACGACCGGCGTCACGTGCGCGTTGAGCAGGTCGATCACGCGCTCGACGACCACCGGCCGCACGCCCGACCGTCCCCGCGACAACGACGCCGCCAGCAGCAGCAGCATCGCCCGAACGGTGTCGGTTGGCAGAGGCTCGCCCACACCCGCGGCGTGCGAGCGGAGGAGGTTCCGCTGCACCTCGCGCAGGTCGTCGTCGGCGATCCGCGCCCGCGCGAGCGACCCGAACCCGGTGTTGACGCCGTAGAGCGTCAGCCCACGGGCCGTGGCCCCTTCCAGCGCCGCACGCGACGACTCGACCCGAGCCCGCGCCGCGGGCCCCAGCGCTACGGACGACCCGCGACGAGCGACGGCCTCGACCTGTTCGATCGTCAGCGGGTCCCCGGTGAGTGTGACCGTCGGCGAGCTCATCCGATGAGTGTCCGCCGGGGCGCGCCAACCGGCAAGCCCGCGGCCCGTGTTGCCCCGCGGGCCCGGGCGCGGGATGATCCCCCGATGCGGCAGACGATCCTCAGGTGGGCGCTCTTGGCCGTCGCGGTGTTCGCGGTGGGGCCGGCGCTGGCGTGGCTGACCGGCCTGGTCGGCGACGGCCACGGCGGGCGGGCGACGACGCTCTTCGTCTCCTCGACCCTGCCGGCCAGCGCTGTGTTGGGGCTCGCCGCGATCGCTGTCGCCGGCGGGCTGGGCGCGGCCGTCCGGCGCGCCACGGGGGCGGGTTTCGGGCTCTTCTGCGCGGGGGCGGCCCTGGCCTGGCCGGCGTTCGTCGGCGCGACGGTCGAAGACGCCGTCCGGTACGCCCAGAGCCCGCGGCCGCTGTACCTCATGACCGCGGAGATGGTCCTCGTCGGGCTGGCGGGTCTGGCGGCGGCGAGGTTGATCGTCGGCCCGGTCGAGCCGGACCCGACCGGCCGCGAGGAGCCCGAAGAGCTGATCGGGTCGCGGGCCGCGGCCGGGGCCGGCGTGTCGCTGCTGACCGCGCTGGTCGCGGCGTGGGTGCTGGCGCGGGAGGGGACGCCCGGGCAGAACCTGGCCACGGCGGGGTTGGCCTCGATGGCCGCCGTCGCCGCCGGCCGCAGCGCCGCCCCCAAGGCGTCGATCATCGCGTGCCTGGCCGGGGTGTTCGTGGTCGGGCTGGCGGGCCCGCTGGCCGGGGCGTTGGTGCACGGCTCCGGGATCGTCGAGGCCTCGTACAGCAACACGCTCCTGCCGCTGGCACGTGTGACGCCGATGACGTGGCTCGCCGGCGGCCTGCTGGGGGCGCCGATGGGGGCGGCCTGGGCCGCGTCGGTCATGGAGCGCGCGCCCGCTGACGGTCCCGCCCGCGCCTAGCATCGAACCCGGCCGGCCGTGGATCGGCGGCCCGATCCGCAAGACCCCTCGCGGCGACCCGGCGCGCAGCCGACGCCGACCCAACGCCCGGTGCATCCATGACCCAGACCCCGGCCACCGCCGACTCCATGATGCCCGACGTCCAGGCGGAGACCGACCGCCGGCGCATCGCGATCGACAAGGTCGGTGTCAAAGACGTCACCTACCCCATCACGCTGCACACGCCCCGCGGCGGGACGCAGCGCACCGTCGCGTCGATCAACATGTACGTGTCCCTCCCCCACCACCAGAAGGGCACGCACATGAGCCGCTTCCTCGAAGTCCTCAACGAGCACGCCGAGGGCGTCACGCCCGAGCGCATCCCGGCCATCACCCGGGCCATCAAGGAGCGCCTCGACGCCGAGGACGCCCATCTCTCGCTCGATTTCACGTACTTCATCCAGAAGAAGGCGCCCGTCACCGGCGCCGCCGGGCTGATGGACTACCGCGTCACCTTCGACTGCCACAGCAACTCACACGACGACTTCGTGATGGGTGTGACCGCCCCGGCGACCAGCCTGTGCCCCTGCTCCAAGGAGATCAGCCGGTTCGGCGCCCACAACCAGCGCTGCCACATCTCGGCCAAGGTCCGCACGTCCGAGCCCATGTGGATCGAGGAGCTGGTTCGGCTGCTGGAGGACGCCGCCTCGAGCGAGGTTTACGCGGTGCTCAAACGCCCCGACGAGAAATTTGTCACCGAGGATGCGTACGAGCACCCGAAGTTCGTCGAGGACATCGTCCGGGACCTTGCCCTGGCGCTGGACGCCGAGGACCGGGTCACGTGGTACTCGATCAACAGCGAGAACTTCGAGTCCATCCACAACCACAGCGCCTACGCCCAGATCACGCGCGACAAGCGCGGCTGAGGGGTCGTCCCATCCCGCCGGTCCGCCGGTGGGCCCGGCTCAGGCGGCGACCCGATGAGGTCGATACCTTTGCCCGGGCGCGGCGGCCGCCGCGCGCTCGCGACGGAGCGCGACGCCCATGCGGATGGACCGCCTGATCCCGAGCATGTTCCACCGGCGCCTGGCGCTCTTGGGCGTCTTCTTCCTCTTGGGGGGCGGCGCGCTGCTGGCCCGCGTCGGGCGGCTGACCATCGCCGACCACGAGGCGCTCTTGGCCGAGGCGCAGCGGCGGCTCGTCACCGAGCGCTGGGTCGAGACGACCCGCGGCCGGATCCTCGACCGCGCGGGCCGCGTCCTGGCCGAGGACAGGCCCGCGTTCGACCTGACCGTCGACTACCAGACGCTCACCGGCGAGCGGGCCTTGATCCTGGCGGCTCGCGACGCCCGCCGGGCCCACGCCGCCGAGTGGCCCACGCTCGGCCCCGCCCAGCGCGACGCCCTCATCCGCGCCCGCGAGCCCGAGCGGCTGGCGGAACTCGAACGCCTGTGGGCCGACATCGCCGCCGCCTCGGGCGTCTCCCGCGCGGAGCTCGAAGACCGGCGCAGCGCGATCATCGCCGGCGTGCAGCGGATGGCCCTGAGCATCTGGGAGCGGCGCCGACTCGCCAGGCAGCGGGAGCTCTCCCGTCAGCGTGAGACCCTCGTCGAGACGGCGCTGGCCGACGTCGCCCGGCCCATCGCCGAGCAGCGCCGGCCGCACCCCCTGCTGACCGGGCTGGACGACCGCACGGCGTTCGCGCTGCGCAAGATCGTCGCCCGGCACGACGGGGTCGAGCTGGTCGACGGCGTCAGACGGGACTACCCCTACGAGACGGTGGAGACGGTGGTCGATCTGGCGTCGTTCCCGTCGCCCCTCTCGGCGCCCGAGGTCCGCTCGGTGACGGTCCGAGGCGCCGCCACGGGCCTGATCGGGTGGATGCGCAACCGTGTGTTCGCCGAGGACGCCGAGCGCCGGCGGTTGGAGACCGGGCTCGCCCCCGCCGACGACCCCGGCCGGTACCTCCCCGGCGATTCGGTCGGCGCCGCGGGGCTGGAGCGCGCGCTCGAGGCCAGCCTCCGCGGGACACGGGGGCGCGAGAGCCGCCGCGTCGACACCGGCGCCGTCGAGCGCGTCGAGCCCGCGCCGGGCGCCGACGCCAGGCTCACCATCGACATCGACCTTCAGGCGCGGATCCTGGCGGCGCTGGACCCGTCGCTGGGCCTGACCGTTGTGCAGGACTGGCACGGCAACCACACCGTCCCGGTGGGCGAGCGCCTCGCCGCCGGCGTGGCGGTGATCGACGTTGACTCGGCCGAGCCACTGGCCCTGGCCTCGACGCCGGGGTTTACGATCGCCGACCTGCGCACCGTCGGCTCGGCCCTGTTCCGCGACGCCGTGATGGCCCCCACCGTCAACCGCGCGATCCACCGCCCGTACGAACCCGGCTCGATCGTCAAGCCGCTGGTGCTGGCGACCGCGGTCAGCGAGGGCGTCCACGACCTCTCCACGCGCATCACCTGCGACGGTCATCTCCTGCCGGGCCGAGACGACATCTACCGCTGCTGGATCTATCGCCCGCGGTTCGGGATGGCGACGCACTCGGCGCAGGTGGGTGGGCCGCTGGACGCGCCCGAGGCGATCGCCCGCTCGTGCAACATCTACTTCTACACCCTGGGTCGGGCGCTGGGCCCGGCCCGCCTGGCGGCGATGTACGACGCCTTGGGTGTCGGTCGCCCGTTCACCCACGGGCTGGAGATCGTCTCGCCCGGGTTCCTGGGCCGGCTCGACGGCGCGCCGCTGGAGCCGACCGATGCGATCTTCATGGGCATCGGTCAGGGGCCGGTCTCGTGGACGCCGCTGCACGCGGCGCTCGCCTACGGCGCGCTGGCTCGCGGCGGGGTGGTGATCGAGCCCCGGCTGCTCATGGACTCGGCCGCGCCCGCGAGCCGCAACCTGGGCTGGGATCGTGACGCGGTCGACGCGGCGCTGGAGGGCCTGCGTCGCGGCGTCAATGAGCCCTACGGGACCGGGAACCACTTCACGATCGGGTCGCGCCGGGAGCCCATCTTCAACGCCCGCGGCGTGCGCGTCGCGGGCAAGACCGGCACGGCCCAAGCCGGGCCCACCTACCGCGACGCCGACGGCGACGGCCGGCCCGACCGCGACGATTCCGGCGAGCCCATTGTCCTGCGCCGCGGAGACCACGCCTGGACGGTCGTCCTCGTGGGGCCTGAGGACGGCCCTTACCGCTACGCGATCGCGGTGGTGGTCGAGCACGGCGGCAGCGGCGGGCGCGTCGCCGGGCCCATCGCCAATCAGGTCATTTACGCGCTGCGATCCACCGGCTACCTGCCCGGGGGCGACTCATGATCGGCGCCGCGGACGGGACGGCCCGGCGCTCGCCGTGGTCCGAGGCGCGTCTGCATCGCGCCGCGGGGCGGGCGCGCCCGGCGCGGATCACCCTGCGCCACGCAGGATGGTTGACGCTCGGCGCCTCGTTGGGATTGATCGCGCTGGGGATCTCGAGCATCAACCTCACCGCGGGCGTCGGCGCCGACGGGATGGGCGCGTTCGCGCGCCGGCAGCTGATGTTCGTGCCGGTGGGGCTCCTGGCGGCGGCCATCACGGCAACGCCGCACTTCCGCTGGATCGGGCGGTGGTCCGGTCCCCTGGCCGGGTTGAGCCTGGCGTCGCTGCTCTTTGTGCTCCTGCCGGTGGCGCCGGACTGGCTGGTCACGCCGCGCAACGGGGCCCGGCGGTGGATCAACCTGGGCGTCGCGGACGTGCAGCCCTCGGAGCTGGCCAAGATCACGTACGTCCTGCTGCTGGCGCGGTACCTGCGGTTCCGGAAGAACTACCGGACGCTGCGCGGGCTGGCGCCGCCGCTGCTGCTGACGTTCCTGCCGATGGGGTTGATCGTGGTCGAGCCGGACCTGGGGACGGCGCTCTTGTTCCTGCCGACGCTGTTCGCGGTGCTGATCGCGGCGGGGGCGCGGCTCAAGCACCTGGCGCTGCTGATCCTCGCCGCGTCCCTCCTGGCGCCCGCGATGTACCCGATCCTCAAGCCGCACCAGCGGGCGCGCGTCCACGCGATGTGGAACCAGCTCCGCGGCGACCGCTCCACCGCCGACACCATCAACTACCAGGGGTTTCAGGCGATCACGCTCATCGGCGCCGGCGGCGTTACGGGCCTGGACGCGGACCTGAGCCGGGCCGTGGTCGACTCCAACAACCTCCCCGAGGATCACAACGACATGATCTTCGCCGTGATCGTCAACCGGTTGGGGCTGCTCGGGGCGGCGCTGACGATCGCGCTGTATCTGGCCTGGGTCGCGGGGGCGCTGCTGGTCGCCGGGGCGTGCAAGGACCCGTTCGGCCGGCTCGTGGCGGTGGGCCTGGCCGCGATGGTCGGGTCGCAGGCGTTCATCAACATCGCCATGACCGTGGGCCTGGCGCCCATCACCGGGATGACGCTGCCGTTCGTCTCCTACGGCGGATCGAGCCTGGTGGCGGCCCTCATCATGACCGGGCTTGTTGTCAACATCGCCATGCGCCGGCCGGCGTACCTGTCCAGGCGGTCGTTCGAGTTCCGCGCCGAGGGCGCGTGAATGACCCGCCCGGTCACCGGGGTTCACCACCCGCGGCCTCGCGCACGCGCGCGGCGACCTCGTCGGCGAGCTCGTTGGGGATCACCATCGACAGGTTGTACTGCGCGATCCGCCACCGCCCGCCGTCGTGTTGCAGGACGCCCGAGCCTCGCGTTTCGCCCAGGCGGTCGTTCCACAGGCGCTCGTCGAACCACGCCGTCCGCCCGCCGGGCGCCACGACGACGTGCCGCTCCAGCACGCGGTAGACCCAAGCGCTGTCGCGCGCGAAGTACGGCTCGGCCCAGGCGCGGAACGTGTCGATCGGCCAGCGCTCCGTCGCGTCCGTCCCCAGGAACACCGCGTCGGGCGTGAACAGGTCGAAATACACGGATTCCTCGGCGTTCGCCGCCGCCCAGTGAAGGGTGTCGAGGACGGCGCCGACGGCGCGCTCGGGGGTGGGCGTCTGCGCCGCGCGCCGGGCCGACGTACACCCCGTCGAGAGCGCCGCGACCATGACTGCGCCGGCCGTCATCAACACCAACCGTCCCATGGCGGCCAGTATGATCGCCCGGCCCCCGTCTGGCCAGCCCCGGAGCCCCCGCCCCGATGCCGATCGCGCCCGATCGATTCATCGAACTCGCCGAGGAGATCGGCGTGGCGTTCGATCCGCCGGACCTCGAACGGTTCGACCGGTATCTCGAACTGCTGCTCGACGCCAACACGCGGTTCAACCTGACCGCGGTGCGCGACAAGGACGAGGCGTGGGT
>RFGI01000152.1 GCA_003696725.1 Planctomycetota bacterium | reverse complement strand
GCGAAGAGGTCGGCGCCGTTGAAGAACGCTGATGATGGTCCTGATGTAATATCAGCCATGCTGGTGCCGGCGAAGTCGTCGAACGACGCCTCGGCGAAGGCCTGCGTCGGAGCGTTCTGCGCGTGGGCCTGGGCGCCGCCCAGGAGGGCCAGCGCGGCGGTGAAAAGGGCGCGTCCCGTTTGTGCGGCCATCGTCCTCTCCTCTGTGCTCGGTGGGAGGCCAGCGTGGGCCGAAGGGCGATACGCGGCGCCGCGTTCCCCGCCCGGACGCCCGCGTGTGGCAAGTGGGATTGTAAGGCTGATCAGATTGCGAAACAAGACAAATCCGGGACGCGGCGGTCGCCGGCGACCCGTCTATCTGTAAAACTACTTGGTGCGCAGCTGGAAGAAGGCGTCGCGAGGCCAAGAAAGCGGGTGAGCGGATTCGAACCGCCGACATTCACGTTGGCAACGTGACGCTCTACCACTGAGCTACACCCGCGAGTCGGCCCGGTCGGCGCGCCGTGGCTGGCCGGCCGGACCCGGAAGTATGGCGTCCTCGCGTCGTGTGTCAACGGGGCGGACGGGGGCCCGGTCTCCGGCCCGGGGCTCGGGCCCGGATCAGGTCGGTCCGGGCCGGTGGTCGTCGGCGTCGGGTTGAGGGGGGCGGTCCACGACCAGCGCCAGGGCGTCCGCGATCGTGCCGGCGAAGGATTCGGCGCCGAAGGTGTCGGTCGTCCGGCTGCGGCTCATGGCGAACATGGGCTGGGCGTGCACCCCGACCAGGATCAGGCGCGTGCCGTCGGCGAGGGCCCGGCGGCGGAGCTCGTCCAGCGCGTGGAGCCCGGTCGCGTCGACGGCGGTGACGCGGGTCATGTCGAGGATGAGGACGTCCGGCGGCGAGGCGACCGCGTCGAGCGCCTCGCGCATCTTGTACGCCGCCCCGAAGAAGAACGGCCCGTCGATCTCGTAGACCTGGACGCCCGGCGGCAGGGCGAGCCGGCCGGCCGCCGCCGGCCCGAGGGGCGCGTCCTCGCGCGGGTCGCTGAGCTCATTCTGGATCGATGCGACGTTGGTGACGTCCGCCATGCGCTTCATGAAGAGCAGGGCGGCGAGCACCACCCCGACCTGCACGGCCACGGACAGGTCCACGAAGACGGTCAGGGAGAAAGTGGTCAGTAGGACTGCGACGTCGCTCTTTGGGGCGCGCAGGTGCCAGCGGAAGTTGCGGATCTCGGACATGTTGTACGCAACAACCATCAGCACGCCGGCGAGCGACGCAAGCGGGATAAGCGTGGCGTACCGCCCGACGACCAGCAGCACGGCCAGGAGCGTCAGCGCGTGGACCATGCCCGCGACGGGCGTGCGGCCGCCGGCCTGGATGTTCGTCGCGGTGCGCGCGATCGCGGAGGTCGCGGGGATCCCGCCGAAGAGGGGCGTCACGATGTTGGCGGCGCCCTGGGCGATGAGCTCGGTGTTCGAGCGGTGGCGCGTCCCGAGTGAGCCGTCGGCGACCACGGCGCACAGCAGCGACTCGACCGCGGCGAGCACCGCGATCGTCAAGGCCGGCCCGATGAGATTGGGCAGGTTGGCGGCGTCGATGCTGGGCAGCCGCGGCGCGGGGATCCCGGTGGGGATCGCGCCGAAGCGGTCACCGATGGTCTCGACGCCGAGGCCGAAGATGTGGACGACAACCGTCGCCAGCGCGATGGCTACCACCGGCCCCGGGATGCGCTTGGGGCCGAAGCGGCGCATGAGCTGGATCAGAGCGATCGTGCCGACGCCCACCGCGAGCGCCGCGGGGCTGGCCGAGTGAATCGAGGCCGCGTAGACCTCCAGCCGGGCGAGCATGTCGGGCGGCAGGGCGCCGGTGTCCAGGCCCGCGATGTCGCGGATCTGGCCGACCGCGATGACGACCGCGATGCCGCTGGTGAAGCCGGTCGTGACCGGATAGGGGATGTACTTGATCATCCCGCCGAGTTTCGCCAGGCCCATGATGACCAGGAACACCCCGGCGAGCATGGTCGCGAAGACCAGGCCGTCCCAGCCGTGGGTCGCGGCGATGGTGTAGACGATGCCGACGAACGCGCCGGTGGGGCCGCCGATGTTGACCCTGGATCCACCTAGCGCCGAAATCACAAAGCCCGCGATGACGGCGGTGATCAGCCCGATCGCCGGCGGCGAGAGGCCGGCGCTGGCCGCGACGTCCTCCGGCACCGAGGCGATCCCGAACGCCAGGGACAGAGGCAGCGCCACGACACCCACCGTCAGCCCGGCGGCGGCGTCGCGCACAAACGAGGCGCGGCTGTACCCGCGCAGGCAGGTGATGGACTTCGGCAGGAACACCGGGGTGCGACTCATACAGCGCGGTTCCTTGGTCTCATGAGAATGGCGACACGCCGCCGGCGCGGTCGCGTCTGGTCGTGCGCGATCCGGTCTCGATGTGGATTGTGGTCCGCGCCGCGGCGGGGCTACACCTGATCCCACCCCCAGATCCGCATCTGAGTGTTTCGATCGAGTGTCTGGCGGCTGACCTTGAGGGTCAGGAGGATCCGGCCGCGGTGGTGGGCCTCGTGGGCGATGAAGTAGCTCAGGGTGGTGAAGACGCCGCGTTTAAAGCCCCGGCGCCCGGGTTCGCCGGCGTGGACGCCGAGGAGGAAGGCCTCGACCGCCGGGTCCGAGGCGTCCAGCGCCGACAGGACGGCGCCCTTGCCGGGCTGGGCGGAGGCGTCGAGTTTGGGCACACCCCGGGCGAGGTCCTTGGCCCGCCCCTGGAGCTGGGCGAGGCGGATGTTGTGGATGTGGGCGAACTCGCCGGCGACGCCGCGCCCGCCTCGCGTTGAGAGCGTGCAGGCCCAGCCCTCGTCGCTGATCGCGTCGATCAG
>RFGI01000151.1 GCA_003696725.1 Planctomycetota bacterium | reverse complement strand
GTCGTCCAGGAACTGCTGGCGGGCCTCGCGCTCCGAGACGGCGCGGGTCGAGAGCAGCAACCGGTCGGCGAGGGTGCTCTTGCCGTGGTCGATGTGGGCAATGATGGAGAAGTTGCGGATGGGCATGGCGGTGGCGCACCGGGGTCGGGTCGGGCCTGATCGGTCGGCCCGGCGCGGGATGGCGAGCGGGGATTCTAGATGGCCGGGCGCGTCGCGGCCGGCGGGCGGATCGGGCTGCTCCCCTCGCGCGGCGGGTTGCTCGTGTCGAGGGTCGGCATCGCGGCGCGAGCGGGCGCGAACACGACGCGGAAGCCGACGTTGTTGTCCTTCCCCCACGGCGCGCCGTGTTTGTCCGTGTAGTCAACGCGGAGGTGGTCCCGGTCTTTGTACCGCCAGGACCAGCCGCGGAGCACCCGCCAGGTCCCGTCGCGCGCGGGCTGCTCGGTCCATTCCCAGACGTTCCCCCCGACGCCGTACAGGCCGCACGAACTCCGACCGCTGCGCTGGACAGCGCAGGTTGCGGCGGCGCCGTCGTCGTACCCGGCGATGGCGTGCCCGGACCAGCCGAATGCGGCGTCGGCGGAGGCGTCGGCGTAGTTGCCCGAAGTCGGCGGCCAGTCGTCGCCCCAGGGGTGCGCGCGAGCGCCGCCGCACGTCGCCAGCGCGGTCCACTCGGGCCCGGTCGGCAGTCGGAACTCGCCGGGTCTGTCCGTCGGCGCCCGGCTGTTGAGCCACCGGCAGAAGGCCCGGGCGTCCTCGAGCGAGACGGCGACCACCGGCTGGCGATCGTCGTTGAGCGTGCGCCCCTCGTAGGAGCCGCTGTCGTGCCCGGATCGGAACCGGCGGTACTGGCCGTTGGTCACCTCGTGCACGCCGACGAAGATCCCGGCGGGCTCGATCCGGCTGAAGCGCATTGTCTCCCCGCCACCGAGATCGACGGTCAGGGCGGCGCGCCCGCAGCCGGTCGTGACCGCGGCTGCGCACGCGAAGAGGGCCGGCCTGGTGAGCGACGCCGCACAGGCGGCGATCCGGCCGATTCCGATGACGCCGCCGAGACGCCCGCGGACCGGACGCCGCTGGGGCGGCCGGTCCCATCCCCGGACCGCGTTGTGTCTGGGCTCCGCGGGGCGTGGCATCAATCCCTCGAATCGTGCCGGACCACCAGGCCCCGCGTCATGACAAAGCGCACACGCCGCAGAGCCGAGGGGTCGGCCAGTGGGTCGCCTTCAACCGCGACCAGGTCCGCTTCGAAGCCC
>RFGI01000150.1 GCA_003696725.1 Planctomycetota bacterium | reverse complement strand
GACAAGGCCCAGACCCTGGCCCTGGCCGACCGGTTGGGCGTGGCGGTGATCGGAGTGGCGCGCGAGTGCCCAGGTCCCGCTTGACACCTCGGCCGATCGCCGTACAATCGGATAATCTCATCGTCTATTTGGCGAGAGAGAGATCTCGCGGTTCTCCCCTTCGGGGGCAGCGGTGGGCGGGGCGTCGGGCCAACCCTGTCGGGCTCGGCGCCCCCGCTCCACATCGGGCGCGACAGCCCAGCCCGACCCCGGCACAATGCCCCCATGATTCCAGAGCCGGCGCCAGAGCCGCCGTACGCCGGTCGCGGCGGCGACAAGCTCGCGTTCGCCCTGCGCCAGTTCGCCGTCGACCCCGCGGGCCTGGCGTGCGCGGACCTCGGCGCCAACGTGGGCGGGTTCACGGACTGCCTGCTGCGTGCCGGCGCCGACCGGGTCTATGCGGTGGACACGGGCTACGGCGCCTTGGCGTGGCGGATTCGCACCGACCCGCGCGTGGTCGTGATGGAACGGACCAACGCGTTGCACGCCGACCCACCCGAGGGCGGGGTGGGCCTGGTGGTCGTGGACCTCGGGTGGACGCCGCAACGGCTGGCGATCCCCGCCGCGGTGCGCTGGCTGGCGCCGGGCGGGCGGATCGTGACGCTCATCAAGCCGCACTACGAGGCGTCGGCGTCCGGCGGGGCGGCTCGGCTGCGGCGCGGCGTGCTCAGCGAGGATGAGGCCCGGGCCGTGGCCCAGCGGACGCTCGACGCGATGCCGGCGCTGGGCGTCGACGTGCTGGCGTCGGCGCGGTCGCCGATCACGGGCGGCGCGGGCAAGGGCCGGCGCGGGAACATCGAGTGGCTGGCGTTGGTCGCGCCGGCAGCCGAAGGCTGACGCGCCAGCGGGTGGCCTGTATACTCCCGACCCCGGCCCGGTGGGTCGGGCGACCGGGCGATTGGCGCAGTTGGCTAGCGCGCCTCGTTGACATCGAGGAGGTCACTGGTTCAAGTCCAGTATCGCCCATTGGCGCCGCGGCGCGTCCCGGCCCTGTGTCGTCCGCCCGCGCGAGCACACACGCCCGCCTGCCGCGAATGATCGCGCTCGCCGGTCTGACGCTGCGGGATCAGGTGAGGCGCGCCACGGATGACTCGGTCGTCGAGCGACGACGCGGCGCGCACACGCGCCGCCGGCCGAGGTTGGTCGCCGACAGTCGGTACGGTTCGGGCGTGTCGATCAGCGGCGGCGTCGTCGGTCGGTTCTTGGATCATGTCCTGACGAGTGCCGCTGCCAAGCCGCCGGCAAGGCGGGCGTTGGCCTCGGCGAGCGCCAGGTTGGCGCGGAGCGTCGCGCCGCCGGAGGCCTCGTGCAGCGCCGCCAGGACCTCGGGCGTCGCGTCACGGCCGTTGGCGCGGCCGGCGCGCCGCTGGGCTTCGGCCAGCCACGTCGACCACTCGACCTCGCCGACCGCGTCGGCCTCGGGGATCGGGTTGGCGACGACCACGCCCCGGCCGGTGCGGGCCAGCTCGGCGTCGAGGAACCGGGCCAGGTCGGCCGGGTCGTCGAATCGCGCGTCGACGGGCGAGCCGCCCGAGCGCAGATAGAACGCCGGGAACTCGTCCGCGCCGACGCCGATCACGGGCACGCCCAGGGTCTCGAGGGCCTCTCGCGTGGCGCGCGCATCGAGGATCGACTTGCATCCCGAGCACACCACGGCGACGGGGTAGCGCGTCAGCGCGACCAGGTCGGCCGACACGTCGAAGGCGCCCCGGTGCACGCCGCCGATCCCGCCCGTGGCCATGACCCGCACGCCGGCGCCCGAGGCGATCTCCATCGTGGCGCTGACGGTGGTGGCGGCGTCGAGCCCGGCGTGCATCACCGCGCCGAGGTTCGACGTGTTCACCTTCGTCACGCCCGGCGCGCGCGCCAGGCGCAGGAGGTCCTCCCGGTTGGCGCCGATCACCGGTTGGCCAGAGAGGACCGCGACGGTGAGTGGCTCGGCGCCGGCGTCGCGGACGGCCCGGTCGAGCCGGTCGATCACCTCGCCGGCCGCCGACGCCGGGACGCCCAGGACCGGCAGCGCCGACTCCAGCGCGACCCGCGGCCGATCGTCCTGGCGTGTCCCGGGCCGGGTCATCGGGCGAATCTCCCCCGTCCGAGCGGTGCGGCGCGATCGGCCGGCTCGCGCCGACGGCCCGCCCCGTCCGAGAATCATAAGAACACGCCTGAATCCAGGAGTCGGGGATTGTGCGAATCCCGCCCGGCGATAGGATCGATCATGGAGAGGGCTCGCCCCAGAGGCTGAGCGTGAGAGAGATCCCGCCCCCCGACGGGCGCCCGAACGCCGAGTGCGGAAGAGAGGTTCAGATGAAGCGTTGGTGGAGCGCGTGTGTGTCCGTGGTCGCGTCGGCGTCGGTGATGGGCGCGGCCAGCGCCCAGCCGGACGTGTGGGTGTGCTCGCTGCCCACGACGTTCTACTGGGGGCAGACCTCGGGCGTGCACGCCTTTAGCGTGGGGACGACCAGCGCCAACGCGGGGAACGTCGACCTGAACTGGCTCCAGAACGGCACGCAGCACCCGGTCATCGGGCAGAACATGTATCGCCTCAAGGACGGGGTGATGGAGCAGATCGGGATGTCGTGGCTCAAGCACGGCTTCTGCGCGCTCCAGCAGAACCTGGGGTGCGGCGTGTGCTCGAACCCCACCGGCAAGTGCCTGTCGATCCTCCGGCCCGGGTGCTCGGACCCGTACCTTGCGACGCTCAACGGCGCGCAGAGCGGGCTCGGCCCGCGGTCCGAGGTCAACCCCACCACGGGCGATTTCGCGTGGCCGTTCACCGTGGCCGACGAGGACCCCGTCACGCCGGGCAACCAGACCTTTATCAAGACGGCCCGGTTGCAGGTGCTCCAGGCCGACATCCTGCCCGGGCTGAACCCGGGCGCCCGGTGGTTCGTCGAGGGGCAGTACGTCCACCCGCAGGACGCCGGCGCCGACAACGACGACAACAACGTCTCCTACCGCGAGATCGGCGTCGTCGGCTTCAGCTTTATTCCGAATCAGCCCCTGGCGAACATCGGCGGGACCGTCGGGATGAAGTCGGTCATCGAGGGCTGGGCGGACATCGACCCGTCGGTGCTGCTGACGCCGGTGGACGTGCCCGGGACGGGCGGCGGCCGGGTGTTCGTGGCGAGCAAGGCGTTCGACAACGGCGACGGGACCTGGCGCTACGAGTACGCGGTGTACAACATGAACGCGGACCGGGCGATCGGGTCGCTGGACGTGCCGGTGTCCGACGCCCGCGCGGTGAGCCTGATCGGGTTCCATGACGTGCCATACCACTCGGGCGAGCCGTACGACGGGACGGACTGGCCCGGGTCGCACGCGGCCGGGGCGGTGGCGTGGTCGACCGCGGACTTCGCGACCAACGCCAACGCGAACGCGGTGCGGTGGGGGACGATGTACAACTTCCGGTTCACGGCGGACGCGCCGCCCGCGGCCTCGCCGGCGAGCGCGACGCTGGGGCTGTTCAAGCCCGGGGGCGCGGGCGACCCGGCGACCGTCTCCGCGGACGTGATCGTGCCCGGCGCCGCCCCGTGCGTCGCGGACCTCAACGGCGACGGCGTGGTCAACGGGGGCGACATCACGAACATCCTCAACGCGTTCGGCGCTACGGGCCCGGGGCTGGCCGAGGACCTCAACGGGGACCAGACGGTCAACGGCGCGGACATCACCAGCGTGCTCAACGCGTTCGGCGCGTGCCCCTGATGACGCGGACCCGCTGACCCGGCGCCGCGCCGGTACACTCGCGGTGTGCCGGCCTGCCCCCGCATGTTGATCACGTGGTCGTTCGGCCCGGTGGGCGCCCGGGCGGCGATGCCTGCGCTGCTCTCGGGGGGCGGCGCGCTCGACGCCGCGGTCGACGCCGCCACCGCGATCGAGGCCGACCCCGAGATCGATTCGGTCGGGCTGGGCGGGCTGCCCGACGCCGAGGGCCAGGTGTCCCTCGACGCCTGCGTGATGACCGACCCGGACCGGTGCGGCGCCGTCATGTTCCTGCGCGACTTCGCCGAGCCCACGCGCCTGGCGCGGGCCGTGATGGAGGAGACGATCCACGTCACGCTCGCCGGCGCCGGCGCCGAGGCCTTCGCCGAGTCGCGCGGGTTCCGTCGGACGAACCTGCTCACGGACCATGCGCGGAGCGTCTGGGAGCGGTGGCTCGGCGACCCTCGGGCCATCGACCGCGACAAGTACCGCGGCTGGCTCCCGCCGATCAACGTTGAGGAACTCCGCGGGATCGAAACCGGCACGCGCCTCCGCACCGGTGAGCCGCCACACGACACCGTCTCGATCCTGGCGCAGGACGCGTCGGGCGCCCTGGCCGGGGCGTGCTCGACGAGCGGGATGGCCTTCAAGGTCCCCGGGCGCGTGGGGGACTCGCCCATCGTCGGGCAGGGGCTGTATGTGGATCAGGAGGCCGGGGCGGCCGCCGCCACCGGCACGGGGGAGATCATCTCCGGCGTGTGCGGGTCGTTCCTGATCGTGGAGCTGATGCGCCGGGGCGAGGCGCCGATCGACGCCGTCGCCGAGGCGCTGGACCGGATCCGCCGGCGGTTCCGCCTGCTGCCCGATCATCAGGTCGCGTTCATCGCGATGAACCCCGCCGGCCAGTGGGCATCGGGGGCGCTGCGGCCGGGCTTTCGGCACACCATCGCCGACGAGGCCGGGACCCGCGTCGAGGCGCCGACCCTGGTGCTGCTGGACGAGTAACCTGCCGGCGCAGCGGATCGCAAACGGGACGGGCCCCTCGCTGGGCGAGGGGTCGCAACGGCGCGTCAGCGCCGGGAGCGGCACTCACGATGGACGTCGGACTGGTCGGCCTGTCGTACGTCGGCAAGACCACGCTCTTCTCGGCCCTGACCGGGTCGGCGGGCGAGGTCGGCGGCGCGATGAAGGCGGGCGTCGGTGTCGCCAACATCCCCGACCCGCGGCTGGACCTCATCGCCCGGCACGTGCCGACGAAGAAGATCGTCCCCGCGACGCTTCGCCTGGTCGACGCGCCGGGCCTGACGCCCGCGGGCGCCGGCGCCGAGAGCACCGCGGGCAAGGTCCTGGCGTGCGTGCGCGAGGTCGACGCCCTGTGTCACGTGGTGCGGTGCTTCGACCCGGGCGGGCAGCCGCCCGCGCCCGAGCGGGACATCGACGCGTTCGAGTCGGAGCTGATCCTGGCGGACCTCCAGGTCGTGGAGAACGCCCTGCCCCGCGCCGAGCGCAGCGCCCGCAGCCGGGAGAAGAAGGCGCTGGACCGGCTGGAGGTCCTCAAGAAGGTCGGGCCGTGGTTGGAGGAGGCCCGGCCGGTGCGGTCGGCGATCGCCCAAGGGGCGCTCACGGCCCAGGAGCAGGCCGTGGTGCGGGAGCTGGGGCTGGTCAGCGCCAAGCGCGTGCTGTACGTCGCCAACGTCGGGGAGGACGACCTCGCCGGCGCCGGGGCCGCGGCGTCGGCCGTGCGGGACCGGGCCCGGGCCGACGCGATGGAGTCCGTGTCGCTGTGCGCGTCGCTGGAGGTCGAACTGTCGCGGCTGGACGAGCCGGACCGGGCGGAGATGCTCGAGGGGCTGGGGATCGCCGAGCCGGCGCTGCCCGCCTTGGCGCGGGGGCTCTTCCGGCTCCTGGGGCTGCAGTGCTTCTACACGGCCGGGGAGAAGGAAGTGCGGGCGTGGACGATCCGGGCCGGGGCGACGGCGCCGCAGGCGGCCGGCGCGATCCACTCGGACCTGGAGCGCGGGTTCATCCGGGCGGAGGTCTACTCCGTCGCCGACCTCGAAGAACTCAAGAGCGAGAAGGCGATCAAGGAGGCCGGTCGCCTGCGCGTGGAGGGCAAGGCCTACGCCATGCGCGACGGGGACGTGGCGCACTTCCTGTTCAACGTGTGAGCTCTCCCGGGGTGAGATCGCCGGCGTCGAAGACTTCGAGCGATCCTCCATCGAAGAGCCGATGCTCACCGTGGATCCGGCGCACTGCGAGATCCAGGTAGTGCGGGTCGATCTCGACGCCGATCGCAGAACGCCCTGTATTCAGGGCCGCCAAGATCGTTGTGCCCGTGCCGACGAACGGATCGACTACGGTGTCACCGACGAACGAAAACATCTGCACCAGCCGCGACGCGAGCTCGAGCGGGAACGGCGCCGGGTGGCGTCGTGTCGACGCGCCCCCGAGACGCCAAATCTGCTGAAACCACTCTGTGAACTCGGCTTTGCCGATGCGACTGCGCTCCCGCTGCTCGTCCGTGGGTTTGCGGTACCCACCCGGCTTGCGTTGCATCAGAATGAACTCAATGTCGTTCTTGATGATCGCGTTGGGTTCGTACGGTTTGCCGAGAAACTTGCTCCCGTTCTCGACCTCGTAATTCGCGTTTGATATTTTGTGCCAGATAATAGGGTTCAGGTTGTCGAACCCGATCTTCCGGCAGGCCACCATGATGTCTGCGTGCAGCGGCATGACCATGTGCCTGCCGTGGGCGCGCCGGGAGAGGCAGACATCACCGACGACACACACCAGGCGCCCGCCGGGGGTGAGGATGCGGTGACATTCCTTCCAAACCCGCCCGAGCGACTCCAAGAATTCCTCGTAGCTCTCGATATGGCCGAGCTGCCCGTCGGTGTCCCGGTACTCCTTGAGCGTCCAGTACGGGGGCGACGTGACGACCAGATGGACCGAGCCGTCGGCGAGGAATGAGAGATCACGCGCGTCGCCGCGCACGAGTGCGTGGATCCCAGCCGTTGACGATGCAGTGGCGCCGGGCATGAATCAGCCAAGTATAGCGAGCGACGCCCGAACGTGCTCCGCATACGCCGCGGCGAATCGCCGGATCGAAAGAGATTCATCAGGCTCCTTGTACGCGCCGCTGCGGATCGACGCCCGGCTCGTGAGCGCCAGACACGTTGCGGTGTAGTGACGCTCGAGTGTGAGTTTCTTGCAGAACAGGACGTACCGGTCCGCGTACGACGTGTCATAGAACTCCGAGAGTACAAGGAAGTGCGGCTCCTGCACGCGCAGCGGCCGTTGAGAGCCCGGCGCGTCCTCCAACAGCATGAACCAGCCGAGGAACGGCTGGTTGGCGGCAGGCAATCCCCCTTCCCGGTAGCACGTCCAGAGATCGAGGGCGGACCCCATTGCCTCCTCGGTTCGGTTGTTGAAGTTGTTGCCGAACGATCCGACCTGCGACTTCAGTTCCAGCGCCGCGACAAACTGCGCCTTGTGGACTATGACCAGGTCCCATTCTTTCGTTGCGCGGAAGAATCCTGGGAGGGGCAGGTCGGCTTTCGTGCGAAAGACCGAACCCGCAGGCATGCCGCACCTCATCGCCAGCGAGGCGAACAGGTCGACGAACCCGTCCATCTGCTTGCCGCCGGTGACCGAACCTCGTGCGCCCGCGTCGCGGGCGCCCCGATGCCGCTGGGCGTCCGCTTGTGCGGATCGTCGGCGCCAGAATGCCCTGACGGCGCGGCGTGTCTCCGTCTCGATTGTGGCCAACGGGTGCCGTTCCGAGAGCGAGCGTTCATGTTTCTCCCTCCAGCCCGCTGACGCGGAGGAGGGTTTTGAAGGACTCGCCGAAGACGAAGTTGTGGGCGGGGAACTCGACGCCGGCGCGGTTGTGGTCGATGTGGCTGAAGACGAGGTCGACCCGGCCGATCGGGACCGCCGGGGCGGGAGGCGCCGTCGCGACCCGCGGGTCGGCGCCGGGCGCGCACGGCGCGGGGTCGAGCAGGTCGACCGCGCCCGACGTGGCGGCGCCGGCGTCGTCGATGCGGTCGAGCGTCGCGGTGTAGCGCAGGGTCGCGCCGGGGTGCGCGTCGGCGTCGAGCTCGGCCCGGCTGATCTTGGCGAGGATGACCTTCTCGCGGAAGCCGCGGGCGTGCCCCACGAGGACGCCGGCCGTCTGGGCCATCCCCTCGATGATCAGCGGCGCGGGCAGGACGGGCCGGTCCGGCCCGAGCCCGTCGGTCGCGTCGAAGTGGCCCTGGACGGCGTCCTCACCGAGCCCGACGTGTTTGATGGCGACCAGCCGCCGGCCGGGGTCGAGCTCCAGGATGCGGTCGATCCAGATCCAGCGCACGGCTCGGGCTCGTTCGCGGGTCGGCGCGCGTGCGTCGGCGGCGGCGGGGTCAGGCCTGCACCCCCGCGAGCTTGCGTTCGACGAAGTTGACCACGGCGTCGACGGTGAACACCTCGGCGACCTTGGTCACCTCGCGGTCGGACTCGAACCGCGTAAAGTCCGCGTGGGGGAGGCGTTCTTTCAGGGCGGCCAAGCCCGCGTCGGTGACCCGGCCGTCCTGGACGAACTCCGGGTTGTCCATGACGTTTTCGGGGAAGAGCTCGCCCTGCGGGATCTTGAACCCGAACGCCTGCTCGAGCTTGAAGACGATGTCCAGGAAGTCGATGGACTCGGCGCCGAGATCCGCCGTGAGGCTGGCGTCCGGCGTGACCTCGTCGTCGTCGACGCCCAGCGCGTCAACGAGGACCTCCTTCACCTTCTCAAAGATCTCGTCGCGGTTCATGGTGGCAGCGTCCCGATGGTCGACCCGGCGCGGGCGACGCGAGCGAGCACGATACGGCCCGAGTGTGCCGCCGGCAACGCGGGCGCCGGCGTCGGTTCTGTGTGACGGGTCGCTCAGGCGCCACCCGAGGCGGGGACAGCCGGTGCAGCGGCCGTCTCGGCCGTTTGCTATGTCAACCACAACGGGCGAGACGCCCGTCCCACTGATCCACCGAACTGGACCTAGCCGCGATCCTGACGGATGGGGCGAAGAGTGAACCGCCCGGACACGGCGGTCCGGGGCTCGGGCTCGCCGGGCTCGGCGACGGTCCCGACGCCGCGAAACTCGAAGACGCCCGGCTCGGGCTCGGCGTGGAGGGCGACCTCGACCTCCAGGGACCGCCCCGGCCGGACCATGGCGCCGTACTTGATCGCCCGGGCCCGCCCCAGAACGTGCCGACCCAGAGACGGGTCGCGCTGGGCGAGGAGCCGGCGGGCCGCCTCGACCATCGCCTCGAGCATCAGGACCCCGGGCAGGATCGGGAACCCCGAGAAGTGGTCCGCGAGGTACGCGTCCTGCGAGCGCACGGCGTGCGTCGCGGCGACACGGCCGGCGTCTGGATCGAGATGCACGATTTCGAGCTCGAGTCGCATCGCGCTCAGGATACCGGCGCCGAGCGCGGGCCCGGGCGGTATCCTCGCGGCGCGATGGGCCGGGGCGCTGCGCAATCCGAGACGGGTCCGGGCGCCCGGGGCCTGCGCTACGCCGACGCGGGCGTGTCGATCGAGGCCGGCGACCGATTCGCGTCGATGATCCAGGCGATGGTCCGCCGGACGCACGGGCCGCGCGTCATCCGCAACGATCTGGGCTTCGCGGGCCTGTTCAGGCTGGACTACAACGAGAAGTTGTTCAAGCGAAACTATCGCGAGCCGGTGCTCGTGGCGTGCGCCGACGGCGTGGGGACCAAGATCAAGCTGGCGCAGGCCCTGGACCGGTGGGACACGATCGGGATCGACCTGGTCGCGATGAACGTGAACGATCTGATCGTGCAGGGCGCCGAGCCGCTCTTTTTTCTGGATTACATCGCGACGGCGAGGGTCGAGCCGGAGCGTCTCGCCGAGATCATCAAGGGCGTGACCGAGGGGTGCGCGCGGTCCGGGGCGGCGCTCCTGGGCGGGGAGACGGCCGAGATGCCGGGCGTCTACCCGCCGGGGGAGATCGACCTGGCCGGGTTCGCGGTGGGGGTGGTGGAGCTGCCCCGCGCGATCGACCCGGCGCGGGTCGAGCCGGGCGACGTGGTGCTGGGGCTGGCCGCCAGCGGGATCCACAGCAACGGCTACACGCTGGTGCGGGCGATCGTCGAGCGCGCGGGGCTGGACCTGGACGAGCCGCGGGCCGAGCTCGACGGCCGGCGGCTGGGCGAGGCCCTCCTGGAGCCGACGCGGCTGTACGTCCAGCCGGTCGTGCGCGTCCAGCGGGCGTACCGGGTGAAAAAGGTCATCAGCGGGATGGCCCACATCACCGGGGGCGGGCTGGCGGGCAATCTCGCGCGGGCCCTGCACGTCGGCGTCGACGCGCAGATCGACCCCGGGGCGTGGCCCGTCCCGCCGATCTTCCGGCTGCTGCAGGAGGCGGGCGGCGTCGAGGAGGCCGAGATGCGCCGGGTCTTCAACATGGGGATCGGGTACTGCCTGATCGTCAGGCCGGCGTTCGCGGATTCGATCACCCGACGCCTGCGGCGCTTCGGCGAGACGGTGCACCGCATCGGGCGGATCACGCCGGGCTCGGGGCGCGTCGTGGGGGTGTGACGGCTCGCGCGGGCGCGACCGGGGCGCGCGATCAGGGCTGATCGCCGGCGTCGGCGGCGCGGGCCTCAGCCTGGGCGGCGAGCACGCGGCGGACCGCCCGCGCGGTGTCGCGCACCAGCGCGTCGTCGCTCGCCTCGGCGAGGTCCAGGATCGGGTCCGCGGGGTCCGCGGCGCGGGTCATGACGAACGCCAGCCGGACCAGCGGGTCGGCGTCCTGCCGGAGAAGATCGACCGCCGGGGCGAACGGCGGCGACGCCGACTCGGCCGGCAACAGCCGCGTGAGCATGAACCGCTCGAAAGCCGAGGCCCCGCCGAGGCGCTCGGTGAACGCGTCGGCGACGGCTTGGACCTGCTCGGCCAAGGCGGGCGCGTCGGGGTTGGCCCGCGCCCGGCCCACGACGTTGAAGGCCAGCAGCGCCGTCTCGGCCAGCCGCCGACCGGTCGCGGCGCGGATCAGATCGGGCAGGGCGCCGGCGCCGCCCCGGGGGGTCGCGATCGGCCGGCGTCTGATCGGATCCGTGTCCGCGGACACGGACAGGTCCGCGGCGATGTACCGGGCGTCGTCGGTGACCACGAACCGCTGGATCGTGCGGATGCGCACCAGCGCCGCGACGAGCGCCGAGCGGTCGAGCAGCGTCCCCAGCGCGCCGCGGTCCGCCCAGATGGTCGTGGTGAGCGACTCGCCCGGGTCCAGGCGCAGCCGGCGGGCGAGGGAGACGACCTCCGGCGTGAGGTTCTCGCGCGCGTCGCGCGTGCCGATGGACACCCGGGGCGCCAGCAACACATCGCTGGAGATCGGCGCGTCGGGGCCGACGGCCAGGGGGATCGGGCTCGCGTTGCGGATCGTGATCCGCAGTTCGAGCCGGTCGAACGGCGCTGGCTCGGTGTCGACGAACTCCGCCCGCAGGGCGATGATCGATCGCGGGTCGTTCACGACCTTGTCGACGGTGTCGGGCATCGCCCGGGCGTACGCCTCGAGGCGCTGGGCGACGGCCGACAGCGGGACCGGCGCTCCCCTGAGCGTTTCCAGCCGGGCCCGGGCGTACACGCCCCACAGCTCGCCCGCGGCGTCGAGGGCCACACGGGCGTACGCGTGGGTCGCGCCCTCGCGATCGCCCGCACGCTCGGCGGCGACGGCCAGGCCCAGCCGGGCGCGCGGGTCGGCGTCGGCGAGGGGAGCGAGGAGCTCCCGGGCGGCGTCGATCTCGCCCCGCTGGGCGAGCAGCACGCCGCGGTACAGGTCGAGCGGGGCGCCCTCGCCGAGGCCCTCGGGATCGTCGAGGTCGGCCTCGGCTTCGTCCAGATCCATCCCGGCCCACAGCCGGAGCCAGAGGCGCTCGCGCGCGTTGGCCTGTCGGACGCGGGCGGCTTCATCGGGGTCGGCGCCGGCGGCTTGTGCGTCGGCCTGCCGAGCCTCGGCGAGGGCCAGCAGCCGGTCCAGCGAGCGCCGGGCTTCGTGGGTGTCGCCCAGGGCGAGGGTCAGGCCCAGGCGGACGGTTTCGTTCAGCGCGTCGGGCGTGTAGTCGGGGATCTCGGCCGGGTCGTCGCCGTTGTCGATCGCGGCCTGTCGCCGCTGTTCGATGGCGTGCCGCTGGGCGCGCTCCGACTGGTCGAGAAGGTCCAGGAGCGGGCGCGTGCCCTCGGTGGCCCAGTTCGCCAGGATGAGCCGGCCGCGGATCGCGCGGGCGGCGAGCGGGTCGTCCTCGATGATGCGCCGACGGGCGAGGTTGAAGAAGCGCTCCGCCGCGTGATAGGCGCCGACGCTCATGAACGCCTCGGCGAGGTCGCGCAGCGACGCCGGGTCCAAGGGGTCGGCGAGGACGAGATTCGCGATCAGCTCCACACGCTCGAGCGGGTCGTCGGCGGTCGGCAGGGCGGTGGCGACGGCCAGGGCCGCGGCTTGTTTGTTTGTCGGATCGAGCTCGAGGGCCTGGCTCAGGCGCTCGAGGAAGCGGGCCTCGTCGCCGAACTCACGGGCCAGCAGCGCGTCGTCGAGCGCCAGTCGGCTGCGGATCGCGGGGTCCAGGGCCGAGCCGGCGCCCAAGAGCCGCTCGTACGCCGACCGGCGGTCCTCGATGCTCTGGAGCCGGGCGATCCGGTCGCTGATCAGGCGCAGGACGGCGGGCTCGTCGGAGGGGTCCTCGCGGACCACCCGGCGCGTCCACTCGATGACCCGGCCCTCGTCGCCGGCCAGGCGCCAAGCCCGGACGATCAGCCGGGCGAGGGAGGGGTTGGCGTCGTCGATCCCGTCGGCGCGCTCAAGCAGCCTGGCCACCAGGGCGTAGTCCTCGGGCCGCGGCGAATCCATGGCCCGCAGCAGGAGCAGGGCGTCGCGCGCCAGGCGGTCCGCGACCAGGGGCGCCAGCGCCTCCGGCTCGGCGGAGTCGGCGATTGGCTCGGTTTGGGCGGCGCCCGGCGGCGTGGAGAACACCACAGCCGAGGCGGCGCACACGGCTAGCCCAACACGATGAACGAGACCACGGCGGCGCCGGCCAAGACGACCATCAGCGCCCCCGCGGCGATCTGAACCCTCGTGGTCAGGCTCGCCGGGGCGCGGGGGAAGAGCCGGTCGGCGACGCGTACCTCGAAGACGAACACCCCGGCCGCGATCCCCGCCAGGCCGGCCAGGGCGACGCTCAGCGGGCTCCACGGCGTCGCGCCGGGGGGCGAGACCGCCAGCGCCGCCCCCCCGACGACCAGCAGCGTCGACCACGCCCACGCCGAGAGGATCAACGCCGATGTGATCGTGCGCCTGAGCATGGCTGGCGCCCGGAGGATACACATCGCTGGGCGCGGCCGGTGGGGTCGGGGTCGGTCGATGCGCTGGCACGGCTGGGCGGGTCCTCCGGAGCAACGGGTGTGCGGGCCCGGCGTGGTTGACGGCTCTGGGGGAGCGGTGCTACGGTCCGCCGTCTCGGCCGGGGCGGGAGGCCGATCACTCCCGCGTCGGTCAGGTCACAGGATCATCGGCTCGGCCGAGCCCGCACTGCGTCAGGATGTGACGGTCATGGTACGTCCGCGTCTGGTTCTTGTTTGCGCGGTCGGGGTGGCGGTGGTCGCCGCGGCGCCGCTGTCGGCCCAGGAGTCGTCCCTGCCGGTGACGGCCCAGCCTCTGACCTCGGCCGATGAGCAGGCCATCGCAGCGCACCTCGACCCCCTGGTCGACGATCTCGAGCACGGCGACCCCGCCAAGGCTCAGCGCGCCCGCGACCTGATCGCGGCGCCGGTGCGAGGCCCGGCGTCGGTGAGCTTCCGGCTCTACTACAGCGGGCGTCTGGACGACGCGATCGCGAGGATGGTCGCGCCCACGGCCGACCCCTGGCGCGCCGGGCTGGCCCTCTCGGTGGCCGGCGCCGTCGCCACCGACCCGATGCTCGGCGTGATCCTGGGCGCCCTGGACGACCCGCGCCCGGCGGTCCGGCTGGCCGCGGCGCGGGAGCTCGGGACCACCCTCGAGCAGGTCGACGCCGACAACGACGCGATCCAGGACGCGCGCCTCGACGCGGCGCTGCGCCGGGCCCAGCGGGCGCTCGAGCAGGAGCCGTCGGTCCATGTCGCGGGGACGCTCGCCCTGGCGCTGGCCGGGCCCGAGACGCCCGCCCTGCAGGACCGGGCCCTGGCGGCCATGGCCCGCGGGTTCGGGGCGTGGCTGGATGCGCGCGGGCCGGCGGGCGAACCGGACGCCGAGGAAACGCTTCTGACAACAATCAATGTGCTGCGCGTCGCGCGCATGCGGTACGTCAACCGTCAGATCCGGGGCGGGGCGCCGGCCGAGCTCACAGACGCGGTGCTGGCTCTGGCCCGCGCGGCGCGCGCCGCCGCCGGTCGCGCCGTCGATCACGCGGATCTCGCCGATCGGGCCAGCGCCGTCGCCGACGCTCTGACCCAACTGGCACAGGGATAGTCACTGATCATCTGAACGCACACGCCGGCGAGCCCGGCCCGCCGCCGACAGGGACACCGCCATGCCGCGATTGATCCGCCTCCCCCGTCTCGCATGGACCATCCTCTGCACGTCGATCCTGCCGTCGGCCGCCCACGCGGGCACGCTGGGCGCGGAACGCGCGTCGCTGTCATTGGATTCGTCGTTCCACGCGGCGCAGGGCCAGCCGGCGCCCGCGTTCGGCGACGCCGGCTCGTGGTGGTGGTCGGTCGGGGGCGGGGGCGCGATCGGCGGCCGGCGTGTCGGCACGAACGTCAACGCCAACATCCAGCTGCATTACTTCATCGTCGATGACTTCGAGATGGGGCTGGAGTTCGGCGGGTGGCTGTTCGATCAGCCGGGGGGCGTCCCCGGCGCCGACGACGCGATCGGCGCGAACTTCAATCTCAACTTCCGCTGGCACTTCATCGACCGCGGCCCGTGGACGGTCTTCGCCGAGGCCGGGGCCGGGGTGCTCGGCGCCAGCAACGAGGTGCCCAACGGCGGGACAGAGTTCAACTTCACGCCCCGCGCCGGCTTGGGCCTGACACGCAGTCTCGGCCCGGGCGGCGCCCGGCTGATGGTCGGCGCCCGCTGGCAGCACATCTCCAACGCCCGCATCGACGGCTCGGACCGCAACCCCGGCGAGGACGCCGCGATGGCTTACGCCTCGGTGGTCTTCCCGTTCTGACCGGGCGGACCGGCGCCCGTCAGTCGATCGTCAGATGGGTGCCGACGGGCTCGCCCGCGACGGCGCGGGCCACGGCGCCGGGCTGCCTGAAGTCGAACACCACCACCGGCAGCCCGCGCTCCCGGCACATGGTCAGGGCGGTCTGGTCCATGACGGCCAGGCGCTTCTCGGCGGCTTCGGCGAGCGAGATCGTGTCGTAGCGTGTGGCGGCGGGGTCGGCGTTGGGGTCCGCGGAGTACACGCCGTCGACCTTGGTCGCCTTGAGCACCACGTCCATCCCGAGCTCCGTCGCCCGCAGCGCGGCGCAGGTGTCCGTGGTGAAGAACGGGTTGCCCGTCCCGGCGGCGAGGATCACCACCCGGCCGAGCTCCAGGTGCCTCAGCGCCCGCCCGCGGATGAACGGCTCGGCGACGGCCGGGATGTCGATCGCCGTCATGCACCGCGCCGGCTGGTCGATGCGCTCCAGCGCCTCCTTGAGCGCCAGCCCGTTGATGACCGTCCCCAGCATGCCCATGTAGTCGGCGGTGGCCTGGTGGATGATGCCCTCGCGCGCCAGGTCCGCGCCGCGGACGATGTTGCCCCCGCCCACGACCACGGCCAGCGCCGCCCCGGTCTCACGGCCGGCCTTGACCTCCTGGGCGATGTAGCGGAGCTCCGCCGCGTCGACGCCGACCGCCCCCGCGGCGCTGAACGCCTCGCCGCTGAGCTTGAGGAGGACCCGGCGGTACGGCGTTGGGGCGGCGGACATGGCCGCAATCATCCCCGGAACAGGGGCGGGCCACAAGCGGCGCCCGAGGGGAGGTGTAGGGGCAAGGCGGGTGGGCCTACACTCCCCATCGTGCAGGACTCCCCGACTCCCAGCCCCGCCGCCGAGGCCCACGTGGGCCACCCGATCCTCCGCCGGCTGACCGACTCGCGTCGGGCGCCGATGCTGGGGCTCGCGCTGTCGCTGACCGTCCACGCGGTCTTGCTGGTGATCCTGGCGTTCATCCTGCTGGATCGGCCCGGGGGCTCGGGCGGCGCTGGCGACGGGATCGAGCTTGCGATCGTCACCCAGGCGGACCTTTCCGCGCTCGAAGCCGCCGCGGCCGCCAGCGCCCCGGCGATCGACGCCCAGACCCCGGCCCAGACGCTGGACCCGACGGCGTTCGACGCCGCCGTTCCCGACGCGGGGCTGGAGGACGCGGCGTCGAGCCTGGCGGGCCTGGAGGGCGCGGGCGACAGCGCCGGTGAAGGGGTGGACCTCGGCGCCGGCGCCGGCGCGGGCAGCGCGTCGTTCTTCGGCGTCGAGGCGCGGGGCACGCGCTTCGCCTACGTGGTCGATGTCTCCGGCTCCATGAACGGGCCCAAGATCGAGACCCTCCGCCGGGAGCTGGCCTCGAGCCTCCTGGCCCTGGACGACCACGCGTCCTACGTGGTGGTGTTCTTCTCATCGGCGCCGCGGGTCCTGGGCGGGCAGCGCCGCTGGACCAAAGCGGGCGACCGCACGCGCGACTTCGCCGTGCGGCAGATCGCCGCGATCGAGCCGGGGGGCGCCACCAACCCGCTGCCGGCGCTGGAGATCGTCTTCGAGATGCGCCCGCGCCCGGACGCCATCTATTTCATGACCGACGGGCAGTTCTCCGACCTGGTCGTGCAGGAGGCGTCGCGGCTCAACGGCGCCTGGATCGAGCCGATCCCGATCCACACAATTTCCTTCGTCAGCGACGAGGGCCGATCGCAGCTCGAGCGCATCGCCCGAGATTCCGGCGGGACGTACACGCACGTGCCGGGGGCGCGCCCGTGAGCCGCGGGCCGGGCGCCGCGTGGG
>RFGI01000004.1 GCA_003696725.1 Planctomycetota bacterium | reverse complement strand
CGCTGGACCATGACCGGCGAGATGCCCAACCCGGAGACCGGCGCCATGATGACCAAGCGCACGGTCATCACGCTCACCAGCGACGACGAGCACCTGATGGAGATGTTCTTCTCCGGGCCGGACGGCGCCGAGTTCAAGGCGATGGAGATCGCCTACACGCGGGCGTGACGGCGCCGGCGGGGGTATACTCCCCGCCCCGTGGGCCAGGCCGTGGACAATCTGAGCGGCGTCGCCCCGCCCCTGCTCGATGCGGGCCCGGCGGTGCGCGTGCGCGGGCTGGTCAAACGGTTCGGCGAGGTGACGGCGGTCGCGGGCGTGGACTTCGAGGTCCACCGCGGGACGTGCCTGGGGCTGCTCGGGCCCAACGGCGCCGGTAAGACGACGACGGTCGAGATGCTCGAGGGCCTGACCGAACCGGACGAGGGCGAGGTCGAGATCCTCGGCCTGACATGGCGCCGCGACGCGCGCGAGATCCGCGAGCGCATCGGCGCCCAGCTCCAGGAATCGAAGTTCCCCGACAAGCTCCGGGTGCGCGAGGTGCTGCGGCTGTTCCGCTCGTTCTTCCGCGACGGCGCCGACATCGACGAGGCGCTCGAGACGGTGGGCCTGGCCGAGAAGCGCGACGCCTACGTCAAGACCCTCTCGGGCGGGCAGAAGCAGCGTCTGTCGATCGGGGTCGCGCTGCTGAACAACCCGGAGATCGTGTTCCTGGACGAGCCGACGACGGGCCTCGATCCGCAGGCCCGCCGGCGTGTGTGGGAGATCGTCGAGCGGGTCAAGGCCGCCGGCGGGACGGTGCTGCTGACCACGCATTACATGGAGGAGGCCGAGCGCCTCGCCGACGATCTCATCATCATGGACCACGGCCGGGTGATCGCGCGGGGGACGCCCGCGGCGATCATCGCGACGCTCAACGCCGAGAGCGTCGTGCAGTTCTCCCTCGGCGCCGGCGCGGGCCGCGCGCTGACCGAGGAGGACCTCCTGGCGCTCGACGGCGTCAACGCCATCCGCCGGGAGGGCGCCAGCGTCGTCCTGACCGTGCGCCACGCGCACGAGGTCATCAGCGGGCTGTTCGCGCTGATCGAGGCGCGGGGGCTGGCGCTCGAGGACCTGCGCACGCACCGCCCCACGCTGGAGGACGTCTTCGTGTCGCTGACCGGCAAGAGCCTCCGCGATGAGTAGGCTCGCGGAACTGAGGGAGTTGACGCGCGTCCGGGTCTACGCGTTCCTGCGCGAGCCGGAGGCGGTCTTCTGGGTCTTCGTCTTCCCGCTGGTGCTGGCCGTGGTGCTCGGGCTGGCGTTCCGGTCGGCCCGGCCGGCGCCGTCGCTGGTCGCGGTGGCCCCGGGCGAGGGGTCGGCGGCGCTCGTCGAGGCGCTGGGCGCTTCCGACGGCCTGGAGGTCGAGCCGTTTCAGACCGAGGACGCCATGCGCGTGGCGCTGCGTCGCGGCGCAATCGACGCGATCGTCGAGCCGGCGCCCGGGGGCGGAGAGCCCATCCTGCACATCGACACCACGCGAACCGAGGGCGAGACGGCCCGGCTGCGCATCGTCGAGGCCCTGGCCGCGGCGCGGGGTGCGCCGCTCCCCGAGCCCGTCGTCCGCGAGCAGACCGAGAAAGGCTCTCGGTACATCGACTTCCTGTTCCCGGGCCTGATCGGCATGAACCTGATGGGCACGGGGATGTGGGGCATCGGCTTCGCCCTGGCCGACACCAGGCAGAAGAAGCTCCTGCGGCGGATGCTCGTGACGCCGATGCGGCGGGGGTCCTTTTTCCTGTCGTTCATGCTCTCGCGGCTGGTGTTCCTGACGCTGGAACTGGCCATCGTCGCGGGCTTCGGCGCCTGGGTCCTGGGCGTCCCGTTCCGGGGGACGCTGGTCGCGTTCGCCCTGGTGTCGACGCTGGGCGCGCTGACGTTCGCGGGCCTGGGCGTCCTGACGGTTTCGCGGGCGCGGACCATCGAGGGCGCCTCGGGGCTGATGAACTTCGTGATGATGCCGATGTGGCTGGCGTCGGGCGTGTTCTTCTCCTACGAGCGGTTCCCCGACGTGACGATCCCGTTCATCAAGCTCCTGCCGCTGACGGCCCTGAACGACGCGCTGCGGAACGTGATGCTCGACGGCGCGTCGGTCGTCGGGCAGGGGCGGGAGCTCCTGATCCTGGCCGTGTGGGGCGCCGTCTCGTTCCTGGTCGCGGTGCGGATCTTCCGCTGGGAGTAACGCGGGATGCCGGGCGCGCCGAGGGACCGGGACTACGAGGCCGTCGCCCGGCGGGTGCGCGCCGCGGTGTCGGCGGGCTCGGGCCGCGAGGCGCGGATGCGCGCCGTCGCCGACGCCGTGTGGGAAGAGCTGCACGAGCTCGGTGTGTCCTGGGTCGGGTTCTACGTTGTGGACGAGTCGGCGCCGGAATCGGAGCGGCTGGTGCTCGGCCCTCGGCGGGATGCGCCCGCGTGCTCGCCGATCGGGCTGCACGGGGTCTGCGGCGCCGGGTACCGCACGGGCGAGATCCAGATCGTGCGCGACACAAACGACCTCGGACCGAACTACGTCGCGTGCGACCCTCGCGACCGGTCGGAGATTGTGCTGCCGCTGTTCGAGCGGCGCGACGGCGAGCGCCGGTGCTGGGGCGTCCTTGACCTGGATTCTTGGGACGTGGGCGCGTTCGACGAGCGCGATGCGCGGGGGCTGGCGGCGGTGCTCGCCGCAGCCGGCTTCGAGACCGCGCCCGTCGAGTGACCCGTGGCGCGGCCGCGCTCTCGTCAGACGGACTCGGCGAGGGCCCGGTCCAGGGCGCCCTCCCAGGCCCGGCCGATGTCGGAGGCGCGAGCCTCGTTTCTGCCCCAGCACGAGATGGAGAGGTACACGTCCGTCACGCCGCGGTCGGGGTACGCGTCGATGTGCAGCCGGAACAGGCCGCCGTCGAGCTGGTCCACGCGGGCGGCGAAGTCCTTGGGTGGGCCGAAGATCTCGACGACGCCGGTCATGGGTTCGCCGGTGGGCGACGCGGCGGTGAAGCGCTCGCCCATGTAGAGATCGGAGAGGTCCGCCCCGGCGCCGAAGAGCCCCCCCGCGCCCAGCAGCCCGGCCCAGACCGCGTCGCGCGAGGCGGCGGGCCGGCGATGCAACCAGGTGAACCGCCGGTCGAGCCCCTCGAACCGTTCGAGATAGTGCTTGAGGCTGCACAGCTCGAAGAGCCAGCCGCGGCGCACGCCGTCGTACATCGCATCCCAGTCCGTGCCGGGGCCGAAGCCGGAGTGGACGAGCCGCAAGACCGTCTTGCCGCCGCGCCCCTCGATCAGGAAGTCGACAAGCAGCGGTTTTGAAGGCTGGCCCGTCTCGACGTCCGGCGGGGCGATGTTCTCCATCCAGGTGTACACCAGTCGGGCGCCGGGGACCCATTCCTGGATCGCGCACCGGCCGTCCCAGTGCTCGCCCCACTTGAGGCGGATCTCGCCGCCGACGCCGGGCGTGACCTCGGCCTCGGGGGGGAACCAGCGCATGAGTTCGGCGGCGTCGGTCAGGGCGCGCCAGACGGCCTCGGGCGAGGCGTCGATCTCCATCTCCCGCTCAACCCGCCGCTCGGTCTGCTTCTGATCCACCGTGGCGCTCCTTGTTCTTCAGGGATTCGAGCCGAGCCTCCTCGGCGGTCTTGGTGATCGCGGGGTGGGCCCCGACGAAGAGGCGGAACCAGCGCCCGCCTGGGGCGTCGGCGTCGTGATGGCGCGCCTGGGCCCGGGCGATCGCGTCGGCGACCTCGTCGGCGTAGGCCGTCAGCGCCGCCGGCGACGCCAGCCTGATCTCCGAGTCGAGCGAAAAAGTGGGCAGCGCTTTGCCCGCCTCGTCGGCGCGACGGCGCAGGAGGGAGAGGTCCGCGAGAGCCCGAGCCGCCAGCGACACCAGGCGCCCCCAGCTGAACCGGTCCGCGGTGGGCGGCGGATGGTCGGGCGGGCCCAGGTCCTCCAGGATCGCCGGGCTGAGCACGAAGTGATCCGCAACCGACCGGACCACACGCTCCAGGCAGTTGCCCCGTCGGCGCTCCTCAACCAGACGCACAAGCCCGACCCGCTCAAGCTCGCGCAGGTGGTAGGCGACCCTCTGCCGGGGGAGCTTCAACCGGCGGGCGATCCCCGCCGCCGAGTCCGGGGCCCCGGCCGCCGCCAGCACCCGCCGACGCAGGGTGTCGGTCAGGGCCGACGCCTGCTCCGCGGTCTCGAGCACGCAAATCGAGGGCTCATCGGCGAGCATGAGCGGAGAGTACAACCGACGATTCTGATTGTCAAGACAAAATACACCAACGGTCACTGGACAACAAAAGCCCGAAATCCGGGCTTGATCGGGTCGAACAGCCTGTGTCTGTTTCCGTGAACCGAGCCTCAGGCGCTGGCGGCTTGCGCCGCTTCGGGCTCGGCGTCCTCCCAGTCCTCGCCCTCGTCATCCTCGAAGGTGTCCAGCCACGCCTCGCACTCGCGCAGAGCGATCCGCAGCGCGGGGCCGACCTCGATCCCCTCCGGCGGGCCGTCGACGGCGAGTTCGAGCGCCTCGCACATCGGGGTCGAGCCGGGCGCCACGCCGAACTCCTCGACAAGCGTGGCGACGGCCCGGTCGATCGCCGCCCAGTCCTCCTCGGTCGCCTCGCCGGCGTCGACGCGCTCGGCGTGGGCGCGGATGGTGTCGAAATGCCCGCGGACGGCGTCGGCTCGATCCTTGTCTGTGCCGGCCTGTTCGACGAGCCGGCGGGCCTCCTCCACCCGGCTCTGCCACTGCGCCGGATCGGCGGGGTCGTTGAGGCGCATGTGCCTCGGGACATAGATCCGCCGGCCGGCGGTCTGCTGCTTGAGCCAGCGGAACGCCTCTTCCTGGTCCGTGTCGCGCTGGCGGCGGTCGGCGTTGAAGAGCGCCTGCCGCAACGCCGACTGACCCGCGGCGATCAGCAGCATGCCCTGCTGCTGGAGGTCGCGGTCGGCGCCGGCGCGGTCCAGCGCTTCCATCGACTCGGCCGCCGCCGCCAGGCACTCGTAGCAGCCGGCGATCGTCTCCATCGTCTCCGCGTCGGGGAGGGCCGTCTGCGGCGAGAGCGTCCACACGAAGCAGTCCGGCAGGGCCTTGGCCCGAGCGACCAGGGCCTCGTCCTGGGGGCGGATCTCGGTCTCGAAGTCGGCGCCGCGGGCCTCCAGCACACGCCGCTGAACGGCCCATCGCGCGGCCTCCGCCTTGAGTTTCGCTCGCTCGGCGATCATCTCCAGCGAAACCGGCGGGCCCGACGGCCGCGCGTCCAGGGCCGGGCCCTCGCGCGAGGGGCCCGACCGGCGTCCGGCCGGCTCCAGGCTCCCGGCCCGGCCGCCCCCGGACACCGCCAGCAGCAGCGACCCGATCAGCGACATCGCTTCGCGTACATCGCGATTCCGACGGCTCAGGGACGACAGCGACTCGGCAATCCGAGTAATCTCAGACTGATTCATGTTTCCGGGCTCCTGTGAGGCAAGAATTCGAATCAACCGCTAACCGACAGGCGGCGGAGTATAGACAGAACACAGATGGTCCGGCGTCCGCTCATCCCTGTCGCGGTGTTCACCGGGGTGTACCTGGCCTCGTTCGGCGCGGTCGTCGTGGCCCGGGGCAACGCCGAGTTCCTGTTCTATCTCGCCGTGATGCTGGCGCTTGTCGGGCTCATCTTCATCGTGGATCGGCGCGCCGCCCTGCCCGCGCCCCTGGCCTGGGCCCTGTCGGTGTGGGGCCTGCTGCACGTCGCGGGGGGATCGGTCCCGGCGCCGGCCGGGCTGACCGATCCCGAGGGCCAGCCGGTCCTCTACTCCATGTGGATCGTCCGCGGCGCGCTGCGGTACGACCACGTCGTCCATGCGTATGGTTTCGGCGTCGCGACGCTGGTCTGCGAGGCGGCGGTGCGCCCGCTGCTGGCGCGCCCGGGTCGGGTCTCGGCGGGGCTCGCGGTGGGCGTGGCGCTGATGGGCCTGGGCCTCGGCGCCGTCAACGAGTTGGTCGAGTTCGCCGCCACCCGGATCCTGCCGGAGACCAACGTCGGCGGGTACGAGAACACCGGCTGGGACCTGGTCGCCAACACCGTGGGCGCCTCCGCCGCCGCCGCCGCGCTGTGGGCGCGCCGCCGCGCCGGGTCGCGCCCCGCCAATACGAAAAAGCGAGACTGAAATCATGCGCCTGACCGTCACCCCTGAGCAGATCCGCGCCGCCTTCGACCTGATCGCCGACGACCCCTCGTTCAAGGAGAGCGCCGACCTGGTGCGGGCCGGCCGGGCGCCCTCCGAGATGCTCCAGGCGCTGGCCCTTCGTCCCGAGATCCTGCGCGCCTTCGCGGGGTTCTCCTCCTGTGTCTATCCGGGCGGGCTGATCGAGCGGCGGATCAAGGAGCTGGTCATCATCGAGGCGTCACGCCGCAACGCCTGCCAGTTCTGCCGGGATTCGCACGTCGCCGTGGCGCGGATGCTGGGCCTGAGCGACGACCCGATCGCGCTCTTGGACACACCCGACCAGATGAGCGAGCGCGAGCGGCTGGCCGTCGAGTACACCGGCGCCGTCATGGAGGACTCAACCCGCGTCCCGGACGCCCTGTTCGACAGGCTGCGCTCGGCGTACACCGACGCGGAGATCGCCGAGCTCACGTTCACCATCGGCTACATCAACATGCTCAACCTCTTCAACAACGCCCTGCGGGTGGCCTACGCCGGGGAGTTCCAGGCCCTCGCGTCCGGTGACGGCTGATCGGGCTCGCTACGGTGGCCCTCATGCCGGCGCCCCCACCGCCCGAGTTCGTCCCGCTCCCGCCCCGGCGCGAGCCGTCGGGGCCGCCCGAGGCCGCCGCCCGGGCGTTCTACGAGACGATGCGCACCCGGCGGACGGTGCGGATGTTCAGCGATCGGCCCGTTTCGCGCGAGACCATCCAGTGGTGCGTCCGGGCCGCGGGGACCGCGCCCTCCGGCGCCAACAAGCAGCCGTGGCGCTTCGTGTGCGTGCAGGACCCGGCGCTGAAGCGCGCCATCCGCGCCGGCGCCGAGGCCGAGGAGCGCGAGTTCTATAGCCGCCGGGCCTCGGCCGAGTGGCTCGCGGACCTGGCGCCCCTGGGCACGGACCCCGACAAGTCGTTCCTCGAGGTGGCGCCGTGGCTCATCGCGGTCTTCAAGCTCGCCCGCGCCGACGACGGCTCGCGGGTGTACTACATCAACGAATCGGTCGGGATCGCGTGCGGCCTGCTGCTCGCGGCGATCCATCACGCCGGGCTCGTGAGCGTGACGCACACGCCCAGCCCGATGGGCTT
>RFGI01000149.1 GCA_003696725.1 Planctomycetota bacterium | reverse complement strand
GTCGGCGCCCCGGGCGGCGGTGGCAGCGAGCCGCCGCGCGCGGGGTCAGCGAGGGGCCGCGTTGCCTCTCTCGGCCCCCCGCTCTACAATCGCCGATGCGATTCCCTGAGCCGCCGACTCTTGGAGTCGCGGTGCAGTTGCGGACGGGTGCGTCGTGCTGGACCCGCTGCGGGCGTAGCTCAATTGGATAGAGCACCTGACTACGGATCAGGAGGTTGGGGGTTCGAGTCCTCCCGCCCGTACTTTCGCAAGGACTGAACGCCGAGGCGGCGCGCGGGTCCGCCGATCTTGCGCGCGAGGGATCGGAGCAACGCCCGGCATGGGCGAAGAGATCGTCCTCGGTCAGGTCATCGTCGTGCCGGATCTGCCCTTCGGACCCGCCCGGCGCCGTGCTCGCGGGCGGCGTCCACGTGATCGCTCGCCGGCGGGTCGCGCGACGGATCGGGGTGCAGACCTCAGTCCAATGGCGATGGGAGGACTCGAACCTCCGACCTAGGGTTTATGAATCCCTCGCTCTGACCAGCTGAGCTACATCGCCGCTCGTGCGAGCCGAGCCGCTCACTCTACCCCGCGCGGGCGGGCGGTCAACCGACCGGCGTGCGCACGGTGGGGCGACGCGCCCCGGCGGCGGACACCGACCCATGCTACATTCTGGATGCTGCGATCCTGAGATCATCCACGCAAGGAGGAGCGCCGCGTGCCCCCTGTCCTCGGCGTCATCCGTGAAACCGCCCCGGGCGAGACGCGCGTCGCGCTGCTCCCGGAGCACCTCAAGAAGGCTCTCGCCCCGGTGAAGGGTGGCCCGCCCGGGTGGGCCGGTGTCGTCCAAGCCGGCGCGGGCGAGCGCGCGTTCGCGTTCGACGACGCGTACCGCGCCGCGGGCGCCGAGGTTGTGCCCGACGCGGACGCCGTCGCGGCTCGGTGCGACGTGCTGCTCGCGGTCGGCCCTCCCGGGGCGGACCTGATCGGGTCCATGAAGCCCGGCGGCGTGCTCCTGGGCCTGCTCGACCCCGCCGGAGGTGGGGATCATCTTCAGGCCTGCGCCGAGCGAGGTGTGACGGCGATCGCCTTCGAGCGTTTGCCGCGCATCACCCGGGCGCAGAAGGCCGACGTTCTCTCTTCGATGAGCACGGCGGCGGGCTACCGCGCGGTCCTGCGAGCGGCGGCCCTGTGCCCGAAGTTTTTCCCGATGATGATGACCGCCGCGGGCACGATCACGCCCTCGCGTGTGCTGGTCCTGGGCGCCGGGGTCGCGGGGCTGCAGGCCATCGCCACGGCTCGGCGGCTGGGCGCGATCGTGGAGGCCTACGACGTTCGCGCCGCCGCCCGGGAACAGGTGCTGAGCCTCGGCGCCCGGTTCGTTGACCTCGGCGGCGTCTCGAGTGACGCGGAGACCGCCGGCGGCTACGCCCGCGAGCAATCGGCCGAGGAGCAGGCCCGCCAGCGTGAGGCCCTCGCCGGCGTGATCGCCGAGGCCGACGTGGTCATCACCACCGCGCTGATCCCGGGCAAGCCTGCCCCGCGCCTGATCGACGCCGCGACGGTGGAGCGGATGAGGCCGGGCGCCGTCGTCGTGGATCTCGCCGCACCGGCCGGCGGCAACTGCGAACTGACCGAGCCCGGCGCCACGGTCGAGCGCGGCGGGGTGCGCATCGACGGCCCCGTCAACCTCCCGGCCGAGCTCCCCGTCGACGCCAGCCGCATGTTCGGGCAGAACGCCCTGGCGTTCCTCGAGGAGCTCCGGGACGACGGCGCGGTCCGCGTGGACCTCGACAACGACATGGTCGGCCCGGCGTGCGTCGTCCACGCCGGGGAGCTCCGTCTCGATGCGGCGCGCGCCGCCCCGAGCCCGGCGCCCACCGAGGAGGCCCCGTCGTGAACGAGATCCTGGTGATGAGCCTGTTCGTGTTCGCCCTGGCCATCACGGTGGGGTACGAGCTGATCCAGAAGGTGCCGCAGACCCTGCACACGCCGCTGATGAGCGGGTCCAACGCGATCAGCGGGATCACCATCGTCGGCGGGCTGGCCCTGGCGACGCTCGCCGCCGGTGGTGACGCCGAGGGCGGGCTCAGCCCGGCGGCGAGGTGGCTTGCGCTGGCGGCGATCGTCTTCGCCATGATCAACGTGGTGGGCGGCTTCCTCGTCACCGACCGCATGCTCCGGATGTTCACGAGGAAGTGACGCCGATGACGCCGGACCTCACCCCCATCACGCTGCTCGCCCAGGCCGCCGCCGCCGACGCCGCCCGCGACATCGCGTACCTGCTGGCGGCGTTCTGCTTTATCTTCGGGATCAAGCGGCTGCGCTCGCCGAAGACGGCCCGCGCCGGCAACGCCCTGGCGTCCGTGGGCATGGCCCTGGCGATCCTGGCGACGCTGCTGCACGCGGACCCCGGCGCCCTGCCCCTGGCCCTGGGCGCGGTGGTGCTCGGGAGCGGCATCGGGGCGGTCCTGGCCCTGCGCGTTCAGATGACCCAGATGCCGCAGATGGTCGCCCTCTTCAACGGGTTCGGTGGGCTGGCCTCGGTCCTGGTCGTCACCGGCGAGTGGGCCCAGGCCCGGACCGCGGGCGAGACCCTCGCCGGCGCGGTGCTGCTGATGGTGGGCCTGTCCGCGCTGATCGGGTGTGTCACGTTCAGCGGATCGATCGTCGCCGCGGGCAAACTGCACGGGGCCATCAGCGGCGCCCCGGTGCGGCTGCCGGCGCAGATCGCGCTGAACATCGCGGGCGTGGTGGTCGCCCTGGCCCTGGTCGTCGTCCTGGCCGGGTGGGCCGGGCCCGGGTGGGCGCTGGCGCTGCTTGTGCCGATCGCCCTGGCGCTGGGCGTCGCGCTGACCGTGCCGATCGGCGGCGCCGACATGCCCGTGATGGTCTCGCTCCTGAACAGTTACTCGGGGCTCGCGGCCGCGGCGACCGGGTTCGTGGTGGACTACAACCTGGCGCTGATCGTCTCGGGCGCCCTGGTGGGCGCGTCGGGCCTGATCCTGACGGCGATCATGTGCAAGGCGATGAACCGGTCGCTGGCCAACGTCCTGTTCGCCGGGGTCGGGACGGCCGACTCCACCGGCGCCGCCGGCACGACGGCCGAGGGCCGGGCCGTCAAGAGCGCCGATCCCGAGGACCTCGCCATCATGCTCGACGCGGCGCGGCGCGTGATGATCGTGCCGGGCTACGGCATGGCCGTGGCCCAGGCGCAGCACGCCGTGCGCGAACTCGCCGACGTGTTGACCGCGCGCGGCGTGACCGTGATGTACGGCGTGCACCCGGTCGCCGGCCGGATGCCCGGGCACATGAACGTGCTGCTCGCCGAGGCCGACGTCCCCTACGAGCAGCTCCTGGACCTCGAGCAGGCCAACGCCGAGATCGAAACCTGCGACGTGGCGCTGGTCATCGGCGCCAACGACGTGGTCAACCCCGCGGCCCGCCACGACGCGACGAGCCCGATCTTCGGCATGCCGATCATCGACGTGGACAAGGCCGGCGCCTGCTTCGTGCTCAAACGGTCGCTCGGCGCCGGGTACGCCGGCGTCCAGAACGAGCTCTTCTTCGCCGACCGGACGCTGATGGTCTTCGGGGACGCCAAGCAGACGCTGCAAAAAACGCTCGCGGCGCTCAAAGAGCTCTGAGTCCCGGGCCGCCCCGGCCGCGCGCCCACAAAGCCCTGTGATAACCAAACTTAGCGGCTCCGCGCCGCTCTGGCGCGGGCGCCGGCCCGGTCCGGTATCCACCAGCGGGGCCGCGTTCTCGGACCGCCACGGTCGGTATGTCCCAGAAAAGGCTTGCACATCAGGCGTTTATGGGCATGATGGGGGTGATTCGGAGGACAGAGTTTCAGGACCGACCACGGGTCAAGGGGCTGACCGCGTTGGGAGCGCCGGGTTCGTTCGGGCCGGTCCTGTGTGAGGGGCTCACAATGCGACGGATGAAGAGTTTGTGTTGCGCGACGGCTGTTGGCACAGCCGGGGCGCTGGCCGCCGCCGCGGGCGCGCAGCCGGTCCTGCAGATGGACGTCAACAGCCTGACGGCCACCAAGGTCGGCGGGTTCACGGGCCTGAACCACACGGGCACGGTCGTCCTCTCGACCGACGGCAACTCCACGATCAGCGGCATCCTGATCGACGGGACGGACCAGGTCGCGTTCAACGGCGTGCTGGCCGACTTCCAGGGCATGATCGAGCTCGCCAACGGCGTGGTCGTCGGCGGTGAGTTCACCGTCACGCTCACCTCCGGCGCGTCCTACCACACGACCATCAACCCGGCTGTCGGCTCGGTCCAGACCATCGCCGGCCTCAACGGCCCGTTCGGGATCGACGAACTCACGCGCGCCGGCGCCTTCAACGCGCTCGAAGGCGGCACGGACTTCGGCAATGTCGACGTCTCCTTCTGGGACGATCGCGAGCCCCTGGACAACGGCTCCTTCCTGCTCCAGAAGCTCGACGCCGCCGGCGGCTCTGATGACGACGTGGACATCGACTTCTTTGTCGTCGCCGAGGACATCCCCACCGAGTTCTGCAAGGAGCACGAGCCCAACGACTTCTGCGAGACCAAGAACACCTTCGGCCTCGAGTGCAGCATGCTCCAGGGCCTCCTGGAGAAACGCTTCGTCCCCGGCCCCCAGCCCGACACCTGGCTGTGCGTCGTGGACAAGCAGGACAACGTCCTCGCCCAGAACGACAACGGCGCCATGGGCATCGGCAACGGCAAGGGCTCCGGCCTCTGGGCCGAGGACATCGACGGCGACGGGTGG
>RFGI01000026.1 GCA_003696725.1 Planctomycetota bacterium | reverse complement strand
CGGATCGCCCGGCAGATGGTCCAGCGGGGAGTGGACCTCGCGGTCGGGGGAGGGGCGCGCGACTTCACCGATCAAGCGTTCGCGGGCTCGGACGCGCGCGTCGCGCGATCGTGGGACGAACTCGCCCCGGCCCTGGCCGAGGTCCGCGACCACCCCACGTTCGGCCTGCTCGCGCCGGGCGCCCTGCCGTACGCCATCGACCGCGACGCGCGGGCGCCGGGCCTGCGCGACCTGGCCCGGCTGGCGCTGGACGCGCTGGCGGGCGCGCCCGGCGGGTTCTGCCTGTTCATCGAGAACGAGGGCGTCGATGAGTCCGCCCACGCCAACGACGCCGCGGCCCTGGCCCGGGAGATGATCGAGGCCGAGGAGACGCTTGAACTCCTCCTCGGGTTCGTCGCCGAGCGCGACGACACGCTGCTGATCGCGACGACGGACCACGCCTGCGCCAACCCGGGCTTCAGCGCCGCCGGCGACGCGGGCGACGAGGCCCTGGCCCGGCTGGCGTCGGCGTCACGGTCCTTCGATTGGATCCGTGACGAGCTCGGCCGGCTCGACGAGGGGGAGCGGACCGCCGAGGCGCTCGCCGACTTGATCGACCAGGCGACCGGCGCCCGGCTCGACGGGTTCGAGGTCGGGGCCCTCGCCCGCGCGCTGCGCGGCGAGCGCGTCGCGCCCTACCGCGGGCGCGACCGGCTTACCAGCGTGATGGGGTCGATCCTCGCCAACCACCTCGGCGTCGCGTTCACGGGAAGGGCGCACGCGGCGGACCCCGTGCTCGTCACCGCGACGGGCCCCGGGGCCGATCTCGTCCGAGCCGCCGGCCACCACACCGACCTGCACGACGCGATGACCCGCGCCCTGGGCCTCCCCGATCCGGGGATGTGAACGCAATAGTCATTATTTCCGTATTCGTTCGACAGCGGCCCGGTAGACTCTCCCGAGGACGCGTCCAGCACGGAGCCCTCCCGATGTCGCTGCATCATTCTCTCTGTCTCTTGGTTTTGACGGCGTTCGCGACGCCGGGTGCGATGGCCCAGGCCGCACCGCTCGCCCGCTTTCATCACGTGGAAAATCGACACATGCATCACCATCGGCGTTGAACAAAGGATCGATCCGGATACGGGCCAGCAGACCGTGCTCTACGAGATCAATGCGAATCATGACGAGTTCCCCGCGCATGAGCTGTACCTCAATGGATCGCCCGTGTCCGCGCTTCCCGCAAACGGCGCTGACGAACCGCCGCCGGGGGTTGTCAACAACCTGTCTCTCTACAGCCCCATAGTCGCGGGGAAGAGCCCGTTCGCGCTGTGTTTCGGTGCGCTCGAATTGAAGGTGCAATGGCGAGCGGTTGGCTCGTTGCTCACATCAACACCTTTACTGCACGACACAGGAGGCGCCGGCCGTGATGCTCTCGTCCACTCGGATCATCCTGATTGTGGCTTGGTCGGCGATGGCCCTCGGCGCGGCAGCGGACCAGCGGCTGCAACACGCGGTGGCCGAGGCGTGCGCCGCGCCGTACCCCGCCGACCGGGCCATCGACGCGATCCTCGAGGCTGGGTGGGACGCGCACGAGGTCTGGAGCAGCGTCGCGCAGGTGGCGCTGTCCGAAGTGCCGCCCGCTCTGGATTCGGACACCGCGGGCAACGTCCTGCGGTCGCTCCGGAGTGTGGGCGATCCGCAGGATCGCATCCGGGACGAAGCCTTGGTCGGCTGGGTCTTGCGCGCGGCGGCCCCCGGGCGCCGGTTCCGCGGCGAAGCGCTGGGCGTGCTCGGGCAGCGTGCGGATCCGTCGTTCGACACGCTCATCGGCCGGCACGCGAGCCGCTGGCTGACCGCGCCCGGCGTCGAGCCACGAACCGTCTATGGGACGATGAAGTTCCTGCTCGGGAGGCCCTACCCGATCTCGCCCGGGGCGATGGATGTGATCGGTCGGGTCGCGTTCGATCCCGAGTACGGGGCGACCGTGGCCGGGGCGTCGTTCACAACCCAGGGTTTCCCCGAGACGGCGGACGATCGAGAGCGCCTGCGGCGAGACCAGAAAGATGTTCGAGGCGCCGCCATGTACATCCGGCTCCGTCACGGCCTCGCCGATCAGGACTTCCCGCGCTACATGGGGCTTGATGTGGTGGGCCGGGCGGCGGCCGGTCATGTTCTCCTGGGGACGCTGTCCGGGGAGTACCCCGTCTGGACGGACGACGCCGGGCGGAGGCGCGCGATCGCCCGTGCGCGCGACCTCTTCATGGACCCAGCGACGCACGACCTGCTCGAGGCGTCACCCGTCGGCCTCTGGATGTTCTGCGTCAGGCGGGATGACATCACCGTGGAGACCCGGCGAGCAATGCTCCAGGCGATGCTGGACAACGCCGCGACCACACAGAACCCCGAGATCATCGGATTCACCAAGCAGTTCATTCTCGATGCCGGATTCGACCCTTCTGAGTTCACGGCCCGGCCCTGACGCGCACCGGTGGCGGGCGCGGCGGGACGCGCTCGCATACCATCGAGGACAAGGGATCATGGTTTGAAGCGCCAGATGCAAACACGCCTTTGCCGGTGCGGCGCCCTGCTCGTTGCGGCGACGCCCCTGTTGGCGCTCGGCCAGCAGGCCGATTCGAGGCTCGACGTCGCTGTCGATCAGTTGGCGTCGGGACCAGCGAATCCGCAGGAATTCGGCGCTCTCGCTGAGTCCATCCCGGCTGAGGTTGTGATCGCCGCGCTCGACGACCGCCTTCGGAACGACCCCGCTTTTGCGCCAGGGGAGCGGGCGCGGCTCTTCGCATACCAAGCCCTGCTCGAGGTGAGCGAATTCGACGAACGCGGCATTCGCAGGTACACGGACCCGCGCCAGATCCGGCTGTTCATCGAGGCTTTGACCCACCCGGGATCGGGTCCCGCCAGCGACATTCTACGAATCGCTCATCTCGTGGATGAGCAATATGTTGGACGCGTTGTGCCCGCGATCGAGTCGATATTTTCTGTGGAGAACGGGCCCCATTCCGTTGCGATGCAGGCGCTCGGGCTGATCGGCCCCGCGGCGAGATCCGCCCTCCCGGTCCTTCAACTCGTGCTTGTTGATCCGCAATCCGTGAACCCGAGGATGACGCTGGATCCCGCCGAGAGGAAAAAATACATGGAGGACTACATCGAGTCCTCCATACCGGAGGGCTGGCGTGAGGAATACCGAAAGTTCCTCGAAAATCCGACTGCGCACGCGCAGTGGGGCTGGGTGACACCCGAGCAGTCGATCATTCGTTTTCGCTCCGCCGCGGCGCTGGCGCGTCTGCGGATCGACGTCTCGCTCGTGCCGGATGATCTGGCGCTCTATCAAACGCTGGACCCGCTCGGGCAGCGGGCCGGGGCGCTGGCGCTCGTGGGGATCGCGACCGAGACCAGGGGCGTGTTCGATGGGTCGCCCGTGACCAGCGCCGCGGTGGCCGGGTTCCTGGCGGACGTGTACGGCCGGGACGACGCCCGCTCGTCGAGGATGGAGACGGTCTACGTGTTCGGATGGGTCTTGTCGTCGGACACCACGCCGGCGACGGTCAAGCGGGCGTGGCGGGATGCGCTCGTGCGGCTGCTCGTCGGGGCGGATCCGGAGTTCAACCGGATCGCGACTCAGATGCTGGGGGGTTGAGCGCGCCCGTCGCGGCGCGATCGGGGCGCGGCGGGGCGCGGCGCTGTGAGACAACCGCGGGAGTCGCGCCCGTCTGTTCGTCGGGCC
Organism: Planctomycetota bacterium; assembly: GCA_003696725.1. Classification (GTDB taxonomy): domain Bacteria; phylum Planctomycetota; class Phycisphaerae; order Phycisphaerales; family UBA1924; genus J020. The sequence goes on along the minus strand of RFGI01000026.1, from coordinate 12,365 downwards.
ACGGGTCGCGGCGTACAATCGGCGCATGACCAACGCCGAGCCGAAGACGCCGGATGAGGTCCGGGCCGCGATCGAGCGGTTCGGCGCCGACTACGCCCGCGTGCGGGAGGAAATCGCTAAGGCTGTTGTGGGCCACGGCGAGGTGGTCGAGGGCGTCCTGACGTGCCTGTTCTGCGACGGGCACGCGCTGCTGGAGGGCGTGCCGGGCCTGGGCAAGACGCTCCTGGTGCGGACGCTGGCGTCGGCGTTGCGGCTGGAGTTCAACCGGATCCAGTTCACGCCGGACCTCATGCCCTCGGACGTGACGGGGACGACGATCGTGGTCGAGGCCGGGGGCGAGCGGCGGTTCCGGTTCCAGAAGGGCCCGGTGTTCACGCAGATCCTGCTCGCCGACGAGATCAACCGGGCGACGCCCAAGACGCAGTCGGCCTTGCTCGAGGCGATGCAGGAGCGGTCCGTCACGGTCGACGGCGTGACGCACGAGCTGGCCCGGCCGTTCCTGGTGATGGCGACGCAGAACCCCATCGAGCAAGAGGGCACCTACCCCCTGCCCGAGGCGCAGCTGGACCGGTTCTTCTTCAAGCTGCACGTCGGGTACTCGAGCCGGGAGGACCTCGGCGAGATCCTGGACCGCACGACCGGAGGCGTCAGCCCGGCGATCGAGCCCGTCCTCGACGCCGAGACGATCCAGGCGCACCAGCGGCTCGTTCGGCGGGCGGCGATCGCGGACCACGTGCGCGACTACGCCGTCCGGCTGACGCTGGCGACGCACCCGGGGGGCGAGTTCGCCCCGCCGATGGTCGGGCGGTTCGTGCGGGTCGGCGCGAGCCCCCGGGCGGCGCAGGCCCTGGCGCTGGCCGGCAAGTGCCGGGCGCTCCTGGACGGCCGAGCGGCGGTGAGCGTCGACGACCTGCGCTGGGCGGCGCTGCCGGCGCTGCGGCACCGGCTGGTCCTGAACTTCGAGGCCGACGCCGAGGGCGTCACCCCCGACGCGATCGTTGAGAACATCGTGGCGACATTGCCGGTGAAAGCCGAGCCCGCCGCGGCGTAACAAGACGGCCGACGGAGCGCGCGCACAACGGGGCGTCCCCCCCGCGCCCGCACCCGGCGTCGCCCGAGCGCGTACCATCGACCCGACCCGCCGGCCATTTGAGTCCGCGGGCGACCAGATCCGAGGTCCCCCACCGTGACAGCCCACCCACAGAATCCGGCACGATCAGACCCGACTAGATGCGCAACGGCGCCCGACGACCAGGCGCGGGCGTCCATAGGCATGCGGGTCGTGAACCTTGTCGCGATCCTGCTGCCGTTCGCCGGCCTGATCGCCGCGATCGTGTGGCTGTGGGGCTTCGGCGTGGGATGGGTCCCGCTGGTGGTCTTCGCCGTGATGTACATGCTGACGGGGCTGGGCATCACGGTCGGGTACCACCGGCTGTTCACGCATAAGTCGTTCGACACCGGGCCGGTGATGACGGCGGTGATCGGCGCGCTGGGGTCGATGGCCGTCGAAGGCCCGATCCTGACGTGGGTCGCGACGCACCGGCAACACCACCAGCACAGCGACGGCGTCGACGACCCGCACTCGCCGCACGCTCACGGCGCTGGATTCTTGAACATGATCCGCGGTCTGTTCCACGCTCACCTGGGGTGGATCCTGCGGCCGCACGCGCCGGACCTGGACCGGTACGTGCCGGACCTGCGGCGCAGCCGGTTGGTGCGGTTTATGAGCGCGACCTTCCCGGTGTGGGTGGTGGTGGGGCTGGCGGCGCCGGCGATCGTGGCGGGGCTGCTGACCCTGTCGTGGTGGGGCGCCCTGCTGGGTTTCCTGTGGGGCGGGCTGGTGCGGATCTTCTTCGTGCATCACGTGACGTGGAGCATCAACTCGGTGTGCCACCTGTGGGGCGCCAGGCCCTTCGATTGCCACGACGAGAGCCGGAACAACGCGATCTTCGGCGTGCTGGGGTTCGGCGAGGGCTGGCACAACAACCACCACGCCTTCCCCGCGTCGGCCAGGCACGGGCTGCGCTGGTGGCAGGTCGACACGAGTTATCTCGTGATCCGGGCGATGGCGCTCGTGGGCCTGGCGCGGAACGTGCGGACGCCCTCGGCCGAGCACATCCAGCGCAAGCACGCCGCCGGCGCCTGATACCATCGCACGCGATGAGCGTGATCGCCCACGGCGTGGATCTGGTCGAGGTCGCGCGCGTCGCCGGGATGCTCGATCGGCACGGCGAGCGCTTCCTCGAGCGGTGCTTCACGCCCGCGGAGCGCGCCTACGCGATGGGCCGGCCGCGCCGCGATGAGCACCTCGCGGCGCGCTTCGCGGCCAAGGAAGCCGTCCTCAAGGCCCTGGGCACGGGCTGGCGCAGCGGGATCGCGTGGACGGACGTGGGCGTGGTCGTCGAGCCCTCGGGGGCGCCGGGGGTCATCCTCGCGGGCCGGGCGCGCCAAATCGCCGATGAGCAAGGCGCCGCGCGATGGCTGGTGTCGCTGTCACACGCGGGCGGGTTCGCCGTGGCGTCGGTGATCGCGCTGGACTCGGCGTAAGGGCGGGGCCGGTGCGCCGCGGTCACGATCGGCCGTAGACGGGGATGAGCCCGCCGCGGGTCGCGCGGTTGACCGGCGAGGCGAGGAAGGCGATCGTCGCCGCCACGTCGTCGACGCTCGGCCAGCGGTCGTGGTCCGCGTCGGGCATGGCTCGGCGGTTGGCGGGCGTGTCCATGATGGACGGCACGACCGCGTTGACCCAGACGCCGTCACCGGCGAGCTCCTCCGCGAGGCTGACCGTCAGCGACGCGACGGCGGCCTTGCTCGCGGCGTAGGCGGCCATCGAGCCCGTCGGGACCAGCGCGGGCTTGGCGGCGACGTTGACGATCCGCCCGCCTGCGCCGGACGCCTTCATCCGCCGCACCGCCGACCGGCAGGAGAGGAAGCTCGTCGTGGCGTTCATGTCGATCAGGCCGCGCCAGTCGTCGAGCGTGGTGTCCTCGATCGGCGCCATGCTGAACCCGCCCGCGATGTGCACCGACGCCCACAGCGACGCGGGCTCGGCGAAGAACGCCTCCACCGCGGATTCGTCGCGCAGGTCCACGCCGCGGACCAGGCGGACGCGCTCGTGATCGGTGTGCGGGAATCGTTCGAGCTCCCGCTCGTGCAGGACGGGGACCCAGCACTCGGCGCCGGCGCCCAGCAGCCGCCCGACCACCGCCGACCCCAGCGCCCCGGTCCCGCCGGTGACGACGACCGCCCGCCCGTCGAACTCGCTCATCGCGTCCGGCTCCTGTCAGATGGTGAACCCGGTCGGGGCCAGGGCGGTCTCGACGCGCCCGCGCCACTCCTCGAACCCGGCCCGGCCCATCAGGCCGAAGGTCGCCCGCTTGCCCGTCTCGACCGCCGGCTGGTCGTAGGCGTCCACGCCCAGCAGCCGACCGGCGAACGCCGTGGCCATCATCCAGAGCTGGAGAAACTCGCCGACATGCCGCGCGTCGGCCCGCGGCAGGCGGATCGTGAAGTTCGGCCGTCGCGACTCGACCAGGGCGTACTCGGTGGCGCGTTTCTCGGCGTTCAGGAGCCCGCCGAGAGTCGCGCCCTCGAGGTACTCCAGCGCCCCGACGCCCAGCCCCGACGGGATCGTCACGTCTGGGTCGAAGCGCTCGACCTCCACGAACCCGATCACCTTGTCGTTCGGGCCCTCGCGGTAGAGCTGGATCTGCGAGTGCTGATCGGTGGCGCCCAGGGCCCGCACGGGCGTGAACCCCGCGAAGACCTCGCGCCCGGCGCGGTCGGCGCGCTTGCCCAGCGACTCGGCCCAGAGCTGCCTGAACCAGTCCGCGAGCATGAGCAGGCCGTTGGCGTACGGCATCATGACGTGGATCGTCTTGCCTCGCTCCTGGGCCAGGCGCACCAGCAGCGCCGCGAGCATCGCCGCGGGGTTGGCGGAGAGGTCCGCGGCGCTGCACCGCGCGTCCATGTCGGCGGCGCCGTCGAGCAGGGCGTCGATGTCGATCCCGCACATCTCGGCGGAGAAGAGCCCGACGGGCGAGAGCACGCTGAAGCGCCCGCCCACGCCCTCGGGCACGGGCAGCGTCGCGTAGCCCGCGTCATCGCAGATGGCGCGCATCGTGCCGGTCTTTTCGTCGGTGATGGCGACGACGTGCTCGGCGTGCTCGCGCTCGCCCAGGGCGTCGATCAGCGCCTTGCGCAGGATGAGGAACTGGGCGGCGGTCTCGGCGGTCTCGCCGGACTTGGAGATCACGTTGACCAGCGTGCGCTCCAGCCCGCCCGGCGTGGCGCTGACGGCCCGGAGGGTCTCGCCGACCAGGACGGGGTCGGCGTTGTCGAGGACGAACAGCCGCGGGCCCGGGCGCTCGCCGTCGGGCAGGAGGTTCCACGTCGGCGGGTTCAGGGCGTGCTGGAGCGCCGCGTTGCCCAGGGCCGACCCCCCGATCCCCAGGACCAGCATCGTGTCGAACCGGTCCCGGCATCGGCCCGCGATCTCCCGCACGGCTGCAACGTGCCGGCCGCGCAGGGGCTCAAAAGGCAGGAGCCGCCACCGCTCCCAGCCCTCGCCGCGGGTGCGGGCCAGGTCCTCGGCGACGGCCGCCAGACGCCCGGCCCACTCGGACCCGGGGGCGATCGAGCCCGCGTCGAGCCCGTGCTCGCCGACGCGCCCGGCCAGGCAGTTCGCGTAGTCGAGCGTGATCATCGCTCGTCATCATAATGCCCGCGGCGCCGCGAGCCCGCGCGCCCGAGAGGTGGACCGCATGGACACGTTCGGCGCGATCGACGCCCGGCGCGCCGTCAAGCACGACGACCCGGACCACACGATGACCGAGGAGGAGGTCCGCCGGCTGCTGGACGCCGCCGTGCAGTCGCCGACCTCGTTCAACATCCAGCACTGGCGGCTCGTGGTGGTGCGCGACCCGGACCTGCGCCGGCGGATCCGGGCCGCGGGCAACGATCAGGCGCCGATGGAGGTGGTGGTCACGGACCGGTTCGCGTAAGCGGTCGCGGCGTCCGCTGGGGCGCGGTACAGTCCGGGTCGATGATCCCACCCGGGGACGTGCTGATCGGCCAGCGCGAGATCGCGTCGCGCATCGTGGACCTGGCCCGCGACCTGGCCGGGGAGCTGCGCCGGGACCTCGCCGAGGAGGGCGCGAGCCTGGACACGCCCGGCCGGGTGGTGATGATCCCGGTGCTGTCGGGGTCGATCATCTTCTTCGCCGACCTGGTCCGCAGGTTGCCCGTGGCGCTGGCGACGGAGCTGGTGAGCGTCAGCAGCTACCGCGGGGCGACGACCGAGTCCTTGGGGGCGTCGCTGGAAGGCGCCCTGCCCGGGAACCTCGCGGGCAAGCACGTCGTGATCGTCGACGACATCCTGGACAGCGGGCGGACGCTCGGGCTCCTGCGGGGCCGGATCGGTGAGTTGGGGCCGGCGTCGCTGCGGATCTGCGTGCTGTTGCGCAAGGAGCGGCCGCGCGACGTGCCGGTCGAGGCGGATCTCGTGGGCTTCGACATCCCGGACGTGTTCGTGGTCGGGTACGGGCTGGATTACGACGGGCACTACCGGAACCTGCCCGACGTGCGCCTGCTGGAGGGCGCGGGGGGATGAGGGCGACGCGCCATCGCCGCTGGAGGTCCACGGCCCGGGCGGCGCCGGCGCCCAGGCTGTGCGCCGAGGCCGGCGGCGCGGGCGTGCTGTCCGCCGAAGCCGCCGAGGATGCGCCGGTGTGGCGTTCGATCCTGGGCGTGCAGCTCGACCCCGGCGAGGTGGTGATCCTGGTGTGCCGGCGTTCGTTCTGGGCCGGCGCCGCGGGCGGTCTGGTGGTCGCCGTCGCGACCGCCGGGCTGGTCTGGGCGCTGGGTCGGGCGACGGGCCGGCCCGGCGTGACGGCGTTGGCGGGGCCCGTCGCGGTGGCGCTGGCCAGCGCGTTCGCGCTCCTGGACCACCTGCGCCGGCTGTACGTGCTGACGGACCGGCGCGTGATCCGACGCGATCGGCGCCTGCTGGGCGTGGTCTCGGCCGAGGCGCCCCTGGCCGACGTCCGCCGCGTGGACCTCGCGCAGGGCGACCTCCAGGCCCGCGTCGGGGTCGGCACGATCGTCTTCGTCACGGGCGGCGGCCCGATCGTCTGGTCCAGCGTGGGCGAGGCGCAGCGGGTGCGCGAGATCGCCCAGCACGCCGTCAAGCGCTACGGCGGGTCGGCCCGCGGGGTGTGACCGGCTCGGCGGGGGTTCGGATCAGTCCGTGTCCAGCGCCTCGTCGATCCGGGCGGCGAGGTCCATCAGGTGCGCCCGCGTGGTCTCGTCGCGGGCGGCGTCGACGCGGTCGCCGATCCGCTCGCGCAGCTCGACCAGCGACAGCCGGGCCAGCGCCGGCGCGTCGGTGTCCGCGTCCGGGCGGTCCACGAGATCCGCGAGCCGATCCACAAAGGACCGCTGGAGGTTCCGGCGGTACACGTCCACGACGGGCGCCCGGGCGTCGAGTTCTTCGAACAGGCCGTCGCGCAGATCGCCGAAGAGCTCCGCCGCGGTGTAGGCGTCGTCCTCGGTCGCGGCGACCTCGGCCATGCGCTTGAGCCGGTCGCCGTTCATCAGCAGGCCCAGGATCCGGTTCTGCTGGGCGAGCATGCGGTCGGCCTCGCCGGTGGCCTGGATCTTGCGCAGCACGTCCGGGTTGATGAACTCCGCGTCGGGTGTCGCCAGGGCGTGGTCGAGCAGGAACCCGACGGCCTCGCGCTGATACTCCGCGTCGAGCGGGAAGAAACGTCGCTCGGCGTCGCCGAAGTAGAGGTTGACCCGCTCGACCCCGCCGACGACGTTGGCGACGTGGCCCATCTCGCGGGCCCACTGGCCCAGGACGGCGCCGTACATGTTCTCGAGCAGGTGGTAGTCCTCGCCCTCGGTCGCCGTGGCGTCGATGAGGCTGTCCGCGACGCGCTTGAGGTTGGCCAGGCCCAGGCGGGTGGCCTCGACGGCGTTGGCGCCGAGGTCCTCGGTCTGCTGGGTCGGGTCCTCGAGCGGGTTGGGGTTGCCGAAGCGGAGCATCGGGTTGTCGACCTGGCGGTGGGCGATCGCCTCGAGCTCGGCCTTCTCGTCCGCGCCGTCGGGGAACTGGCGGTAGCCCCACTCGGTCGCGAAGTGGTCGTAGGGTCCGACCTGGGGCATCAGGGCGGCGCCGTCGCCCGGCTGGGCCACGTAGTTGAACCGGGCGTAGTCCATGATCGAGGGCGCGGTGCCGTTGGCTTTCGTCCACTCAGGGTCGCGGAGCTGCTCGATGGAGTAGCTGCTGGAGGCCTTCATGTTGTGCGGGAAGCCGAGCGAGTGCCCGACCTCGTGGGCCACGACGAAGCGGATCAGCTCGCCCATCAGGTCGTCGGGCATGGGCAGGCGCTGGGCCCGTTCGTCGGACGGCGACGCCTGGACGAAGTACCAGTCTCGGACGAGCTTCATCACGTTGTGGTACATGCGGACGTCGGCCTCGAGGATCTCGCCCGTGCGCGGGTCGTGCACGTGCGGGCCGAAGGCGTTGGGGATGTTCGAGGGCAGCCAGCGGATGGTCGTGTAGCGGGCGTCCTCGGCGTCCCAGTCCGGGTCCTCGCGAGGCGAGGGCGGGTCGGCGGCGACGATGGCGTTCTTGAAGCCGGCGGCCTCGAAGGCGGGCTGCCAGTCCTCGATCCCGGCCTTGACGTACGGGCGCCATTTCTCGGGCACGCCCCGGCCGACGTACCAGACGATCGGCTGCTTGGGCTCGGAGAGCGCCGCGTCGGGATCCTTCTTCTCCAGGCGCCAGCGGGTGATGTAGCGCTTGGTCTGCACCGCGTGCTCGGAGTCGTCCGCGTAGTCCTCGAACCCGACGGAGAAGAACCCGACCCGGCTGTCGAACTCGCGCGGCTTCATCGGGTGCTCGGGGAGTTTGACCATCGAGTGATGGATGAGCGCTGTGACGCCGGACTGGGTCGGGTCACGCTGGTCGCCCCGGGGCGGCCCGCCCGGCCCGCGCTGCTGCCCCCCTCGCTGCGGCTTGAAGGTCATCAGCACCCGGGTCTCGATATTCCGCGGGAAGGCCTTGACCGAGTCGATGAACGTGCGCTTGGTGTCCACGCCCGAGGCGCCGAGCGTCCGCTTGGCGCTGAACTCGTCGACATCAGAGGTGAAGAGGTCGGTGACGTCGATGACGGGCGCCTGGTCCTTGCCCCAGGCCTTGATGTCGAACGCCCGGATGATCGGGGCGATGCTGGTGGCCTCGACGGCGACCGCGATGGGATCCTCCGTGTCGGCGCGGATGGTGTACTTGACGTCGCGCAGCAGCACCCGGTCGCCCAGCCGCTCCCAGCGGACGACGCGGTCGCCGGCGGGCATCCCGGCGTAGGAGTAGCCGGCCTGGGTCCCGGCGACCTGGGTGACCCAGACCATGTCCGCGCCGAGCTGGTCGGGCGGGATCTCGTAGAGGATCGACTCGCCGTCGGTGTGGACCAGGAACAGACCGGGCTTGGTGGTGAAGTCCTCGGTGACGACCTTGTCGTAGGGCTTGACCTTGCTCTTCTTGGCGCCGTCGCCGTTGGGCTGGGCGGGCGCCAGGGCCGCGGGGGCCAAGAGGGCGGTCGTCAAAGAAAGCCCCAGCGAGAAGCGCCGGGCCGGGCGTGCGGAACGGATCATGGATGACACCTCATCTGCTCTCGTCTCTCATCGGGCCGGCGCGCACGACCCGCGGCGGTCCCATCGAGCCGTTATACAAGAGCCCCGGGCGTCGGCGGCGGGAAAAACGCCGGCGTCCGGCCGGCGTTCTCACCTCAGGGCAACACCCGGTCCGATAGCGCGCCGACGGAGCACGACCGACCATGGCCAAAGGGCAGGATCTCTCGGAACACCAACGCGGGATCGTCAAGCGTTACTACGAGCACCTGGACACCATCGCCCTGACGAGGCTCGGCGAGATCGTGTCGGAGCTCTACCTCGCGGAATCACCGAAAAAAAGGGAAGCGCTGTGGACACGCGCCCGGCGCGCCCTGGAGAAGGTCGCGCCGAACGACCCGGCCGTCGGGCGGGCGCTCGAATCGCGCGATGTCGCCACACTGGCGGCCCTGGTGAACCGGCTGAGCGGCCCGGGCGGGGGTCAAGGGGCGCGTGCGGCTCGCCGATGAGACAGTGCGCCGGCGGGAGTGGGGTCCGTTCGGCGCACGACAAAGGAGTCGTCATGTCGTCCCCAGCCTCCCCCGCGTCGGCGCCAAGCCGCGCTGACCGATCGATCCGTACGCTCACCCGCACCCACGCCGCGCTCGTGGCTCTGACGTCCGCGGCTCTGGCCGGGAGCCTGGCGCTGGCGATGTGGGCGTCGGCGGCGCTGGGGCGGACCGTCGAAGCGGGCCGAGCCCACGCCGCGGAGCTGGGCGCGCTCAACCGCGTCGCCCGGGCGGCGATGGAAGTCGCGGCGCCGGGCAAGCGCGTCTTCGAGACCTACGACACCGACGCCGAGGCCCAGCGGCTCGACCGGGCGCTGGCGCGGTTCGACAGGATCCGCGTCGACGCCGACGCGCTCTTCTCGCGCGCCGATCACCCGGTGCACGGGTCGCTGGAGGCTTTGGCTCACACGCTGGAGCAGATCGGGTCCGAGGCGCGGGCGGTGTTCGGTGACTTCGAGGCCGGCGAGTACGAGGCCGCCAACGCGAGGCTGGCGACGCTCGACGGGCTCTACTCGGCGGTGTCCGAGCAGGTCGACGGCCTGTTCGAGGGCGTGCTGACCGACCGCGAGCGCCGGCTCGGCGCCGAGGCCGACCGGGCCCGGTGGCTCAGCCGGGTCGCGGCGACGGCGAGCCTCGGCGCGGTCGTGGTCCTGGTCCTGATCGCGCTGCACGGCCGGCGCGTCTCGCGGGCGCTGGCGCGCGCGGCGGCCGACCAGGCCGAGCGGGTCCGCGCCCTGGCCGAGGCCAACCGCCGGGCCGAGGCGGCCAACCGGGCCAAATCTGTCTTCCTGGCCAACATGAGCCACGAGATCCGCACCCCCATGACGGCGATCCTGGGCTACGCGGACGTGCTGCTCGAGCCCGGCCACTCGCCCAGCGACACCGTCGACGCGATCGGCGTGATCCGCCGGAACGGCCGGCACCTGCTCGCGATCATCAACGACATCCTCGATATCTCGAAGATCGAGGCCGGCCGGCTGACGGTCGAGCGCGTCGAGTGCAACCCGATCCAGATCCTCTCCGAGGTCTATTCGCTGATGCACGTCCGCGCCGAAGAGAAGGGGCTGGCGCTGGGCGTCGAGTTCGTCGGCCCGATCCCCAGCCGGATCCGCACCGACCCGACGCGGTTCAGGCAGGCGCTTCTCAACCTTGTCGGCAACGCCATCAAGTTCACGGAGGCCGGGGGTGTGCGGCTGGTGGCCTCGTGCGACACGGGCGGCCCCGGGCGCGATGGTCGGCTGCGCATCCAGGTCATCGACACCGGCGTGGGCATGACGCCTGACCAGATCGAGCGCGTCTTCGAGCCGTTCACCCAGGCCGACGCCTCGACCACGCGGCGCTTCGGCGGGACCGGGCTGGGGCTGTGCATCGCTCAGCGGCTGGCCCGCGCCCTCGGGGGCGACATCGAGGTCGATTCCGAGCCCGGTCGGGGCAGCGAGTTCGTCCTGACCGTCGACACCGGGCCGATCGAGGCGTCGTCGATGGATCCGAACCCGTCGCTCACCGCGGCCGCGCCCACCGCGGCCGGCCCGTCGGGGACACAGGGACCGGCGCGTGCGGCGCTGACCGGCCGGGTCCTGCTCGCCGAGGACGGGCCGGACAACCAGCGCCTGATCTCGCACATCCTGCGCAAGGCCGGAGCGGACGTGACCGTCGTCGAGAACGGCGCCTTGGCGGTCGAGTCGGCCCTCGCCGCCCGGGCCTCGGGCGCGCCGTTCGGCGTCGTCCTCATGGACATGCAGATGCCCGTCATGGACGGGTACGCCGCCACGAGCACGCTCCGCCGCAAGGGATACACCGGGCCGATCGTCGCGCTGACCGCGCACGCGATGACCGGCGACCGTGACAAGTGCCTCGCGGCCGGGTGCGACGATTACATCACCAAGCCGGTCGATCGAGGGGAGCTGATCGGGCTGTGCGCGGAGCACATGCGCCGCGCGGGCCGGGCCGCCGCGTAGCGCCGAGCCTCACCCCCCGGGCTTGCCGGAGATGACGAACACGCGTCCGGACTGCGCCCCGTTGACGGGGCTCCAGCCGCTGGTGATGAGAAAATCGTTGACGCCGTCGCCGTCGACATCACCCAGGGTGGTGGCGTCGAAGCCGAAGGTCTCGTTCTCGACGTTGCTGGTGATGGTGCGCATCAGCGCCCCGGTCTTGCCGGAGTAGAGATAGACCCGGCCGCCGGCGGTCGCGCCCGAGCCGTGCTGCCACGCGCCGATGAGGAGGTCGTCGTGCCCGTCGCCGTCGACGTCGCCGGCCTCGGCGGACCCGATGCCGAAGCCGTCGCCCGCGGCCTCGCCCCCGATGGCGTGCAGGCGCTCGCCCGTCTTGCCCGAGTGGACGTAGATCCGGCCGGTCTGCTGGCCCTTGGCGGCGTCGGCCCAGTCCGAGGCGTACACATCGGGCGTTCCGTCGGCGTCGACGTCGCCCACGATGGAGATAAACATCCGGCCGAGCTGCACGCCGGTCTCGTCCGCGTCGAAGGTGAACCTGAGTTCGTACGACCGGCCGTCGTAGACGTACACCCGGCCGCGGTCGCCGGGTCCGCCGTTGGTCGCGCCGATGGCGATCAGGCTGTGCCGGTCGTCGGTGCGCCCGGCGACGGCGTTGGCGAAGAGGTCGCCCTCCTCCTCGCCGGTGAAGGTGTGCAACAGGGCGCCGTCGGCGCCGGAATAGAGGAACGCGGCGCCCCGGCCGCTGTCGTGCTGCGGCGCCCCGACGAGGACGTCGCCGTGCCCGTCGCCGTTGACGTCGCCCACACCCGCGCCGGACCGCGCGTAGAGCCCGCCGTCGTTGCTGGACCGGCGGAACACCATCGACCCGTCGGCGCCGGAGAACACCACCGCGGTCGCCAGGCCCACCGCGCCGGCGAAGACGTCGCCCACGCCGTCGGCGTTGACGTCGCCGGCGGCGGTCAGCTCGATCCCCAGCAGCGAGCCGGCCATCCCGTTGCGTCGCCAGAGCTCCTCGCCGGTCTTGCCCGAGTAGCAGTACACGCGGCCGGCGCGCGGGCCGTCGATCTCCTTGAACGGGGCGCTGACGGCGAAGTCCGTCACCCCGTCGCCGTCGACGTCCCCGATCGCCTGCCCGATCCAGCCGAACTGATCGCCGGCGGCTTCGGAGCGGATCTCGTGGATGACGACCACGTCCGACTCGACAAACTGCGCCCACGCCGGCACGGCG
>RFGI01000148.1 GCA_003696725.1 Planctomycetota bacterium | reverse complement strand
GCCCTCAAACCCCTGCTGGCCGCGGGGATCCGCCCGCACTTCGTCACCGCGCTGGACTTCCACGAGATCAGCGCCCGGTTCTACGAGGGGCTCACCCCGGCGGACGTCGCGGGCGTGACGCTCGTCGTCGAGCCCAAGGCGAACCCCGCCGTCGTCCGCGCCTTCCCCGGGTCGGTGCGCATGCCCGCCGAGCCGACGCTGGACCTCCTGCTGGGCGACCTGGCCGGTGAGCACGGCGCGATCCGCGCCGGCGCCACCGTGGCGCACCTCTCCTACTACCTCGCGCGCCACCTAGGGTGCGACCCCGTCGTCCTGGTGGGGCAGGACCTGGGGTTCACGGACAACCTGTACTACGGCGACGGCGCCGCGATCCACGCCGTGTGGGCGCCGGAACTCAACGCCTTCCGCTCCCTTGAGATGCTCGAGTGGGAGCGCGTCGCGCGCATGCGCCGGCAGCTGCGCAGGGTCCCCGCGGCCGACGGCGGGGAGGTCTACACCGACGAGCAGATGGCGACCTATCTGGCGCAGTTCAACCGCGTGTTTCTGGAGGACTCGCGCAAGGGGCTCACGGTGATCGACGCCACCGAGGGCGGCGCGGCCAAGGCCTGCGCCTTGGCCCTGCCGCTGGACGAGGCGCTGGCCCGGCACGCCCCGCCCGACGCGCCCCGCCTGCCGGACCTGTGCCCGCCCGCGGTCGGCGCCGACCCGCGCGGCTGGCGTCTGGCCGCCGGCGTCGACCGGATCTCGGCCGTCCGCCGCGACCTCGTCGCCCTGGCGCGCCTGAGCCGGCAGACCGCGGGCCTCCTGGACGAGATGCTCGAGCACACGGACGACCCCGATCGCCTCAACCGCCTGATCGCCAAGGCCCACCGGCTGCGCGACCGGGCGACGGCCCTCCAGCCCGCGTTCGCCCTGACCCAGCGGATCAACCAGCTCGGCGCGTTCAAGCGCGTCCGCGCCGACCGCGCGATCAACCTCGACGACGGGCTCGACCCGCGGCAGAAGCAGCGTCGGCGGATCGAGCGCGACCGGGTCAACGTCGAGTGGATCGCCGACGCCGCCGAGGCCATGGCCGACATCCTCGAGGAGTCGCTCGCCGAGTTCCCCGGGCGGCCGACGGGCGCCCCCGAGCCGGCGAAGCCGCCGCGGCGCGCGCCGACCGGTCGGGCGCCCGCGCATCGCCGATCGAAAGCCGCCGGCGTCGTCGTCGCCCTGGACCCGGGCCGCACGGGGCTGGGC
>RFGI01000025.1 GCA_003696725.1 Planctomycetota bacterium | reverse complement strand
CCCCCGGCCCGAGCCCGAACCGGCGCCCCGCCCCGCGCCCGGCGCCGACCTCCTCGGCCCGGACGGCAAGGTCGACCTGGATCGCCTGCGCGCGGCCAGCGTCGCCGACGAGGACGCCGACCCCGAGCCGATCGCCGTCGCCTTCACGCTGTCGCGCGACCTGCGCAAGCGGCTCGACCTGTACCTCACCGACCGCGTCCCGTTCCTGAGCCGGGCGCAGGCCCAACGGCTCATCGACGCCGGCGCCGTCACCGTCAACGATCGGCCGCGCAAGGCCTCGACGACGCTGCGCGCCGGCGACACCGTGCGGGTCGCCCTGCCCCCGGTGGCCCCCGAGCGCATCGAGCCGCAAGAGATGCCTCTGGATGTGCTCTATGAGGACGAGCGCCTCATCGTCCTCAACAAACAGCCGGGCGTGATCGTCCACCCAGCGCGGCGCCACCGCGACGGGACGCTCCTCAACGGGCTCGCCTGGCACTTTCGCCACGCGTCGCGCGTGGGCGGGACGCTCTCGCCCCTGGGCGCCGACGACGCCCGGCCCGGGGTCGTCCACCGGCTGGACCGCGACACCACCGGCGTCATCGTCTTCGCCAAGGATGAAGAGGCCCACTGGCGCCTGGGCCGGCAGTTCGAGACGCGCCGCGTCGAGAAGCGCTACCTCGCCCTGGTCCTGGGCGTCCCCGACCCGCCCGCCGGCGTCATCGACCTGCCGCTGGGCCCGCACCCCAGCCGGGCCAAGGGCCACCGCGAGAAGCAGGTCGTCCGCCACGACACGTTCGGCAAGCCCTCCGTCACCCTGTACCGCACGCTCGAACGCTTCGACGGCTTCGCGCTCGTGGAACTCGAGCTGCGCACCGGGCGCACGCATCAGATCCGCGTGCACCTGGCCCACGAGGGCTGGCCCATCGTCGGCGACGACATGTACGGCGGGCCCATCCTGACCGGCGCGGACCTGGGCGCGGATCCCCCGGGCCGGACACTCATGGGCCGGCAGGCGCTGCACGCGGCGCTCTTGGAGTTCGCCCACCCCGCGACGGGCGAGCCGTTGCGCTTCACCGCGCCGGTCCCCGACGACGTGCGCGCTCTGGTCTCGCTGCTGCGCTCGTATCGCCCGGGCTCGGGGCCGGTCAAGGTCAAGGGCGCCAGGGTCGACCCCGCCGCGCTCGGGCTGTGACTCGAGGGGGCCGGCGCCTCACGCCGCCTCGCGCGCCGCCAGGTCCGCGTACCCGCCCGCGAGCACCTCGCCCAACGCCGGCGCCAGGCGGTCGCGCAGGGCGCCGATGGCCGATCGGCACACGTCCGCGGGGCGCTTGGCGGTGACCAGGGCCTCGATCTCGATGAACCGCCCCAAGCCGACGACCTCGTCGAGGTGGACCCGCAGCGCGTCGTGCACCCACATCGCGCGCCGCTTGTTGACGATCATCCACACGGGCAGCGGGCGCACGCCGAACCGCACCCGGGCTTCCTCGTCGGTGTAGATGGTGAACCGGCTCGGGCGGATCGGCGCCGAGACGGGCCGGTGGTACCGGATCCACTCGACGGGCTCGTCCTGGGTTCGGCGGCGGATCAGCCGGCCGTCGCCCACGCGGTAGTGCGTGTCCGACTGGGCCACCCGCGCCACGCGCAGCGCGCCGGCCCGCACCAGCAGCCCCTCGGCGAGGTCCGGGTCGCGCAGCTCCGCCTTGAGTTCCAGGTTCTCCACGCCGGGGCGACTATCGGCCGTTTCGCCGCCGGCCTTCACGCTCAGCCGTCAGGGCCGAGCGCCCGTCGGCAGGCGCTCCAAGAGCGTCTTCTCGCCCCACACTTCGACGCCCAGGGACCGCGCCTTGTCGAGCTTGCTCCCGGCCTCGGCGCCGGCGATCACCAGGTCCGTCTTCTTCGACACCGACCCCGACACGCGCGCGCCCAGGGACTCGAGCAGCTCGGTCAGCTCCGGCCGGGTGAACGACTCCAGCGCGCCGGTCAGGACCACCGTCTTGCCCGCGAAGGGCGAGCCCGCCGCGGGACCCTCCCCCGGCGGTGTGTATTCGCGCGAGGTCAGGTCCACGCCGGCCTCTTTGAGCGCGGCGAACGTGGCCTTGGCCTGCGGGCTGTGGAGATACGCGTACACCGCCGGCGCCGTGTCCCGGCCCAGGAGCGTCGAGGGCCGGCGCTTCGGGTCCGGGTCCAGGCCGTAGCGCTGCGCATCGTCCTTCTTGAGCGTCTTGGGGCGAAGCTGGGCCTCGTCGGCCTTCAGGAGCGCGTCGATGTCCGGGAAGAGCCGAGCCAGGGCCCGCGCCGTGGCCGCGCCCACATGCCGGATCCCCATCGCCGCGAGCACCCGCGCCAGCCCGCGCTGCTTCGCCTGTTCGATGGACTCGAGCAGGTTGTCGACCTTCTTCTCGCCCATGCGGTCCAGGGCGAGCAGCGCCTCGCGGTGGTCCTTGAGCCTGAAGATGTCCGCGAAGCGGTTGAGCGGGATCGAGCCGGAGGCCCGGATCTGATCGATGGTCTTCTCGCCGAGCCCGTCGATGTCCATCTGCCCGCGTCCGGCGAACCAGACGAGTTTCTCGCGGATCTGGGCCGGGCACTCGGGGTTGACGCACAGCCGGGCCGTCTCCAGTTCGGACTCGTAGTCGCCCTTCTCCTCGAGTTCGGGCGGCTCGACCTCGACGGGCCCGCCGCACTCGGGGCAGGTCAGCGGCGCCCGGATCGGCTTCGCCCCGCGCGGGCGCTTGGCCCTCACGACCTCGATGACCTGCGGGATGATCTCGCCGGCTTTCTCGACGACGACCGTGTCGCCCAGGCGCAGGTCCTTGCGCCGGATCTCTCCGAAGTTGAACAGCGACGCGTGCCGGACCGTCGTGCCGGCGAGCACGACGGGCTTCATCACCGCCCGCGGCGTGATCCGCCCGGTCTTGCCGACCATGAAGTCCACCCGCTCGAGCACCGTCTGCTTGCGCTCGGCGGGGAACTTGTAGGCGATGCACCACCGCGGAGCGCGCGAGGTGGCGCCCAATTCGTCTTGCAGCGCGAACTCGTCGACGCGCACCACGGCGCCGTCGATCGGGACGCCCGCGCGGGCCCGCGAGGCGTCGATCTGCGCGATCGCGTCGAGGACCTCGCCGATGGACCGGCACAGGCGCCAGCCCGGGTTCACCGGGACGCCCAGGTCCCGGACCTTCCCGATGAACACCGAGTGCCGATCCGCGAAGGACGCCGGCCGGACCTCGCCCTTGCCGTGGGCGACGAACGCCACGCCGCGCTCGGCGACGACCCGCGGGTCGAGCTGCTTGAGCGTCCCGGCGCAGGCGTTGCGCGGGTTCATGAAGAGGTCCTCGCCGGCGGCCTCGCGCTGGGCGTTGATCCGCTCGAACGCTCGGATCGGCAGGAACGCCTCGCCGCGGACCTCCAGGACGTCGGGCGTCGGGCCGTCGGCGTCGCCCAGCACCAGCGGGATCGCCGCGATCGCGCGGGCGTTGGGCGTGATGTCGTCGCCGCGCCGGCCGTCGCCGCGGGTCACCGCCCGGGCCAGGGCGCCGCGCTCGTATCGCAGCGAGAGCGCCACCCCGTCGATCTTGGGGTCGGCGACCATGGCCGGCGGCCCGTCGCGTCCCAGGGCGCGGGCCACGCGCTCGCCCCAGGCCCGGACCTCGTCGGCCGAGTAGGTGTTGTCGATGCTGAGCATCGGGGCGGCGTGACGCACGGTTTTGAAGCCGCCGGTGACGGCGCCGCCGACGCGCCGGGTCGGGCTGTTGGGGTCGTCGAGTTCGGGGTGCTCCGCTTCGAGGTCGGCCAGCTCCTTCAGGAGCAGGTCGTACTCGTGGTCGGACATGATGGGCTGGGCCAAGGCGTAGTACGCGCGGTCGGCGCGGCGCAGGAGGGCGCGCAACTCTTCGATCCGCCGGGCCTCGTCGCGCCGCGCCATGGCGCCGGCATCGTACCGGCCCGGGGCGCGGTGCTATCGTGGTCGGCATGAGCGAGGGGCCCGCGCCTGGGGGCGCGACGGTGCTGAACGGACGCGAGATCGCGCGGGCCGTGCGCGAGTCGATCGCCCAGCGCGTCGCCGCGATCCGGCGCCGCGGGGGCGCCGTCCGGCTCGACGCGATCCTCGCCGCCCCGGAGGATTCGGCCGCCGCCCTGTACGCCCAGAGCCAAGGCCGGGCCTGCGCCGAGGTGGGGATCGACTACCGACTGCACCGGCTCGACGCGGGCGCCACCTTCGACGACCTCGCCGGCCGGGTGCTGCTCCTGAACTCCGACGAGTCCGTCACCGGCGTGATGGCGCACCTGCCGCTGCCCGAGGGGGTCGACGCCTACCGCGTGCAGCGGTTGATCGCGCCGGAGAAGGACGTCGAGGGCGTCAACCCGGCCAACATCGGGAACATCGTGTACGGCCGATCGTCCCTGGCGCCGTGCACCGCCGTCGCCGCCGTCGCCATGATCGAGACCGCGGGGCAGGACCTGCGCGGCCGGGTGTGCGTCGTCGTCGGGGCGTCGAACATCGTCGGCAAGCCCATCGCCGTCCTGCTGATGCGCCAAGACGCGACGGTGGTCTCGACCAACAAGTTCACGCCCGCCCTGCCCTCGCTGACCCGGCGGGCGGACGTGCTGGTGTCGGCGGCCGGGGTTCCCGGGCTCATCACCGCGGACATGGTCAAGCCCGGCGCCGTCGTCGTGGACGTGGGCACCACCCGTGTCACCGACCACGCCGGCGCCACTCGGACGGTCGGGGACGTCGCCTTCGACGAGGTCTCGCGGGTCGCCGGCTGGATCAGCCCCGTCCCGGGCGGCGTGGGCCCGGTGACGGTGGCGATGCTGCTGCGCAACGCCGTCGACGCCGCCGAGCGTCGCGGCGTCTGTTGACCCCGCTCACCGGGCGGGCTTCAATACCCGATACGGCGGTCGGGGACCGGCCCGGCCCCCGCCCTGGAGCGACCATGACGACTCTGGCCCTTGGCATGCCCGGCGGATGGGAATGGCTGATCATCGCCGCGATCGGTCTCTTGATCTTCGGCCGGCGGCTGCCCGAGGTCGGCCGCGGGCTGGGCCGGAGCATCGTCGAGTTCCGGAAAGGGATCAAGGGCATCGAGGACGAGATCGAGGCCGAGTCGTCCAAGCCCGCCCCGCCGGAGCGGATCGAGGGTCGGTCGCAGGCCGGCCCCGCCGGGACCGCGCCCTTCCAGGCCGGCGAGGCCAAGCCCGCCCCCGGCGCGGGCGACTCGGCCTGACTCGCGCCACCGATCGCGCGATCCCACGAAACCGAATCCGCCATCGAGCGGGCGCGCCGGCGTGCGCGTCATACTGCCCGCGTGCCGATCGCCAGGCTCAACCCGCTGCTCGGGCTGCCCGACCCGGGCCGGGTCTTCGCGTGGGGCCTGTACGACCTGGCCAATCAGTCCTTCACGCTGCTCATCAACACGCTGCTGTTCCCGGTCTTTTTCCGGGAGGTGATCGTCGGCGCCGGCCGACCCGCCGCGGGCGACCGGCTGTGGTCCGGGATGGTCGCGGGGAGCCTGCTGGTGGTCGTCGCGGCCTCGCCGATCGTCGGGGCGCTGGCCGACGGCCGGGGCTGGCGCAAGCGGTTCCTCATCGGGACGGGCGTGGTCTGCGCCGCGGCGACGATCGGGCTGGGGCTGATCGGGCCCGGCGCCGTCGCCCTGACCGTCGCGGTCTACGTCGTCGCGAACATCGCGTACCAGCTGGGCGAGAACTTCCTGGCGTCGTTCCTGCCGGCGGTCTCCACGCCCAGGACCATCGGACGGGTCAGCGCCATCGGCTGGACGATGGGCTACATCGGGGCGCTGGCGCTGCTGGCGATCGGCGCGGGGGCGATCGCGCTCTTCGGCTGGGAAGAGACGGGCCGCTGGCGCCCGCTGATCGTCTTCGCGGGGCTGTGGTTCCTCGCGGGGATCGTGGCGCCCGCGCTGGCCCTGCGCGAGCCCCCGGTCGAGCCCGCCGCCGCGACGCGCGGCCCGGTGCGCGAGGCCCTGCGACGGGTCCGCGACACCTGGCGCGGCGCGTCGCGGTTCGGTCAGCTGCGCCGCTTCCTCGCCGCGTTCTTCGTCTACGGGATGGGTGTCCAGGCGGTCATCTTCTTTAGCGCCGTGGTCGCCAAGGAAGTCGTCTTCGCCGGCGACCCCGACGCCAACACGAAATTGATCCTCTTCATCGCCCAGCTGACGGTGACGGCGGGGGTCGGCGCCGCGGCGGCCGGGGCGCTGCAGGACCGGGTCGGGGCCCGGACGATGGTGCTCGCGTTCCTGGTCGTGTGGCTGGTGAGCGCCCTGGGCTTCGCGGGGTTCAGCCTGGCGCCGGCCGCGCCCGAGTGGGCGTTCTGGATCCTGGGCAACGGCGTCGGGCTCGGGCTGGGCGGGATCGGCACCGCCAGCCGGTCGCTGGTGGGCCGGTTCACGCCCGCGACGCGCACCGCGGAGTTCTTCGGGCTCTGGGGCATGGTGTACAAGGGCGCGGGGGTGGTCGGTGTGTTCCTCTTCGGGCAGACCCGCGCCGCGGCGGGCGACGCCGCCGCCCTGCTGCTCCTCGCCGCGTTCTTCGGCGTCGGGCTCGTCGGCGTGCTGAGCGTGCGCGAGACGCGCGGCGTGCGCCAGGCCCGGCGCGCCGAGCGCGATGCGGCCCGCGCCCTCCAGGCCGCCGCTCGCGCCGAGATCGAGTCCCGCGCCGGCCTCTGATCGCCCCGTCGACGCGGCGGCGGGCGTACACTCGCCCGACGATGAGCGCCCCCCAGCCGACGCCCGACCTGACGCGCCTGCCCGACGCCGCCGGATGGTTCGGGCCCTACGGCGGGTCGTACATCCCCGAGACCCTGGCGCCCGCGTGCGCCCAGCTCGCCGAGGAATACGCCCGGGCGGCGTCGGACCCGGCGTTCGAGGAACAGCTCGGCGCCCTGCTGCGCGACTACGTCGGCCGGCCGACGCCCATCCAGCGGGCCGACCGGCTCACGGCGTTCGTGCGCGACGGCGCCCCCGCGGGCCGGGGCGCCGAGATCTGGCTCAAACGAGAGGACCTGGCCCACACCGGGGCCCACAAGATCAACAACACCCTGGGCCAGGCCCTCCTGGCCCGGCGGATGGGCAAGTCGCGGGTGATCGCCGAGACCGGCGCGGGCCAGCACGGCGTGGCGTCGGCGACGGCGGCGGCGCACCTGGGCCTGGCGTGCGACGTGTACATGGGCGCCGAGGACGCCCGCCGGCAGCGGCTCAACGTCGTGCGGATGCGTCTCCTGGGGGCGCGGGTGGTCGAGGTCGACGCGGGCTCGCGCACGCTCAAGGACGCGACCAACGAGGCCCTGCGCGACTGGATGGGCTCCGTCGCGCACACCCACTACATCATCGGCTCGGTGGTCGGGCCGCACCCCTTCCCGATGATCGTGCGGGACTTGCAGTCGGTGATCGGTCGCGAGGCGCGGGCCCAGTGCCTGGAGCGCCTCGGCCGGCCGCCCGACGCGATCGTCGCCTGCGTGGGCGGGGGCTCCAACGCCGCGGGCATCTTTTTCCCGTTCATCGACGACACGGGCGTGCGGCTGATCGGGGTCGAGGCGGGCGGGCTAGGCGAAGCGCCGGGCCGGCACGCGGCGCCCTTGAACTTCGGCACGCCGGGCGTGTTGCACGGCTCGCTCTCCTATGTGATGCAGGACGCCGACGGGCAGACCGCCGACGTCCACTCGTGCAGCGCGGGGCTGGACTACCCCGGCGTCGGGCCGGAGCACGCCCTGTGGAAGGACGCCGGCCGGGTCGACTACACCCGCGTCACGGACGATGAGGCGCTCGACGCCTTCTCCCGGCTGGCGCGGCTGGAGGGGATCATCCCGGCGCTCGAATCGGCCCACGCCGTGGCCCACGCGATCGACCAAGCCCGCCGCATGCCGGCCGGCGCCGTCGTGCTGGTCAACCTCTCGGGCCGGGGCGACAAGGACGTCGACGAGGCCGACCGCCTCCTGGCCGAGCGCAACACCCGCGGCTGACCGGCGCCCCCCGCGCGGGGTGACCGCGCCCTGGGCCGGCCGCGCCCGCCCGATCCCGCGCATGAAAAGACCCCGCCGGGCGTGAGCCCGACGGGGTCCTGAGTTAGCCGGCGCCCCGCGGAGCGGGATCACCGGATGGTGTTAGAGACAGTTACGGGCACGGGCCGAAGGCGTTGAGGATGGGGGTGATGTCGCCGCTGTTGATGACGCCGTCACCGTTGAGGTCCTCGGGCTGCCCGGCGCCGGGCTGGTTGAACTTAGCGAGGATGAAGGTGATGTCGGCGCCGTTGACCGTCCCGTCACCGTTGAGGTCCTGCGGGCAGTTCTGGACCACGGCCAGGGTCACGTCGTCGAAGAACCAGCGCTGAGGCGGGAACGCCGTGCCGGTCGCGTCGACGCCGGTGTCACCGGGGGTGACGCCGTCGCCCCACTGGGCGAGCACCATGCCCAGGCGGCGCGGGCCGCCGGGGAAGTCAGCCGCAACGACGGACGGATCGTTGTAGGAGAGGTTCAGCGCGCGCGGGCCGTTGGGCCGGTTGACGCCGCCGGGGGGGTTGGGGTTGTTGGTGCCAGCCTGGCCGGCCTGACCGTCGAGGAGCCAGCGACCGGCGAACGAGACCGTCGCCGTGCCGTCGCCCTTGAAGAGCTCGAACTGGTTGATGGGGATGGAGATGTTGATCGGGCACGGGTCGTGGATCTTGGCGGACCCGGGCACGACGAAGTCGTCGTCGGTGCCGGCGATCCCGTCCAGACCCGGATCGATCGGGCGGTTGATGACGGCGATGGTGTCGTTGTTCTGATTGATCGGACGCGGGTTGGCCCCGAACGCCTGCGTGATCACGCCGGTGACGGGATCGACGTCCAGGAGGAGCGCCTTGTCGAAGAAGTCGGGGTCCTCGTTGTCACGGATCGTGGTCTCGTAGAAGCAGTAGTCGTCGTTGGGGCCCGTGAAGGCGTCGGTGTCGGAGTTGAGGCCCGCGGGCGCGACAGAGTCGAACGCGCGGCCGGCGCCGATGTTCAGGTCGAGCAGGCCGTCGCCGTCGAGGTCCTCGTTGACGATGTCGAAGTTGGCGTCACCGTCGAGGTCCTCGGTGCGGTCAAGCACGCCGTCGCCGTCGAGGTCCTCGCCGGCGTCGAGGATGTTGTTGAAGTTCACGTCCTCGCCGGTGTCGAGCTTGCCGTCGCCGTCGAGGTCCTCGCCGGCGTCGAGCACGCCGTTGAGGTTCGTGTCTTCGTCAACGTTGTCGAAGTTGCCGTCGCCGTCGACGTCCTCGACACCACCGTCCAAGCTGCCGTCGCCATCAGCGTCCTCGGAGAGGCCGTTGACGGACGGGTCATAGAACTGGTGGATGCGGAAGGGGTTGGGGATCGGGCTGCCGCCGGAGCCGAAGTCGTTGCCGATGTTGACGTTGAAGGAGCCCATGCCGGACGTGTTGGCCGTGGTGCCGGCCTGGCCGGTGGTCCCGGCGTCCAGCGCGGTCCCGGACGCGATCGTGACGAAGCCGTTGCCCTCGTCGAGCGCGACCTCCCACGTGTCGTTGGAGAAGACCCGCACCCGGACGGTGAACCAGACGTTCACCAGCGGGCCGGTGATGGCGCCCTCGGGGCCGACCCCGCCGCCGAGCAGCGAGAACGACGTGGGCAGGTACTCGAAGTCGGGGTTGGCGACGCTCGAAGGCCGGGTGACCCAGATGCGGTCGTCCGGCTCGGTCCCGCCGGGGCCCGACGTGGGTGGGGCGCCCGGCAGCGGGTTGCCGTTGGCGTCGTTCTGGAGGCCGTCACGCTTGTTGACGTTGGGGCCGCCGAGCATGACCCGGACGATCCGGGCGAGGTCGGCGGTGGCGCCGCGGACGTCGATCTCCATCCGCGACCGCGGGGCCGCGACGATCGGATTGCCGTTGGCGTCGAGGCTCTCGATGTAGACGCGAGCGGTCATCTCCGCGATGTCGCTGGCGG
This sequence comes from Planctomycetota bacterium, assembly GCA_003696725.1. Classification (GTDB taxonomy): domain Bacteria; phylum Planctomycetota; class Phycisphaerae; order Phycisphaerales; family UBA1924; genus J020. Next base: position 4,625 of record RFGI01000025.1, on the reverse strand, counting down.
AAGTGGCGATGGCGTCGGGCAGACGCGACGAGACCACGCCGAACATGATGAAGTCGTTCAGCGTGCCGTCGGCGTCAACCGAGTTCACCTCGAGCACCTGGTTGCCGGGGACGCCCGGCGAGCCGAGCGGGCCGGCGGTGGGATCGGCGCGGACGATGGTCTGCGTGCCGGTGCCCTCCCAGCGGGACTCGTTGTAGAAGGAGAAGGCCAGTTCCTGGCGGTCGGTCGAGCCGGCCGACACGAACGCGATCGGGTCGTTGTTGGTGTTGAGCAGCTTCCACGTGCCCTCGGCCAGACGCGGCGTGTTCTCCGACGTGACCGTGCCCGTGACCGGGTCCACGGCGGCGCCGTCGCGGAGCACGAAGTCCGTCGGCTGGGCCGCGCCCGGAGGCGACACGGGATCCGGCGGGGGCGTGGTGCCCGAACCGGGGCAGTCGGTGTTGCTCGGATCGAGGTTGTTGAACACGTCCGGGACGTCGTCCAGGCTCACCGCGAACACATCGCCGACGGTGATCGGAGGCACGATCCCGGAGATGTCCAGGGGCACCGTGACCACCTCGTAGCGGCACACGAGCTCGCCGTCGACCAGCGGCGACGCGCCGGTCTTGACCGTGAGCTGGCGAGAGTTGTCATTGGCGGGCGCGTCGGGCATCGACGCCAGGGCGCGGAACGGCGTGGAGCCGGCCTCGTCGACCGTGAAGCCCGCGTCGTAGGAGTCGAAGTCCTCGGCGAACGGCAGGCTGAACGGCGTGCCGCCCTGGGCCTCGAAGAACGCGCCGCCGGAGAGGACGAAGTCGTCGACCGCGAGCACCTCACCGTTGCCGTTGAGCTGGTTGCCGGACCAGATCTGGATGGTGCTGACCGACGTCCCGCTGGCGATCCACTTGCCGCCGGGCTGCGCGCCGGGCACCTGGACGCCGTTGAGCAGGATGTTGACCAGACCCTCGTCGTTGAACTGGTTGTCGTCCTGGTTGGGGTTCGGCTCGAACTCCATGCGGACGGTCTGGGCCACGCCGCTGCCGGGCACGCTGAGCCCGGTGTCGACGTTCTCGAAGGTGAAGTTCAGGGGGCCCGGGGGCACCTGCGCCTGAACCGCCCAGAGGGCCGTCGGGATGGCGTTGACCTGACGGATGTTGTCGTCGGTGTCCTTGTTGGGATCGAGCGGGTTCGTGTTCCCGGGGATCGCCTGAACGGTGTTGGGCTGGCGCACCCAGATGTTGGTGTCCACGCTGGGGATCGTGGGATCGAGCCCGCCGTAGATCACCGACGTCAGGCCGCCGGTCTCCAGACCGTCGCTGACACGGATGGCGCGCCCGGACACGGGCAGGCCGCCGAAGGTGGTGTTCTGGATCTTGACCTCGACGACCGCGGGGTTCAGGGCCTTGCCGCGGGCGCGGACCGGGACGGTCGGGACCGCGGAGTTGTTCTCCTGACGGAACAGGCCGTCCGAGTTGAGGTTCTGGTTCGCCAGCGACTGGCCCGTGCCGGGTCCGCCGTTGAAGACCAGCGCGTTCGACGAGTTGGCGTCGAAGATGCGGTTGGTCTGGAAGCGGATGGGCAGCCCGCCGAAGTAGCTCTCCATGTCCTCGAGGTACGGGTTGATGAAGTCGGGGAAGATCGTCGGCACCGCCGCCGTCTGACCGGCGACGCGGAAGTTGTCGATGAAGGCGTCGTCCCACTGGAAGCCCGCGACCACGGACTGCGGCGGGTCGAGCCCCTCGCCGAACTGCACGCCGCTGAGCGTCGCCGCCGCGAACAGCGGGCCGAGCCCGAACGCGCCCGTCGTCGGCGCGTCGACGCCGAACTGGGTCTGGGCCAGACCGATGCCCTCGATCACGCCGACCGTGCCCGGATCATCGGCGATGCCGGGGTAGGTGTTCAACCAGCCGACCGGGTCCTTGTCCGGGGGCATGATCTGATCGATGCCGGCGTTCATGCGCGGGTCCTGGACGCCCGCGGCGACCGTGCCCGCCGTGCGGATGTAGATGCCCTGGCCGAAGCCGCCGCCCTGCGTGCTGACCAGGACGGCCATGATCTGGAACCACTCGCCCACCGGGAAGGGGAAGACGGAGGAGTTCCGAGGCGGCGCGTAGAACTGCCCGATCGTGAAGTTGCCGGGCAGGTTGCCGAGGCTGACGAAGTTGTTCAGGATTCCGTTGGCGTCCTCGGCGAAGCCCAGCACGCCGCCGATCTGCGTCCCGCCGAAGAACAGGCGGTCCGAGACGAACCCCTCCGTGAAGGAGACCGGGCTCCACCACTGGCTGGTGTCCTGGTCGATGATGTACCAGTCCGTGGAGATGCGCGAGTGATTCGCGGTCCCCGGGCCGGGCGAGATCAGCGGGAACCGGAAGTTCATCGCCAGGGCGAACGCCGTGGTCAGGTTGTCGGCGCCCGTCCGGCGCGCCAGCGCGCCGTAAGGCTCGAACTGCGTGTCCCCATTGGGGAGCAGGTGCGGCAGGGGCTGATTGCCCGTCAGCTGCGTGCCACCCGGTCCGCTGGTGTTGTTCGCCATGACGGCGTCGGTCGCGGCGCTGACCCACGGGTCGGCCCCGACCACGACGCCGAAGACGTTCGACTGCCCGCTCAGCGAGATGTTCGACGTCGGGGCGTTCGAATAGTCGCCCAGGACGAACCCGGCGAACCCGTCGTTCCCGAAGAACGGCGCGCCGCCGCCCGTCTCGAGGCCGCTGTTGAGACTCAGGTCCGCGGGCGGTTGCCCGGAACCGGGGATGAGGTCCTCGGTGATCGTAAAGACGACCGTCCGAGGGTCGATGTTGCCGAGCTCGATCTCGCGACGGATCTGACGCAGCACGTCAGCCCGCGCGCTCGAGCCCGGCTCGCCCAGGGCGCTGTCTCGCATCTTCAGGAACGTCTCCGAATCGAGCGCGGTGGGACGGATCCCATCCGCGGCGATGGCGACGCCCGCGAGAGCCAACCCTGCGGCTCCGACCAGCATTCGCTTCTTCATGTACCAATCTCCTCGCTGCGACGCGCCACCGAGGCGCGCCAAGCACTCTGTCTCGGCACGCTCAGCGTGCCCACTGACGCCCGCCCGACGCCGCTCGCTCTTCGGCCCGGACGCGCGAACCACACGCACCGATCCGGGAGCCGGACCGATGCGCGCGAATTCCATTTAGACGCCGGCACACCCGGCGCCCAATCAGTCTTCCACATGGATGAGTTCTGGCCAGCGTCATCTCCCTTTGAACATCGCGCCTCCCCGAAACGGAGCCACACGCTCCGCCGAGCCAAGACGCACCACCGGCCAGCAAGGCTGTTGATGGCGCCGGGCGCAACAGGTCGAGCCTGTTCGACACAGGACGGCTGAAATTATCACCACCTATGCTGAACAGACCTCACCGCTCCAACCGGCCAACAGACCTCGACTCCTCCTCAGAGACCCCCGCACGGGGATCAAGTGCCTTTATACCCCCCCAACGGCCAGAGACGCAAGCGAAAACTGCCGATCTCCACGCATTCCGATCCACTCGGCCGCCGCCGGTCGGCCCAGATCGCCTCTTCTGCACAATCACACCACCCAACCAAAAACCTTCCGGGACAGGCCAACTTTCACCAACTCTGGTGTCAAAATCGGAAAAAGAGAGCGTTTGGGAGCCGCCACCCGCACACCGCGGCCACGTTCCGGGGTGGCTTGCCCCAACCACTGATTACCTCCACCTTGCTGTTTGCTGAGGCTCTGGGGTCTTTGGCCTATTTTTCAATCTCGGCCTCGACTTCGGCGAGCCTGACGCGCACGGACGCATCCCAGTCCTGAGCCAGCCGCCGCGCCGCCTCGATCAATTGGCCCGCGCGGTCCCGGTCGGTTCGCCCCGCTCGTTCGATCGCCGACAACCAGGTCTCGGGCGACGGCTCGGGGCGATCGGGCGGGGCGGGTTGGCCCAGGCACAGGCTCGCCGCGATGACCGGATCGACGCCGAAGAGGTCCTGAAAGGTCTCCGACGGCACGGCGCCGCCTTCCGTGATGGCCTCGGCGTCCCGGCCGAGCTGGAAGAACGTCAGCGCTCGCCACGCGCTTGCGTCGGTCGGGATCGCGCCGTCGGTCGGCCCGGCCGGGGGGCTGAATCGGGCCAGGAGCATCAGACGCCTGGCCGGGTCGGGTTCAGCCCGGGCGGCGTTGATCGCTTCCTCGTCGGGCAGCGACTCGGCGAGCAACGCCAGATCGTCCGCGCTGACCGCGCCGAGGCTCGCCAGCGCCGACCACGCCGCCGCCGTCGGCGCGACCGCCGCGGCCGCCGCCACACACAGCCGGGCGAGCGCCGGATCGTCGGCCGCCGCCCGGGCCGCCGCGGCCAGCCCCTCGGGCCGGCTCACCAGAGCTTCGGCCGCGGCTCGCGCCGTTGATTCATCGTCGCTGCGCAGGGACGCGAGCAGGCCCTCGCGCCATCGATCGCCGTCGGCCACCACGCCGAACAGCGACACGCCCGCGGCGCCGAGCGAGCGGCCGGCGTCGGGCGACACACGCGCCAGCGCTCGCGTGGCGACGGGCGCCAGCGCCGGATCGTCACGGGTCAGCGCGAGAATCCGCCGTGCCTCCGAGCCGTGGCGGAAGACCAGCCGCTCACAGACCAGCGGCGAGATGCCGAACTCGCGGGCCAGCTCGTGGT
>RFGI01000147.1 GCA_003696725.1 Planctomycetota bacterium | reverse complement strand
GTCTGGAAGGACCCCGCCGGCGCGGTCCACACCTGGCGCGCCGACCTCTCCAGCCCCACGGCCAACGGCGGTGACGACTCCAAGAACAAGGACGACGAGGAGGACGAGCCCGCCGACGTCCCCGAGGCCCTGCCGACGCCCTTCGGCGCCTACGGGTTCTTGAGCCTCCCGGCGCAGGAGGACGTCGTCGTCACCAACGCCACGATCTGGACGGCGGGCCCGCGCGGGATCATCGAGAACGGCACGCTGGTCGTGTCCGGCGGGAAGATCGTCCAGGTCTCCGACCAACCCATCGACAACGTGCTGGGCATGCGCGTCATCGACGCCCGGGGCAAGCACGTCACGCCCGGCCTGATCGACGCCCACAGCCACACCGGCATCGACGGGGGCGTCAACGAGGGCACCCACGCCGTCACCAGCGAGGTCCGCATCGCCGACGTCATCGACCCCGACGACATCGGCTGGTACCGCGAGCTCGCCGGCGGGCTGACCGCGGCCAACCAGCTCCACGGCTCGGCGAACCCCATCGGCGGGCAGAACTCCGTGGTCAAGCTCCGCTGGGGCGCGCCAACCGCCGACGCCATGCGGCTCGAGGGCGCCCCGCCCGGGATCAAGTTCGCCCTGGGCGAGAACGTCAAGCAGTCCAACTGGGGCGACAACTTCCGCACCCGCTATCCGCAGACCCGCATGGGCGTCGAGACGATCATCCGCGACCGCTTCCTGGCGGCCCGCGAGTACGCCGACGCCTGGGACCGCTACCACCGGCTCTCGGCCACCGAGCAGGCGCGCACGGCCCCGCCGCGGCGAGACCTTCAGCTCGAGGCCCTGGTCGAGATCCTCGACGGCGAGCGGCTCGTCCACTGCCACTCCTACCGGCAGGACGAGATCCTCATGCTCACGCGCGTGGCGCGCGACTTCGGCTTCAGGATCGGCACGTTCCAGCACGTCCTGGAGGGGTACAAGGTCGCCGAGGCCATCAAGGAGCACGCCGTCGGCGGGTCCACCTTCAGCGACTGGTGGGCGTACAAGTTCGAGGTCATCGACGCGATCCCCTACAACGGCGCGATCATGACCGAGGTCGGCGTGCCGGTCTCCTTCAACTCCGACTCGAACGAGCTGGCCCGTCGGCTCAACACCGAGGCCGGCAAGGCCGTCAAGTACGGCCGGGTGCCGCCCGCCGAGGCCATCAAGTTCGTCACCTACAACCCGGCGCTGCAGCTGGGCATCGAGGACCGCGTCGGCTCCCTCGAGCCCGGCAAGGACGCGGACTTCGTGGTCTGGTCCGGCGACCCGCTCTCGTACTTCAGCCGCGCCGAGCGGACCTTCGTCGACGGCCGGGAGCTCTACTCCCTCGAGCGGTACGCCGCCATGCGCGACCGCGACCAGGCCGAGAAGCAGCGCATCATCCAGAAGATCCTCGCCAAGAAGGGCAAGAAGAAGGGCGGCGCCAAGCCCGACGCGCCCGCCGAGGCCACCGCCGACGCCTCGTCCGACCGCCCCGCGCCCGAGTCCGACGCCCACGACGAGGCCGAGTTCCGCCGCGTCATGGAGCTGCTCCGCCACGGCGGGGACCCGTCCGCCCACCGCTGCGGCGAGTGCGGCGTCGGCCACTGAACCCCTCACTGTCCCCATCACACCGCATCAGGTGACACCATCATGAACCACACAGCCTCATCCATCGCCGCCGGCGCCTGCCTCGTGCTCGCGGGGGCCGCCGGCGCCCAGGACCTCGTCCACAAGGCCCCGCCGCAGTCCCGCCCCGTCGTGATCGAGCACGCCACGATCCACACCGGGACGGGCGACGTGATCGAGAACGGCACGATCGTCTTCGACGACGGCGTGATCACGCAGGTCGTCGGCGCGGGCCAGCGCGTCCGCACGCCGCGCAACGCCGAGGTGATCGACGCCACAGGCAAGCACGTCTTCCCCGGGTTCGTCAGCGCGGTGACCAGCCTGGGCCTGGTGGAGGTGAACGCGGTCCGCGCCACGGTGGATTCCTCAGAGGTCGGGGCGGTCACGCCGGAGGTCCGAGGCGCCGTCGCGGTCAACCCGGACTCGACCCTCATCCCCGTCGCCCGCACGGGGGGCGTGCTGACCGCGGGGGTCTTCCCGTCGGGCGGGGCGATCCCGGGCCGGGCGAGCGTGATGCGCCTCGACGGCTGGACGTGGGAGGACATGACGATCGACGACGCGGCGGGGCTGATCATCAACTGGCCACGCGTCCGGCCCTTCAACTCGCCCTTCGTGCGCCAGTCCGCCGAAGAGCAGCGCAAGCGTAGCCGCGAGCAGATCGAACGGATCACCACGATGGTTGACGCGGCCCGGGCGTACTACGCCGCCAAAGACGCCGACCCGACGATCGAGACCGACCTGCGCTTCGAGGCCATGCGCGACGCGATCCGCGGGGACGACCCGGTGTTCCTCTTCGCGCAGGAGTACGAGCAGATCGTGTCCGGGATCTCCTGGGCGCTGGACAAGGGGCTCCGGCCGATCCTGGTCGGGGGCGCCGACGCCCTCCTGGCGGCGGACTTGCTGAAATCCAACGACATCCCCGTCATCCTGACGGGGACGCACCGGCTGCCCGGCCGGCGTGACGCGCCGGTCGAAGAGACGTACACGCTGCCTATCGAGCTGGACGCGGCGGGTGTCCAGTGGTGCCTGTCGACCGGGGGCGGGAGTTTCGGCGCGGCCAACGAGCGCAACCTGCCGCTGCACGCCGCCGCGTGCGTGGCGTACGGCATGACGCCCGAGCGCGCCCTGCGGGCGATCACCCTAGACGCCGCCCGGATGCTGGGTGTGGGCGACCGGCTCGGCTCCATCGAGCGGGGCAAGGCGGCCACGCTCGTCATCGCGGACGCGGCGCCGCTCGACTACACCATGCGCGCCGAGGCCGCCTTCATCGACGGCCGGCGGATCGACCTCACCAACAAGCAGACCGAGCTCCGCGACAAGTACCGCGACAAGTACCGACAGCTCGGCCTGATCGACGACGACCACTGACGGCCCGCTCCATCGCGACCTCCGCCCGACGCCCCGGCTCGGCCCGGGGCGTTTTCGCGCCGTCACCGAGCCGGAGGTGGATCGTCCAGTGCGCCGGCCAGGCGCGCCCGCAGCCGTGCGGGCGGGTCGATGGTCGCCGCGGCGAGGACCAGCGCCGCCAGCGCCGCGCCGCCGAGCCCGCCCGCGAGATACGCCAGACCCGCGATCAGGGCCTGCGCTGTCGCCGCGCCCGTCGCGAGCATCGCTGCGCTGCGCGACCACGGCGCCCGGGCGCCGACCCACGACCACCCGGCCCACCCTCCGACCCACCGCGCGTCGCCCGCGAGAAGCCCGGCGAT
>RFGI01000146.1 GCA_003696725.1 Planctomycetota bacterium | reverse complement strand
TCACCGACGGGCGAGACGCCCGTCCCACCGATCCATCAACCAGCACCTAAGGGGGCGCCGCCTTCGGGGAGTTCCCGGACGCTCCCGGCGGTGCGGTGGCGCGTGCTCGTCAAGGGCGATCACTGGCGCGGGGCCGAGAACGCCGCCGGGTGCGCCGGTGGTCGACGGGGGGCCGGCCGAATCCGATGATTCAGGGGCCTGTCCCCGCGTGGAGGGGGTGTGCGGAGGGCCTCGCGATGCCCGGCGATTCTGCACGAGTGGTCGGCCGCGCCGCGGCCGGGTTCACGCTCATCGAGATCCTGGTGGTGGTGGTGATCCTCGGCATCCTCGCCGCGGTCGTGACCACGTCGTTCGCCAACGCCGGGACGCAGGCGAGCCAGACGGCGTTCGTCACCAACCTGCGCACGTTCGTCGACGCCTGCGAGTACGCCAAGATGCGCGACGGCGTGTACCCGGCGGACACGTCCAGCGGCGTCTACCCGCCCGAGCTCGCCGAGAGCATCACGCCGGGCGAGTGGGTCGGCGGGACGCCCATCGGCGGGGTGTGGGACACCGAACTCAACGATTCCGGCGTGTCGGCCGCGGTCGGGGTCCACTTCAACGGCGTCGGCGAGACGCGCGATGACGCCTACATGACCGAGGTCGACGCGATCTTCGACGACGGGGCGCTGGCGACCGGGGTCTTTCAGAAGCTCGCCGGCGGGCGGTACTACTGGGTGCTCGAGCCGTAAGCCGCGACGCTCCCTCGCGGCAACGGATGCGCGCCCGACAACCCGCAGGCGGCATGTTTGAACGCACGTCGTTTCAAAGTGCGTATGGGGCCGCGGCGCCGGCCCCGCCCGAGCGGGCCGACTGATCGGGCGTCGTGACGGCGTCGATCGGGATGGGGCTCACATCCTCATGGACGGATTCGAGCGCGACGGCCCTGTCGAGCGTGAACGGACCGACGGCCGTCCGGCGCAGCGCGGTCAGCATCCCGCCGACGCCCAGCCGTTCGCCCAGGTCGCGCGCCAGGCTGCGGATGTAGACGCCCTTGCCGCAGCGGACGTCCAAGGCCAGCGCCGGCCAGTCGTACGAGACCATCTCGATCGTGTGCACCATCACCCGCCGGGCGGGGGGGCGGTCGGCCAGTTCGCCCGCCCGGGCCAGGCGGTAGGCGCGGCGGCCGTCCACGTGGACGGCGGAGTAGATCGGCGGACGCTGCATGATCGCGCCGGTCAGGTCGTTCAGCGCCGCCCGGACCGCGGCGATCGGCGGGGGAGCGGCCTCGACGGGCGTGATCTCGCCCTCGGGGTCGTCGGTGGTGGAGAACCGCGACAGATCGGCCGTCGCGGTGTAGCGCTTGTCCATCGCCATCAGGCGGGGGACGGCGCGCGTGGCGTTGCCCAGGGCCAGGACAAGGACGCCGGTGGCGAAGGGGTCCAGGGCGCCGGCATGCCCGACCTTGGCGCCCCCGGTCCGCCGGCGGACCTCGCGGCATACAGCGAACGACGACACCCCCGCGGGCTTGTCGATGATGAGCAAGCCCGAGAGGTCGGGGCGGTGGTTCCTCGGTCGGCGGGGCATGACCCGACTGTAGGGGGACGGCGGCGGGCGGTGGACCGCGCCCCGGCGGGGGGTACACTGCCGGCCATTCCGCCGGAGAGGTGTCCGAGTGGCTGAAGGAGCGGCACTGGAAATGCCGTATACGGGCAACCGTATCGGGGGTTCGAATCCCCCCCTCTCCGTTCGATTAGTCGTTGACCCTATCACCTTTTGATTTGGTCCAGTCGGCCGGCGGCCGCCTCGGTCCTGTTCGACGGACCAGCGGGACGGGCGTCACCCGAACCGGGGATCACCCGGTGCAGCGGCCGGTGGAACGGCCGTCTCGGCCGTTGACTGCGCCAACCACGACGGGCGAGACGCCCGTCCCACTCGGCGAGACGCCGGTCCCACTCGGTGAGACGCCCGTCCCACTGATCCACCAATCAGAACCTAGAGCCGATCACGGATCTGGAACCGGATCGGCACGACAAGCCAGGACTCGATCGGCCTGCCGCCGCGCATCGCCGGCTCGAACCGTGCGGATCTCACGGCGTTGATCGCGGCGGCCACGAGCCGGCGGCTGCCCGGATCGCGGCGCACCCGGATCTCGCCGGCTCGACCCGAAGTGAGCACGTGAACTTCCAGGACCACGATCCCCTGCTCGCCGCGTTGGCGCGAGAGCGGGGGATACCTGGGCTTGATCACGCCCGCGACCTTGGCTCTTGTCTCGGCGCCCGGTGCGTCGATCCGCGGCGGCAGGCGCGCTGCGTTCGCGCCGTCGGAGCGCGGATCCGGTGGTGGCGGGGGCGGCGG
>RFGI01000145.1 GCA_003696725.1 Planctomycetota bacterium | reverse complement strand
GCCACCGTGTCCGCCCGCCCCGCCAGCCCCTGCACCACCTCCCGCGACCCGTCCGTCGACCCGTCGTCCACCAGCACCACCACCCGCTCGCACACGGTCCCGTCCGGCATCACGGGCGGCTCGGTTCCTACCAATCGCTCAAACAACACGGGCAACAACGCCCGCTCGTTGAACACCGGAATCACCACCGCGATCTTCATCGTTCGGAGAATAGCGTCTGTTGTTGATCGGTGAGCCCGAACACCCGCCGATGGGCGTTCGAGAGGGCCATTCCCGCCAGTTCATCCCGCGTGACCCACCGCGCCCCGGCCCGCTCCTGAACCAACTCCGCCGCGTACACCCCGATCTCCACCCGCCGGTGGGTCGTGATGTGCGTGAAGCGATCGGCCTCGCCCGCGGCTCGCACCCCCACCGACTCCGCCGCGTCATCCGCGTCGATCGGCGCATCTCCCTCGACCGTCGGCGGCTGCGCCATCCCCGCCCACAGCCCAGACGCCGGGCGTGTCTCCACCAGCAGCCGCCCCTGCCGCTCGACCACGAAGCACGCCATGTGCCACGCCTTCTGCTTCGCCCGCGGCTTGGGTGTCGGGATCTCCTCAGTCCGCCCCTGCGCGAATGCGGCGCACATCCCTTTCAACGGGCACGCCGGGCACTTCGGCGCGCTCGGCGTGCACACCGTCGCGCCCAGCTCCATCAAGCCCTCGTTCAGCACGCCCGGCGCATCGCCGGCCGCGACCAGTTCCTCCGCCCGCTCCCACGCCCACGCCTGCGTCGCGGCGTCCTTCGGCTGCGCGTCGTTCCCATGCACCCGCAGCAGCACCCGCTCGACGTTGCCATCGACGATCGGCTCGCGCCGCCCGAACACCATCGACGCGATCGCTCCGGCCGTGTAGCGCCCCACTCCCGGCAGCGCCCGCACCGCGTCGGTCTCGACCGGGAACACCCCACCGTGCCGCTCAACGACCGACTTCGCCGCGGCGTGCAGCAGCCGCGCGCGCCGGTAGTAGCCAAGCCCCGACCACGCCGCGAGCACATCCTCCTCCGGTGCGGCCGCCAGCGCGGCCGCCGTCGGGAAACGATCCAAGAACCCTTCGTATTTCTCCAGCACGCGCGACACCTGCGTCTGCTGCAGCATCAGTTCGGACACCAGCGCCCGGTACGGGTCGCGCGGCCCGTCGATCGGCTCCGGCCGCCACGGCAACGCCCGCGCGTTGGCGCGGAACCACGCCTCCACCGCCCGGGCCGCCTTCTTCGACGACCACTCAGCCACCGAGCACCTTCCTGATCTCCTGCTTGATCGGCGTCCACGACGCCTCGGGCGACTTGCTGACCGTCACGAACGCCGTGTGCAGCAGTACCCGCGTCACCCCCGGGATACCGAGCAGCGCGACAGCCTGCGCATCACCCCCAGCCTCCGCAACCGACCCCGCCGACACGATCGCCCCCGCCCGCGGCGCATCGAGCACGCACTTGATCGCGTTCGGGTTGGGGGTGGTGTCGAATCGCACGGAAGCACTCATGCATTGATGACGGTGACGACATTCAGCAGCGATCGGACGGCTTCGTCGCGGGAATCGGGGGTGTCGCGGACGATGGTGACGTGGCCGAGTTTGCGGCCGGGGCGGGCGGCTTTGTGGTAGTCGTGCCAGTGGGCGTCGGGGTGGGCGGCGCGGACGGCGTCGGATTCGTGGGCGCCGATGATGTTGACCATGGCCGCGTGCCCGATGGCGTCGGCCGGGCCGAGGGGCAGGCCGGCCACGGCCCGCATGTGGTTCTCGAACTGGCTGGTCCGCGCGCCTTCGATGGTCCAGTGCCCGGTGTTGTGGACGCGGGGGGCGATCTCGTTGGCCATCAGGCGGGCGCTGTCGCCGACGCCGATTTGGAAGAACTCCACGGCCAGCGTGCCGACATAGTTGAGTTCGGCGAGGATCTTGCGGGCCGCGTCGTGGGCGGCGGCTTCGAGGTGGCCCGCGCCCAGCGCCGGGGCGCGGGTGACGCACAGGATGCCGTTGGCGTGCTGGTTCTCGTTGAGGGGGTAGACGGCGGTGGAGCCGTCGGCGGCCCGGGTGGCGATGACCGAGAGTTCGCGCACGAATGGGACCATGCGGTCGAGGATGGCCGGGACACGCCCGACGGCGATCCAGGCGCGTTCGGCGTCGTCGGGGGAGCGGAGCACGGACTGGCCCTTGCCGTCGTAGCCCTCGCGCCGGGACTTGAGGATGGCCGGCCCGCCGATGGCGCGGGCGGCGTCGGCCAGCTCGTCGAGCGACTCGACCGGGCGCATGGGCGGGGCGTCGATGCCCAGGCGCTCGAACATGCGCCGCTCGTTGAGCCGGTCCTGCGCGGTCTCGAGAGCGACCGGGTCGGGCAGGACGGGGACCTTGGCCTGGATCCGCCGGGCGCTGGCGACAGGGACATTCTCGAACTCGTAGGTGACCACATCGCACCGCTCGGCCAAGCGGTCGAGGGAGGGCGGGTCGTCGTAGGCCCCCACCACCACCTCGCAGGCGTGGGAGGCGGGGCAGTTGGGGTTGGGGTCGAGCGCGACGCAGGTCAGCCCGAGGG
>RFGI01000144.1 GCA_003696725.1 Planctomycetota bacterium | reverse complement strand
GCTCCTGCGCGACACCGGTCACGGCTGGCGCATCATCGACATGGGCCTCGTTGGAACGCCGCTGCTCACCCGGGCCCTCGGCGATCTCTACGCCGCGCAGGGGCTCGCCCCCGCCCAAGCGATCCGCGCGTTCGAGGCGGAATCTCGCCAAATCGCGGCCCATCCCGATGACGCGCGGTGAGCGCCCCGAAAGACGCGCCAGCCCCCCATGCGCGGTGCGTCCGCCGAGTGCGGGGGGTATTAAATGTAATATTGACGGCGCCCGGCGTCACTCAAGAGCCTGCAGCGCGATACAGACCCCGACCGGGTCGCGGATCACGGCGCCCTCGGCCGCCTCTCGCACGACCTCTCCGCCGCCCGCGCGGACGCGCCGCAGACTCGCCTCGAGGTCGCCGACGGGCAGATGGAGCAACCACACGGAAGGGATGACGTCAGAACCGCCCCGCTGAGGCCGGATCTCTCCGACGGCGACGCCGTCGTGGCGCCGCAACTCCCGTCCGCCGTCGGCGCTCGCGGGCGCCGCCGACCATCCGACAACCCGCTCGTAGAACTCATACACCGCCGGCACGTCGGCGACCTCGAGCGAAAGCCAGGCGATGCGCCCGGTCTTCATGGGCGGGCCGGCGTCCTGTGATTCGCCGGCGGCGACGGGGATCACCCCGAACGCGGCGCCGGCGGGGTCCGCGAGAACCGCCCACAGACTCCGCCCGTCGTCGCCCTTGCCGTGCATCAGCTCCCGGCCGCCCAGATCGACGGCACGCCCGGCGCTGGTTGCCACATCGGAGACCTGGACGTGCGGCATCCATTGCAGGGGAAGGGACTCGTACTCGGGTGTGCGGGCCCCCAGCCCGATGACCGGCGTTCCCATGCAGTTGGTGAGATCGTCCCGCCACAGCGGCTCCGGCCCCGTCGTCAGGACCTTCGCGTAGAACTCGCGCTCCCGCTCGTGATCCGGCGCCGCGATATCGGCGCTGAGAACACCGCCGATGCCGATGAAGAACGGACCTCGCATGGCTGCCTTGTCTCGTCTGACGATGGGATTCGGACCGCTGATCGGTTGCGCGACGCCGCGTCGGGCTCGGCGCTCCAGAGCGGAAAAAGGCGGCCCCGGCGATCACCGTCGCCTCGGCTCGTTCAGAAGTCGGGGCGACTGGATTTGAACCAGCGACCTCTTGACCCCCAGTCAAGCGCGCTACCAAGCTGCGCTACGCCCCGCGTGGCTTGATCCGGCCAGTATACGCCGCGTCGGGCGGGCTCACAACGGGATGCGGGCCGACCGTTTGGTCGTCTCCCACCTCCCACGGCCGCGACGCAGGACGCGGGTCAGCGGATCGGGCCCAGTCGAGCGCCCGGGTAATAGTGCGCCAGGATGCCGGCAGCGGTCCGCCCTTGTCGGGCCAGCCCCTCGGCGCCGAACTGGCACATCCCCACGCCGTGGCCGAACCCGCGGCCCTCGATGCGGACCGTCGCGCCCTCGACGGCCACCTCCACGTCGCCGGACCAGGCTCGGGCGTCGGTCGGCGGCGGGCCCTGCCCTCGGCCGGTGAAGTTCAGCGCGAGCCTCAGGTCTTCCGCGGACAGGCGCCAGGATCGGCCGTCCCGATCGACGACGCGGTACACCGCGGGTCGGCCCGCGACGTTCCGCCGCGCCGGTTCGATCGCCGCCAGCGCGCGGAGCTGGCGCAGGTCCGAGCCCCGGTCGGCGCCGAACGCCGCCAGCCGCTGCGCCAGCGTCTCGGTGTCCCGCGTCACGGTCCATCGGTAGCGCGGCGAGAACCCGCACGGGCACTGGCGCGGCGTCGCCTGGATCGGCCCTGCCAGGTTGAACTCGAATCCCTGCCCGATCGGCCACGTGTCGCGCGCCGACGCCGGCCGGCCACCGCACGTGCTGGAGTAGTACGCCCTCAGCGGCGCATCGAGATACGTCAGCACGACCCCCCGCGTCGCGGCGACGGCCCGACGGGCCTTGGCGTGCGCCTCGGACCCGCCGTACGCCTGGTCGCGGGTGTCCGATTCGATGTCGAACGCCGAGCCCAGCGCGCGCCGACGTTGCCGTTCCTGGAGGGCGTACGATCGCGCGGCGATGGCCTGGGCCTCGTACGTCGCGTCGCGCCAGCCGGCGTACAACTCCTTGGACAGGACGCCGGGCAGGTACTCCTCGATCGGGACCCGCTCGATCACATCGAACGCCGACTCGCCCTTCGGGACGATGACGGCGTCGCCCGGGTAGAGCGCCTCGTCGATGACCACGCCGCCCCGGTCGGACGCGATCAGGACCTCACGCCCCCGCGGCCAGTCGGACGATCCTCCCGCGGCGTCGACCAGCCGGACCCGGCCGCGCTCGACCGTGACCCGGACCGGCGGCCTGAGGGTCCGCGAGCGCCGGCCCGTCGAGGCCGTGAGCCTGTGGCCCTCGCCCGCGCCGATGGTGGCCGACTCCGCATCGTGCGCCAGGCGGACGCGCAGGTCGGGCCCGCCGTCCTGAACCGGCCGGTCCGGGCGGGCCTTGTCCGGCAGGGGCCGGTCCGCGGCGAGCATCGGCATCGAGGCAAGGATCACCGACGCGCGGACCGCTACCCCACGCCACCGTGCCGATCGCGTGGGGCGTCGAGGCCGTGTGTGGTGGGACATGGCGGGGGCTTCCGTGCCGGCCGATGCGCCCGAGCCGTCAGGCCCCGTCGGCCGGGGGCGGGCCGTCCGAGGCGGTGACGTTCTCATCGAAGTCCAGCGTGCGGAGCGTCAGGCCTAGAGCCCCGAGCTGCTCCTTGACCTCATCGAGGGAGGTCTGCCCGAAGTTCTTCACGCCCATGAGCTCGGCCTCGGTCCGGGCGGCGAGCTCTCCGACCGTCCGCACGCCCAGCGCCTGCAGCGCCTTGCGGGCCCTGACGGACAGGTTCAGATCGCTGATGGGCTTCTCCAGGGACTTGTCGGCGCCGGTGCGGCGGGCCCGGTCGTAGATCTCCCGGCGGATGTGGCGGTGCGCCTCATCGGCGCTCTGGCCCAGCCGGAGGCCTTTGGCCGTCAGCATGTCGCGGATCTCCTGGAGCGACGCCTCCCCGAAGTTCTTGTACGCCAGCAGCTCGGACTCGCTGACCCGCAGGAGATCGCCCAGCGTGCGGATGTTCATCTTCTTCAGGCAGTTCCGCGCCCGAACGGAGAGTTCGAAGTCCGTCACCGGCGTGTCCAGAAGGGCGTTGCGCCGCAGCAGGTCGCGGTCCTGCGCCTCGTCGTAGTACATGTCCCGCGACGCCAGCACATCCTTCATAAAGAGACGCGCCCGCGGGTGATTCGGGTCGGTGTCGAGGACCTGACGCAGCGCGCGCTCGGCGGCGGCGTACTGCCCGCGGTCCTCGTAGATCACCGCGAGGTTCACCAGCGCGTTGACCGGCGCCGGGGGCGTGGCGGCCAGCCGCTCGTAGAGCGCCAGCGCCTCGTCGTCCTCACCCGTCAGGTCGAGGAGGTACGCCAGCCGGAAGACCGCGTCGGACGAGTCCGGGTTGGCGGCGACCGCCCGCCGGTACGCCGCGATGGCGCCCGCTCGGTCGCCGGCCGCCTCGAGATTCTGGCCCTCGGTGAAGGCCGACCGCGAGGCTTCGAGCTCCGCGGCGCTGGGCTGCGAGGCGCCGATCACCGTATCCATCACATCCTGCGACATGGCTGTGTCCGCTCCGGCGACGATCGTGAGTAGGGGCGACGAACCGGGCCCGGCGCCAGCCGTGAGCCCGAACCGTGCAGTCTAGACCCCCCCGGGGCCGCCCTCAACCGCCGCCGGCGGCCGCGTCGCCCTCCACCGCGGGCAGGTCCTTGATCGACGAGAGCCCGAACGTTTCGAGGAACGTCCGCGTTGTGCCGTAGAGCATCGGCCGGCCGACCTCCTCGGCCCGGCCGGTGATCTCGATCAGCCGGCGCTCCAAGAGCGACCGCAGCACCTCCCCGCAGGCCACCCCGCGGATGGACTCCAGCTCCGCCCGCGTCACCGGCTGGCGGTAGGCGACGATGGCCAGCGTCTCGATCGCGGCCCGGCTGAGCCTGGACGCCGCCCCGAGGTTCAGGAACGCCGCCACCGCGTCGGCGTGCTCGGGCCGGGTCAGCAGCCGCCACCCGCCCGCAACGCGCTCGACGCGGAACGCCCGGCCCGTCTGGTCGTACGCGCGGTTGAGCCGCTCGATCGCCGCCTCGACCTGAGCCGCGCCAGTCTCCCGCGGCAGGCCCGCGGCCTCGGCGATCCGGCCCGCCTGCACCGCCCGCCCGGCGCACAGCAGCACGGCCTCGACTGTCGCCGCCAGATCCGCGTCGGGCTCGACGCGGACGGGCTCGGCCGGTTCGGGCGCCTTCAGAACGGGGTCGCGATCAGCGGACATGCGGAGGATGGTACCGTTCGCCGCTCGCCCGGGGATCGGGCGCCCGAAGATGGCTGCGCGCACAACCGACCATACCGGGCCCGAGCGCTCGCCCACGCGGGAGCTGATCGTCATCGCCGCGCCCACGGTGCTGACGATGATCTCCTACCCACTCAAGCAGTTCATCGACGCGTGGATGGTCGGGCGGCTGGGGCCCGAGCACCTCGCGGGTCAGGGCAACGGCGCCGTCGCCGCGT
Organism: Planctomycetota bacterium; assembly: GCA_003696725.1. Taxonomy (GTDB): domain Bacteria; phylum Planctomycetota; class Phycisphaerae; order Phycisphaerales; family UBA1924; genus J020. The sequence goes on along the minus strand of RFGI01000144.1, from coordinate 1,000 downwards.
TCCTGCCGATCTCGTTCTTCCTGGGCCTGTTCACGGTGGTTAACACCTGGGTCGCGCAGCACCTGGGCGCGGGCCGGCCCCGCGCCGGCGCCGCCTACGCCTGGAACACGCTCTGGTTGTGCGGGATCGGATGGGTCGGGATGGCGCTCTCGGCCGTCCTGGTCGAGCCGGTCTTCAGCGCCCTGGACCACGACCCGGTCATCCTGGAGTCCGAGATCGCCTACGCCCGGCTCCTGCTCCTCGGCTCGTTCTTCCCCATCGCGGCCCGCGGGCTGAGCCACTACTTCTACGGCGTGCACCGCCCCACGCCGGTCCTGGCCGCCACGATCGCGGGCAATGTCGTCAACCTGGCGCTGGACTGGGTTCTCATCTTCGGCCATCTCGGGTTCCCAGCGCTGGGGGTCGAGGGCGCCGCGATCGCCACCATCATCGGCGGGATGGTCGAGTTCGGGATCGAGTTCACCGTCTACCTCTCGCCCGCGTACCACCGCGCTTTCGGCACGCGCGCTGGCCAGCGGTTTGACCGGCGTCGGGTGCGCGAGATCTGGCGTTTGGGCTGGCCCGGCGCGGTCGCGTGGATGAACGAGCTGATCTGCTGGGGCGTGTTCATGGCAGTGCTGGTGGGCTCATTCGGCGCGGCGCACAACGCCGCCGGCTGGATCGCGCTGCGCTACATGCAGCTCTCGTTCATGCCGGCGGTGGGCATGTCGATCGCGGTGACAGCGGTGGTGGGCCGGCGCCTCGGCGCGGGGGACCGAGCCGGCGCCGCGGCCCGCGCCTGGGCCGGGCTGCGCCTCGCGATGGTGTACATGGGCGGCTTCGCCGTCGTGTTCGTGGTTTTCCGCGAACCGCTGGTGCGGCTGTTCCTCACGTTCAGCGCCGAGCCGACGCCTCAGCAGCAGCGCGTGATCACGATCGGCGTCGATCTGATGATCCTCGCCGCGGTGTTCCAGCTCTTCGACGCGGTCGCGATCGTGATGGCGGGCGCCCTGCGGGGCGC
>RFGI01000143.1 GCA_003696725.1 Planctomycetota bacterium | reverse complement strand
GGGCGGGCTCGTACACTCTACGCCTCGGGCGTCGGCCCGCCGGGCCGGGCCGCGGGGGGAAGGAGACACGGGTGACGGCACGCGCACAGCGGGGACCGGGGGCCGGGTCGGCGCCGGCGACGGCCGGCCGGGTGACGAACTTCGTGCTCGACACGAACGTGCTGCTGCACAACCCCGAGTCGCTGTTCTATTTCAAAGAGCACAACGTGGTGATCCCGCTGGCGGTGGTGGAGGAGCTGGACCGGTTCAAGCGGGGCAACGACGACCTGGCGCGCAACGCCCGGCAGTGCATCCGGCGGCTCGACGCGCTGCGGAAGAAGGGCCGGCTCAACGAGGGGGTGCGCTGGGGGAACGGGCGCAACGGGTCGGCGGCGGGGACGATCCGCATCGACACGACGGAGCCGGAGCGGCCGGCGATCCTGAAGGACGGGGGCGCGGACAACCGGATCATCGCGGTGGCGTACGAGCTGCACCGCCGGGGCGAGCCCGTGGTGTTCATCTCGAAGGACATGAACGCCCGGATCAAGAGCGACGCGCTGGGGGTGCCCACGGAGGACTTCGAGGCCCAGAAGGTCGACGCGGACCGGTTGTACACGGGGCACGTGACGGTCGACGTGGGCGGGGCCCTGATCGACGAGTTGTACGACCAGCGGATGCTCCCGCTGGAGTCGCTGGCGCCGTTCCTGACGGAGGAGGAAGACGGCGAGACGCGCCGGCGCGAGATCTCGGCGAACGAGTTCGTGGTGCTGCGAGACGCGCAGGACGAGTCGCACTCTGGGCTGGCGCGACGGCTGGCGGACACGGATCATCTGATCCCGGTGACGGCGTCGCGCCGGCCGACCTTCGGGGTGCTGGCGCGCAACACCGAGCAGACCATGGCGCTGGACCTGCTCCTGGACGAGGACCTGAGGCTGGTGACGCTCACCGGCGGGCCCGGGGCGGGCAAGACGCTCCTGGCGCTGGCGGCGGGGATGCACAAGGTGTTCAAGGAAGAGCGGTACGACAAGCTCCTCGTGGCGCGGCCCATCATGCCGATGGGGCGGGACATCGGGTACCTGCCGGGCGAGAAAGAGGAGAAACTGGCGGCGTGGATGCAGCCGATCTTCGATAATCTCGAGTACCTGCTGTCGACCCGCGGGGCGCCCGGGCAGGAGGCCCAGTCGCGCACCGTGGAGCAGCGGCTCGAGGCGCTCCTGGCCGACGGGCGGCTGGTGCTCGAGGCGCTGACGTACATCCGGGGCCGGTCGATCCCGCACGTGTTCATGATCGTCGACGAGGCGCAGAACCTGACGCCGCACGAGGTGAAGACGATCATCAGCCGGGCGGGGGAGGGCACGAAGCTCGTGCTGACCGGGGACATCGAGCAGATCGACAACCCGTACCTGGACATGTCCAGCAACGGGCTGTCGTACTCGGTGGAGCGGATGAAGGGGGTGGGCCTGGCCGGGCACGTGACCATGCGCAAGAGCGAGCGGTCGGAGCTGGCGTCTCTGGCCGCACAACGGCTGTAACCCCGCCGGCGCCCGGCTATGGTTGGGGCATGGACAATACGGCAGCGCTGAACGATCCGTGGTTGTTGGCGGGCTGGCCCGGGATGGGGGGCGTCGCGGTGATCGCGGCGGCTCACCTGATCCGGTCGCTGGGGATGCGGGAGGCCCACGAGCTGCCCGCGGAGGAGTTCTTCGAGGTCCGGCAGGTGGAGGTGCGGCACGGGCTGGCGTCGGCGGGCCGGCTGCCCAGGACGGTGTTCTTTCAGTGGCGGAACCCCGGCCCCGGGCGGGATCTGTTAGTGCTGCTGGGCGAGGCTCAGCCGGAGGCCGGGGCGACGCGGATGTGCCGGGCGATCATCGACTACGCGCGCACCCGCGGCGTGACGCGGGTGGCGACCCTGGCGTCGCTGGCGACGCAGCTGGACCCGCACGAGGCGCCGGGGCTGCACGCAGTGGCGACCACCCCCGGGGTCCTCGAGGAGTTGCGGCGGCTCGAGGTCGGGCCGCTGGAGGAAGGGCAGATCGCGGGCCTGAACGGCGTGCTGCTGGCGGCGGCGGCCGCGGCGGGGCTCGAAGGGCAGTGCGTGATGGCGGAGATCCCGTACTTCGCGGCCGGGGCGCCGAACCCCAAGGCGGCGCGGGCGGCATTGGACGTGTTCTGCGCCCAAGCGGGCGTCGAGGTGGACACCGCCGAGCTCAAGGCGCAGGGCGAGCAGGTCGACGCGCAGCTGGCGGCGCTCCTGGAGAAGATGAGAGAGGCGGCGCGTCAGGCCGCGGGGGAGGAAGGGTCGGAGTTCCCGGCGCCTCAAGGCGAGGACGACCAGACGCCGCAGCCGCCGGGCCTGTCGTTCTCAGATCGAGAGCGGATCGAGCGGTTGTTCGAGGAGGCGCGCAAGGACCGGTCGGCGGCGTTTCGACTGAAAGAAGAGCTGGATCGGCTGGGCGTGTTCGGGCAGTACGAGGACCGGTTCCTAGATCTCTTCCGAAAAGGGGAGTGACAGGCGCCGGCGCTACTCGATCATCCGCTGGAATCGCACGGTGAATGAGCCCGGCTGATTCTCGTCCTTGACTCCGGAAACGCGCACCGTCAGCGTGTCGTCGGCGAGTGAATACTCAAGAGTGTCCGGAGACTGTGAGGGGTCGGGGCTGACGAAGCGGGCTCGACCGGATCCGACAGCAACGAGGCGAAAGGCGAGCGGCGCATCTTCCCACGGCGTGAAGTCGGGCGTGTAATGCTGAAAACGGAGTGTGACGCCCGCGTCCGACTCGTGGATCACGAAGTGCTCGATCACGCTCGTCTCGTCGCCGTGGATCAGGCGGAAGGCGCCGAGCATCGCGCCGGCGCGGGGCGTGGTCCAGTACTCCTCACCGACACCACCGAGCATCTCGCCCGTCCACGCGCCGGCGAGGAAGGCGAGGTCGTTGAGAGACGGCGCCGCAGGCTCTGGCTCGGTCGCGGTCGTGACGCGAGTCGTCATGTGAGTGGTCGCTCCCGCCACCAGCCCAGCGACAAGGATGCATACGAGGTGCGGTGTGCGCATGTGTGGGTTCTCTTGTCTTCGGGGATCAGTTCCGTTCCGAGAGATCTTGGTAAAGCATCAAGGCGTTGCCGTCGGGGTCGAAGAATGTGGCGAGGCTGACCATGCCGGGGATTGTGACGGTGTCGCCGTCAAACCGGACGCTCTTGGATTCGAGTTCAGCGCGGGCCTTGGCGATGTCGTTGACGCCGAAGGTGAGCGTGGCGCCCCCCTTGCCGTCGGGAGACTCGACCTGCGAAAGGCCGAGGTTGGCGCAGGCCACGGGTGTGCGTAGCTCGCACCAGCCCATGTCATCGATGCGATAGAGCAGCGAGAACCCGAGTATTGATGAATACCAGTCGATGGCTTTGTCGAGGTCGCGGCATTGCATGGAGCAGGTCAGGCCGCCGGTGAAACCGAGCGAGGCGCGCATGAGAGCGTCTCCTGTGCGAGAGGGCTGAGAACGGTGCTGCCGACCGGCGCGGCCGCTTGATCTCGTTTGTATACGAAGTATACTCGTGTGTCAATGGCGCTGATCGAGCGAGACGCCGTGCCGTTGTGGCCGCTGGTCCGACTGTGCCACCACCGGTGGGGGCCGGCGGTGGTCGCGGCGCTGTGGGAGACGCGCGGGGCGAAGTTCGTGACGCTCTCGCGGCGGCTGGGGGTGTCGCCGGAGTCTTTGTCGAGAACGCTCTCAGGGCTGGACCAGCTGGGCCTGGTGATGCGCAACCCGGGGTACGGTCACCCGATGCGGCCGGAGTACCTGCTGGCGCCGGACGGGGAGACCGCCGGACCCGCGGTGCGGGATCTGGTGCAACGAGTGGGTCGGCTGGGATTGGAGGACGCGCTGGGGCGGAAGTGGTCGGTCCCGGTGTTGGCGGCGGCGGGGCTCGGGGCGGCGCGGTTCGGGGACTACCGCGGGCTCTTGCCGGGCGTGACGGCGAGGGCGCTCTCGCAGGCGCTGCGCACGCTGGAGTCGGCGGATCTGGTCGAGCGGTGTGTGGTGGACGACAGCCCGCCGCGGTCCGAGCACAGGTTGGTCCGGCGGGGCCGCGGTCTGGCGTCGTCGGCGGTGCGGGCGGCGGAAGCGTTGGCGCTGATTCTCGAAGACTGATGTCGGCGCTGTACGCTAGGGCGAGCAACCAGCGACACGCGCGATCAATAGGAGGACGCAGGCATGAGCGCGGACGTGATCGACGCGAGGATCATCGGGGACGACCTTCAGGCGGTGGTGATCACGCTGGACCCGGGCGAGGTGGCCGTGGCCGAGGCCGGGGCCATGATGTACATGGAGGACGGCGTGGAGATGGGCACATCGCTCTCGATGAAACAGGAGAGCGGCGGGGTGTTCGGGCGGCTCTTCGAGGCGGGCAAGCGACTGGTGACGGGCGAGTCGTTCTTCATCACGTTCTTCGCGAACACCGCGGCGGACCGGCGCGATGTGGCGTTCGCGGCGCCGAGCCCGGGGCACGTCGTGCCGATCGAGTTGGGCGAGCACGCGGGGCGGATCCTGTGCCAGAAGGACGCGTTCCTGTGCGCGGCGCGCGGGGTGGAGGTGGACATCGCGTTCACCCGCCGGCTGGGGGTGGGGTTCTTCGGGGGCGAGGGGTTCATCCTCCAGAGGCTGAGTTCGCCGGACGGGCGCGGGCAGGTGTTCTGCCAGGCCGGGGGGAGTGTGGTCCGGCGCGATCTCGGCGCGGGCGAGATCGTGCGTGTGGACACGGGGTGCTTGGTGGCGTTCGAGGAAACGGTGGATTACGCCATCGAGTTCGTGCCGGGGATCAAGAACAAGATCTTCGGCGGGGAGGGGTTGTTCTACGTGAAGATGACGGGGCCGGGCGCGGTGTGGATGCAGACGCTGCCGTTCAGCCGGCTGGCGGACCGGATCATCGCCTCGGCGCCGAGCAGGGGCGGGAGCCAGAAGGGGGAGGGTTCGGTCTTGGGCGGCGTGTGGCGGATGATCGACGGCAGGTGAGCGCGCGTCAGGCGCGGGGCATCTTGGCCTTTGTTTCGTTGAGCAGCTCGGCGGCGGCGTCGAGGGCGGGCAGCGACTCGAAGAGCGCGTCGTCGGCGGCGGCCGACCAGGCGCGGTTGATCTGGCGCTCGGCGGCGGCGAATCGGTCCATGAGTTCGGCGTAGCCGCCGAGGCCCAGGCGGCTCACCAGGAGCGGGCGGGCGTCGACGAAGACCGGGACGTCGCGGGTCTGGACGGCGCCCAGACGCTCGAGGATCGCGTGCTGCCGGGCGTCGTCGTCGGGCATGGCCGGCAGCTCGCGGCGGAGGGAATCGACAGCGTCGAGGATGGCGGCGAGGGCGGCGTCGGGAGAGGCGTCGGCGCCGGGCTCGGCGGTGGTCTCCGCCGTGGCGATCTCGCGCTTCGAGGCCGTGCGCACGAGGAACGCGCCGACCAGGAGCCCACCGAGCGACGCGAGGAAGACCCACTTGCCGATCCAGCGAGTGAACGAGAACTCCTTGACGGTGACGTAGCGGACGGGGCGCTCGGCGCCGAGGGCGGTGTAGGTGTGATCGCGCAGGGCGGCGAGGGATTCGGCGTCAAGAGTGGCGCCTTTGGGGACGAGGGGCTCGGCGGCGCCGGCGTCGGTGGCGGCCAGGCCGGCGGGCTGGTTCAGGGTCAGGCCGACGAGCCGGTCGTCGGGGAGGGAGAGCGGGGCGAGGTAGGCGGTGCTGGCGGCGAGAGCGCCGACGATGACCGACGCGGTGAGGATGAGATTGGCGAGGAGTTTCATCGGCTCAGCCCCGGATGAGGACGATGGAGTTGACGACGAGCGCGAGGACGGCCTCCCCGACGATGAAGCCGGCGGCGAGGGGCACGCCCCACTCCTCGGCCCACGCTTTGCCCTTGATCTTCGAGACCAGCATGTTGATGACGCATCCCAAGCCGTAGGTGAGGATGTAGATGAGGGGGAGGTACATGGACAGGCCGACGAGGACGCCCAGCCCGGAGAACGAGCCCAGGCCGAGCAGCGCGCCGATGACGGCGCCGAAACCGTAGAGGGCGTAGGGCATCTCGCCGCCCTGGACGCCGGTGATGACGGCTTCGAGGGCCTGGGCCTGCGGGGCGGTGGTGGGCGTGCCGTCGCCCATGGGGACGCCGGTGGTCTGGAGATTGGTCTGGGCGATGAGGAGAACGGTGGCGATGGAGATCACGGGCCCCAGGCCGGTGAAGATGAGTTCGACCGTCTGCTGTTTGCGGGGCGAGCCACCGACCATGTACCCGGTCTTGAGGTCGGCCATCATGTCGGCGGCGCAGGTGATGGCGACGCACAGGGCGGCGCCGATGGTCACCGCGCCGACCACGTCGTCTTTCCCGGCGAGCATCATGACCAGGACGATGGTGACGAGGGCCATGCCGGAGATCGGCGACCAGTCGGTCATGCCGGTGCACTGGGCGATGATGATGCCGGCGAACCAGATCCAGCCGGCGCCGACGAGGGCGATGAGGAAGTGCTTGAGGTGCGGGTTGAGGCCGCCCAGCCAGCCGCCGGTGGCGTCGTCCGAGACGAACTCAAGGGCGAGGAACAGGAGGACAACAGCCGCGACGGCGGCCGTGGCGAGGACCTTCAGGCCGAGCTCGTCGGAGGACTTCCCGGTTCGGCCGGCGACGGCGATGCTCTTGAACGCCTCGCGCATCGCGGGCAGCGAGGCGACGATGCCGGCCAGCGCCCCCCCGAGCAGAAGGCCGATCCCCAGAGGCCGGTTGAAGTTGCCGCGGCCGAACTCCGGCGCGTCGTGGGGGCTGGCGACGATCTCGGCGGGGAGCCAGCCCATAGAGAACGCGGCGGGCGTGAGGACGATGTAGGCGAGGATGCCTCCGGCAAGGACGAGGAGGCCCGCCCGGCCGGTCAGGTACCCGGCGCCGAGGGACAGCGGCGTGATGGCGAACATGAAGAGCATCTGGGGGGGCAGCCCCAGGATGCGTCCGACGTCGAGGGTCTCGTCGGTCAGGAGGAGGTCCGGCGTGCCGTTGGCGTCGTGGTCGGCGCTGTAGGGGAGGGCGCCGTCGGCGTCGGGCCGGGCGCGGACGCGCCAGTCGAGATCGCTGTAGCCGGGCAGGGGTTTCATGGCCCAGCCGGCGGCCTTGGACTTGAGGGCGGCCCAGTCGGTCACGCCGGCGCTGGCGAGGTAGGCGGCCTCGGCCATGGCGTCGGTGACGCCGGGGATGGCCGGTGCGCTCTTGAGGGCCGACGCGGCGGCGTCGCGATCGGCGGGGTCGGACGCGGTCTTGCGCTCGTGGACGAGCCGGCCGCGCGCGATGACCTCGGCCGGGGCGGCCTGCGCGGTCATCCACTCGTTCAGGGTGCGCGTGCGGCCGGCGTCGTCGTCGGTGATCTTCTCGCGCCGGACGAGGGCGTCGAGCTGGTCCAGCGGCGCGACGACCTTGATCCCGGGCAGCGCCACCGGGAGGTAGACGAGCATGGCGATGACGACGCCGACGAGGAGAACGATGGACTTGCGCGGCCCGGCGCCGGGGGACTTGAGGATCGTGCCGACGGCGACGGCGCTGGGGAAACGGAGGCGCTCGACGTCGAGCATCTGCTTGCGAAGCGGGATGATGAAGGCGCAGCCGAGGATCGCGCCGGCGACGCACGCGGCCGTGAGGAGCCAGAACCGCTCGTCGCCGAATTTGAAGTGGTACTGCGAGCCGAGGAGCAGGAGGACGGGGACGGTGAAGATGACGCCGGAGTTGGGGGTGTTGACGGCCGAGCCGATGGTCTGGGCGATGTTGACTTCGAGGATGGAGCCCTTGCGGAGGACGCCGCGGAGCACGCCGAAGCCGAGGACGGCGGCGATGCTGGAGCCGACGATGGTGAAGCCGATCTTGAGCCCGGCGTAGGTGATGGCGGCGTTCATGACCGCGCCGACGATCACCCCGAAGATGATGGCGGCGAGGGTGATCTCCCGGTAGGAGCGTCCGGCGGGCGGGCGTTCGGGCATCGTGCGCCTCCGGTGGAGCGGTGCGGTTCGGGGTCAGTGTGTCGTAAAGCGAGCGCGGGCACAAGCCGCGGCGCCCATGCGAGCGGGCGGTCAGACCTGGCCGGCGAGGAGGGCGGCGGCGAGGTCCTCTGGGTCCTCGTCGTCGGATTTCGGCGTCTGGCTCGCGCCGCCGAGGGCGTCGATCCGCTCGCGGACGTCGCCGATGAAGGAGACGCGCACGCCGAAGTTCTCGCCGACCTTGACGGCCTGCCCGAGGCCGATGGTGGTGTTGTTGACCTTGATCTCGAGCTCCTCGTCGATGCCCTTGGGGAGCTCGATGATGGACCCCGGGCCGAGGCCGAGGATGGATTCGAGGGGCATAACCCGGGCGCCGATCTCGACGATCAGCGGGACTTCCAGGCGGAGGATGGCGCTCAGTTCGGCGGGCATACCGCGTCTATCGGCGCGGCGGGGGGGCGGGCTGCATCCGCGGGGCGGGATCGCGCCACAGGCGGGGCCGGGAGCGGTCCCCCGGCGGGGTCAGCAGGGGCGTGATCAGGCGCTGTCGCGGCGGATGATGAGGGTGACGTTGTGCCCGCCGAAGCCGAAGGTGTTGTTCATGACGGTGGTGACGGCGGCGTCGGCGGCGGTGTGGGGGACGAGGTTGATGTCGAAGCCGTCGTCGGGGTGATCGAGGTTGATGGTGGGGGGGACGACGCCGTGGCGGATGGCGCCGAGGCAGGCGACCATCTCGACCCCGCCGGAGGCGCCGAGGCAGTGGCCGTGCATGGACTTGGTGCTGGACATGCGCAGGGCGCCGCCGGTCGAGGCGCGGGCGTGGTCGCCGAAGACCTGGAGGACCGCGGCGACCTCGGCGGCGTCGCCGAGGGGCGTGGAGGTGCCGTGCGCGTTGATGTAGTCGATATCGGTGGGGGCGAGCCCGGCGTCGTCGAGGGCGGCGCGCATGGAGCGGACGGCGCCGTCGCCGGCGGGGTCCGGGGCGGTGATGTGGGAGGCGTCGCTGGAGAGGCCGAAGCCGGCGAGCTCGGCGAGGACGGGGGCGTTGCGGGCCCGGGCGTGGTCCTCGGACTCGAGGACGACGACGCCGGCGCCCTCGGCGAGGAGGAAGCCGTCGCGGTCCTTATCAAAGGGGCGGGAGGCGGCGCCCGGGTCGTCGTTGCGGGTGGAGAGGGCTTTCATGGCGGCGAAGGCGGCGACGCAGATGGGGCTGACGGCGGCCTCGGCGCCCCCGGCGAGCATGACGTCGGCCTCCCCGCGCTGGATGGCCCGGCAGGCGTCGCCGATCGAGTGGCCGCTGGAGGCGCAGGCCGTGGCGTGGGCGCTGGACGGCCCGCGCAGGCCCCAGCGGATCGAGGCCAGGCCCGCGCAGGCGTTGACCATCAGGCGCGGGACGGTGAAGGGGCTAATGCGCCCGGGGCCCTTCTCATCCAGGAGGTGGACCCCGGCCTCGATCGTCTGGATGCCGCCGATGCCCGAGCCGATGACCACGCCGCAGCGGAGCGGGTCTTCACGGGTGAAGTCGAGCCTCGCGTGTTCGACGGCCTCGGCGGCGGCGCACAGGCCGAGCTGGGCGAACCGGTCGATGCGACGGGCCTCGCGCTTGTCGATGCGCGAGGTGGGGTCGAAATCGAGGATCTGGCCGGCGATGCGGACGTCCCAGGCGTCGGCCCACGGGGCGAACTCGTCCCCGGTGATGGGCTTGGCGCCGGACCGGCCCCGGACCATCGCGTCCCACGTGGTGGTGGCGTCGAGGCCGAGGTTGGTGACCGCGCCGACGCCGGTGATCAGGACGCGTCGTCGGGTGTGATGGTCTGCGGGGGCCATGGCGTCCGTGTCCGCCGGTCGGATCGCGCGGGAGCGCGACCGGGAGTCGCGGGGTCAGGCCTTCTGGGCTTGGGCCTTGAGGATGTAGTCGATGGCCTGGCCGACGGTCTGGATCTTCTCGGCTTCGTCGTCGGGGATGGAGGTCTCGAACTCGTCCTCGAGCTCCATGACGAGCTCGACGGTGTCGAGGCTGTCGGCGTTGAGATCGTTGACGAAGCTGGTGTCGCGGGTGAGCTCGTTGCGGTCGACGCTCATCTGCTCGGCGACGATGTCGTACACCTTGGCTTCGATCTCGGCTTCGTTCACGTCTTGGTCTCCATCGTGCGTCGCCGGGGCCTGGGCGGGTCGCCCCGCGTCGTGAGCCTGGCCGGGCTGTGGACTATACCGGGACGGGCCGGAGCCGCCAACGGGGGATCGGAGGCGCCGGGCGGGCGGCGCCGGACACGCGGGAAGCCCCCCGGACGGGGCCCGGTCAGCACATCGTCAGCCCGCCGTCGACGCACAGGACCTGGCCGGTGAGGAAGCCGGCCTCGTCCGAGGCGACGTAGGCCACGGCGGCGGCGACGTCCTCGGGGGTTCCGAGCCTGGGGACGGCCATGGACCCGCGGACGCGCTCGCGGACGGCGCCGGGCAGGTTGGCCGTCATGCCGGTCTCGATAAAGCCGGGGGCGACGGCGTTGGCCGTGACGCCCTTGGCGCCGAGCTCCCGGGCCAGGGATTTGGTCAGCCCGATGAGGCCGGCCTTGCTGGCGGCGTAGTTGGCCTGCCCGGGGTTCCCCACGACCCCGGAGGTGGAGGCGATGTTGATGATGCGCCCGAAACGGTGCTTCATCATGGGACGGGCCGCGGCGCGGCAGGCGATGAAGGCGCTGGTGAGATTGGTGCGGAGGACGGTGTCGAAGTCCTCGTCGGTCATGCGCATCGCCAGGCCGTCGCGGGTGACGCCGGCGTTGTTGACCAGGATGTCCAGCCGGCCCAGGTCGGTGATGACGGACTCGAGCGCGTCGCGCCAGGCGTCGGCGTCGGAGATGTCGACGGGAAGAACAGACGCGTCGCCGCCGGCGTCGGTGATGAGGTCGCGGACCTCGGTCAGCGGGCCCTCGGTGCGGCTGACGAGGACGACGCGCCGGCCGAGGGCGGCCTGGCTCAGGGCGATGGCGCGGCCGATGCCTCGGCTGGCGCCGGTGATCAGGGCGACGCGCTGGGGTGGGTCGTCGGGCACGGTGGTCTCGTTGACGGCGTGGGGTTCGTGAGTTCGCGGCGACGAAGGGTACCGCTGGCGTCCGGGATCCGCCCAGCGCTTCTGCGGTGAGGGCGCCGAACTAGCCGGTTGGACGGCCGACTCGGCCGTCTACACACCCGCACCAACGGGCGCGACGCCCGTGGCGCTGAGCACCCGAACAGAACCTATCCGCCCAGGCCTGTCCCGGTGCGGCGGCGGCGGCCGCGGGGGTTCTCCTCGACGGGGGGGCGTGTGGGGGCCGCGTCCTGGACCTCGGGTCCGGGCACGGGGATGTCCATAAGGGCGAGGGCGGCGCCGTCGAGGTCGGCGGCGCGGGCGGCCGCGGGGCTCTCGACGGGCAGGGAGCGGAAGGTCCACACGCCGCGGGCCGGGGCGCCCTCCCAGCCGATGAGGTAGGCGCCGGCGTCGTCCTGGATCGCGAGCCCGACCCGGACGCCGGGGTCTGCGGGCTCGACGGCGACGACTCGCACGGTGACGCCGGCGGTGGCGTCGTCCCACTGCCCGGTCTCGCGGAGGTGCTCGAGGACGGCGGCGTCGGCTCGGTCGATCATGCCGGCGAGGGCGTCGGCGTCGCCGAGGGCGATGGCGCTGGCGAGCGCGGCGATGGCGCGGGCGGCGGATTCATCTACCGGGATGAACTGGGCGGGGAACTGAGCCCCGGGGGCGAGGTCCAGGTCGGCCGGGGAGAGCGCGACGGGCGCCGGCGGGGGCGGCGGCGCGGCGGGCTCCGTCGAGGGGGCGGACGTGGAAGACGAGCGCCCGCCCAATGAGGCGCCGGGCTGCTTCTTTTCGCACGCGAGCGGCGCGAGGCAGGCGAGCGTGAGGGCGGCGAGGCCCAAGGTGCGGGCGGCGTCAGTCTGGATGGTCATGGGTCGTCACCGTGATGGAGCGGTCAATCCGACGCATCAAGCCGGCGAGGGTCTTGCCGGGCGCCATCTCATGAAAGGCGCCCGGGGTGTGGGCGGCAAGCCAGCGGCAGCAGGCCTCCCAGCGGACGGGCTGGGTGAGCTGGGCGACGAGAGCGTCGCGGACGGCGGCGGCAAAGTCGCCGTCGCCCGCGGCGTGGGGCTCGCCGGTGACGTTCGAGAGGACGGGGCAGCGGGGCTCCGCGATGGCGACCGGGGCGAGGGCCTCGGCCAGGCGGTCGGCGGCGGGCTTCATGAGGGGGGAGTGGAAGGCGCCGGCGACGGGCAGGCGGGCGGTGCGCAGGCCGGCCTGGGCGGCGAGGGACTCGGCCAGATCGCAGGCTTCGGCGGAGCCGGAGAGGACGACCTGGCCCGGGGCGTTGAAGTTGGCCGGGACGAGGACCAGGTCGGGTCGGCCGGAGGTGGCGCGGTCGCACAGGTCGCGCGCTTGGTCTTCGTCGGCCCCGATGAGGGCGACCATGGCGCCGGGCAGAGCCGCCGCGGCGTCCTGCATGGCCCTGCCGCGGAGGGCGACAAGGCGCAGCCCGTCCTCGAAGGAGATGGCGCCGGCCAGGTGCAGCGCGGTGTACTCGCCCAGGCTCAGCCCCGCGCAGGCGGCGAGCGCGGGGTCGGTGTCGCCCGCCCAGGCTTGGAACGATGCGACGGCGGTGACGAAGAGGGCGGGCTGGGCGGCGTCGGTCGAATCGAGGCGCTCGGCGGGCCCCGTGAAGCAGATCTCTGAGAGCGGGGCGCCGAGCGAGTCTCCGAGGATGGCGTCGGCGGCGCCGAACGTCTGGGCGGCGGCCGGGGAGGCGTCGAACCAGGCGCGCCCCATGCCCACGCGCTGGGCGCCCTGGCCGGGGCATAGGATGACGACTGGGTCGGGCATGGCGGGGGTCGAGGGCGTGGCGCGTCAGACGCGCCAGAGGCTGCTGGCCCAGGTGAGCCCGGCGCCGAAGGCGACGAACATGACGAGGTTCCCGTCGCCGACGCGGCCGGCGGCGCGGAGCTCGGACAGGCACAGGGGCACGGAGCCGGCGCTGGAGTTCCCGTAGCGGTCGATGTTCACGTACATCTTCTGTTCGGGCAGGCCGAAGCGCTCGCGGGCGGACTCGAGAATGCGGGCGTTCGATTGGTGGGCGATGAAGAGATCGATGTCGTCGGCGACGAGGCCCGCTTTGGCGAGTGTTTCGTCGATGAGATCAGAGAACGTTATGACCGCGAACTTGTAGACCTCCCGGCCGCGCATCCGCAAGCAATGGAGGGGTGTGTCGTCGGGGTCGTCGCCGTCCGGGATGTCCAGGCGGGAGTGGGGGAGATAGAGGTCGCGCCAGCGCGAGCCGTCGGCGTGCATGCACTGGGCGAGGACGCCCTTGGAGGTGTCGTCGGTGGGTCGGAGGACGGCGGCGCCGGCGGCGTCGCCGAAGAGGATGACGGTCCGGCGGTCGCTCGGGTCGACGATGCGGCTCATGGCGTCGCACCCGATGACGCAGATCGTGCGGTAGGCCCCGCCGCGGATGAGGTCGTGGGCGATGTTGAGGCCGTAGACGAACCCGCTGCACGCGGCGGCGAGGTCGAAGGCGCCGGCGCGATCGGCGCCCAGGTCGGCGGCGATCCGGCACGAGGTGGCGGGGACGAGGGTGTCGCCGGTGACGGAGCTGAGGATGACGAGGTCAAGGTCGGCGGGATCCACACGGGCGTCGGCCAGGGCGGCGCGGGCGGCGTCGAGAGCAAGCGAGTGAACACCCTCGCCGCGTTCACGGCGGCAGACTCGGCGTTCGCGGATGCCGGTGCGCTGGACGATCCACTCGTCGGAGGTGTCCAGGACGCGCTCGAGATCGGCGTTGGTCAGGCGTGTCTCGGGGAGGGCGTGCCCGGTCCCGGCCAGCCTGACGCCGACGGCCGGCGGCGTCGGGGGGCGCGCGTCGGATCGACGGATGGGTTGGGGCGGGGCGGTCATGCCGGCTCCGGCGCGGATTGGGCCTGGCCCGCGATGACCCGGTCGATGGCGGGCCCGACGTCGGCGAGGCGCGCGACGATGGCGCCGTTGACGTCTCTTGTGAGGTACGTCCGGGTGTTCTGGATCGCGCTGACGATGGACCGAGGCTCGCTCGAGCCGTGGCAGATCATGCAGACGCCGTTGACGCCCAGGAGCGGGGCGGCGCCGTACTCCTGGTAGTCGTTCTTCTTCTTGAGCACGTCGGCCAGAGGCTGGATCTTGGCGGCCAGGGCGGGGTCGAACTCGACGACCTCGCGGAGGATGGCGCGCAGGAGAGACTTGGCCAGGCCCTCGGAGAGTTTCAGAAGGGCGTTGCCCACGAAGCCGTCGGTGACGACGACGTCGGCGGCGCCGTTGAAGATCTCGCGGCCCTCGACGTAGCCGATGTAGTTGAGGCCCGGCGCCTGTTCGAGAGCGCAGCGGACCTCGCGGATCAAGCGCGTGCCCTTGCCGGCCTCGACGCCGATGGAGAGCTGGGCGATGCGCGGGCGCTCGATCCCCAAGGTCAGGGCGGCGTAGGTCTCGGCCATGACCGCGTACTGAGCGAGGTGCTGGGCTCGAGGCTCGGGGTTGGCGCCGACGTCGCAGAGCACATAGTGCCCGCCGAAGCTCGGGAGGACGGCGGCGATGCCCGGCCGGTGCACGCCCGGCAGGCGGCGCATGTGCATAGTCGCCGCGGAGACCATCGCCCCGGTGTTCCCGGCGCTGATGACAGCGTCGACCGGGCGCTCGGCGCGACGGCCGGCGAGCCGGCACAGGCGGACGAGGGAGGCGTCGGGCTTCTGGCGGACGGCCTCGACCGGGGGCTCGTCCATGGCGATGACCCCCTCGGCGGCCTCGATCACCAGGCGGTCGTCGCGGGCGCCGTTGGCGTCGAGGAACGCCCCGATGACGCCGGGATCGCCAACCAGGATCAGGCGGTCGTCGCGGTCGAGGAGGGGGAGGGCGTCGAGGCAGCCTTGAAGAATGGCGCCGGGCGCGTGATCTCCGCCCATCGCGTCGATCGCGATGCGCATCGGCTTAGCCCCTGGTCTTGATCGTCAGTCCGGGCCTGACGTAGCCGCAGTTCCGGCAGGCGCGGTGGGGGGACTTCGCCGAGCCGCAGTTCGGGCACTGGACGGTCTGCCCGGGGGCGACCGCGTGGTGAGAGCGCCGGCGTCGTGTGCGGCCCGGGCTGATGCGGTGTGTGGGATGCATGGCTTCGAAGGCCCAACAACGATCGGGCGGGATCAAGCGGTCAAGGTGACGACCCGGCGACCGGCTCGGACGAGCGGAACCCCAACGCGGATCGGCGACGAGGGCTTGTGAGGCTATCGGGAGCAGATGGGGGTGTCAATCGAGGTCGGGAACCCCTGGGGCGGGCGAACACCCGGGGGGTGGTCGAAGGGCGGCCATCCCTCTCGGGCCACGGAGCACGCTTCTCGCGAGAACACGCCGAGCGTCCCCGGTCGGGCGCGAGCCGCCACCCAGAGGCCCGGGAATGGACGCG
Source organism: Planctomycetota bacterium (assembly GCA_003696725.1). Taxonomy (GTDB): domain Bacteria; phylum Planctomycetota; class Phycisphaerae; order Phycisphaerales; family UBA1924; genus J020. Next base: position 20,125 of record RFGI01000143.1, on the reverse strand, counting down.
GCCGCGGGGCGGGATACACTGGCGCCCCCGGGCGAGCCGTCACGACCGTTGGCGCCGACCGGATGGGCCACCCGGCCCCCCTAGCTCAACTGGCAGAGCAGCTGACTCTTAATCAGCGGGTTGAAGGTTCGAGTCCTTCGGGGGGCATTGCGCGAAGATCCAAACGTCGAAGCGTTTGCGCGACCCGCCGCTGTGCGGCACAGCGGAGCGAGACTCGTCACGGCTCCGGGAGACGGCGCGATCGGCTCAGGCCTCGATCCAGCGGTCCGGGCCGGCTGTCCAGCGCCCCGTGCGTGGGATGAGACACACTCGGAGAAGCGATCCCCGGCGCCGCTTCTCTCGAGCGCCAGGGACGCGGGCCGTGTCGGAGACGGTGTCGAGGCGCTCGCGGTCGGGATCACAGGCCTTGGCGTGGCGCCGCGGAGGCGACCAGGCGGATGGTCTGGGGCGTCGACGGGTCGCCCAGGGCGCCGAGCCGGAGATCCTGCGAATCGTTGGGGGCGATGGTGAGGTCGATGGTGGCCTTGTCGAGCAGGTAGGAATCGCGGTTGTAGTTGAGGATGAAGGCGGCCTGGACCACGCCCCGGATCAGGGGGCGCTCCTCGAGGATGGCCGGATTCATCGGGTCGGTGTCAACGAGCACATACCAGAGTTCGCCGGGGTCGCCCGGGTTGGGCCCGGGGCGGAGCTCGACGCGTGTGACTCGGTTGACGCCGGCGGCGATGTCGCGCTCGGCGCGGAACTCGATGAAATCGGAGACGACGGGGTTCTGGGCGGGGTCGTAGACGTCGGCGGGGAAGGGGCCGAACTCGACTCCGGTGCGGACCATCGCCAGCAGGCGGTGCATGACGATGCGGCTGACGACGTGCGTGGAGGCGGACTCGGTGGTGGAGGTGTACTGCTTGTAGGAGGCGTCCAGAGCCGCGAGCGAGGCGGTGAGCAGCATGGCGCTGATGGTCAGCGCGAGGAGGGTCTCGATCATGCTGAAGGCGCGGCGGCTTGTCGCGCGGCGGGGCCGGCGGCGGGCGGTCATGGCGTGGCCCCGGCGATGGTCCGGCCCTCGTGGTAGGAGAAGCCGACGGGCTCGACATTGAGGGGCGCGATCACGCCGTCGGGCATGACGAGGTCGGGGTCGTAGGTGACGACGACGCGGCCGTAGCCGTTGAAGGGGACGGGGGCGCCGCCCGAGCCGGGGTCGGTGGTGTCGGCGCGGCCGTCGCCGTCGAGGTCGAACCCGACGATGGTCTGGCCGTTGTAGGTGAATGGGGCGAGGCCCTCGGCGTCGCCGTCGTCGGCGCCGAAGTACCCGAGGGTGACGTTGAAGTCGGCGGGGTTGCCCACCGGCTGGCCGAAGTGCTGCAGCGCGGGGTCCGAGGCCGAGGGCTCGAAGGTCAGCAGCAGGGCGCCGGTGATCTCGGTGTTGCCGCGGACGTCGAGGACGCCGGCGATGATGAGCCCGTGCAGGTCGACGTCCTGGTTGGGGTCGGCGTTGTTCTCGCCGATGTCGACGGAGTAGTGGGGGAGCATCATGGAGGACTTCTCGATCGCCGGCAGGTCCGCGGGGTCGGGGTTCAGGGCGGCGTCGTTGGGATCGTCGGGGTGCTCGGTGGTGAAGCGCGTGGCGCCGGTGAACTGGAGCTTGTTGCGGATGTGGGTGTAGTTGATGGGGCGGTCGGCGACGACGGAGCCGACAAACAGGCAGTCGTGGAAGCGGATGTTGTTGGAGAGGGGCTTGGTGTTGACGTAGGGCGTGGAGCCGACGACGAGGCGCGGGACGTCGAAGCCGGGCGGGGGGATGATGGAACCGTCGGCGGGGAAGTAGTCGTTGTCGAGCTGGGCGTCGGAGGCGGCCGGCAGGGGCGGGTAGGCGAGCGAGCCGTCGGCGTTCTGCACGCCGTAGAACTGCCAGGAGGGGTGGGTGTTGTCGGTCATGGTCTGGACGCGCGTCACGCCGACGAAGGTGCAGTTCTCGAAGAGGGCGTTCGTGCCCATGGGGATGACGACGTTCTTGAAGACCTTGTTGCGGATGACGGGCCGGCGGTAGTAGTCGACGGGCGCCGGCGACCCGAGTGGGACGGCCTCCATCACCACGTCGTAGTCGCCCGAGGGCGAGCCGCCGGTGAACACGGGATGCAGGGCCTGGTCGACGACGACGCCGTTGGCGTCGACGATGGGCTGCCAGACCCAGTCGACGCCGGCCTGGATATGGAACGGGGCGCCGTCGGCGGCCTGGCCGAGGGAGGTCTGGGCGGTGTCGAAGGAATCGGTGCGGACCTCGGGGAGGTCGTCGTCGCCGGCGTTGAAGACGACGGGCGTGTCGTCGGTGGCGTTGATGACGCCGCGGACGAACTGCTGGTAGTCGCCGATCGCCGAGCCGAACTCGTCCTGCTGCTGTTCCCAGGGGAGGCGCTGGGTGCGGAAGAGGACGGGGCCGTTGATCTTGGCGTAGCGGTCGCGGAAGTCGAGGACGCCGTCGCGGTAGCCGAGGGCGAGGTCCTTGCTGTTGACGAGGCCGTCGCCGTTGCGGTCGGGGTTGGCGCCGTCGATGAGCAGGGCGAGGTCCTCGTCGACATCGGCGAACTCGGGGGTGAGCAGGGCCGCGGGCGTGCCGTCGCGGAGGGCGTCGGAGAGGGCGACCTTGCCGTCGCCGTCGGCGTCGTAGTGGGCGAGGAAGATGTCGAACTCGTCGACGCGACCGTCGCCGGTGAAGTCGTTGATGACGTTGTTTTCTGTGCCGCCCGCGCCGTTGTCGTAGTAGTTGCTGGCGAGCAGCGAGAGGGGCGCGCCCTCGACGGTGTGCAGGGCGCGGAGGCGGTTGTCGCCGTCGGTGTCGGCGGTGAGGACGGCGTTGTAGAAATCGGCGATCTTCTGATCGAGGACGGGGTCGAGGCCGGTGAAGTCGTCGCGGACCACGAGGGGGTGGCCGGCGAGGTTCTCGACGCCGGTGAAGCGCGCCCCGACGGGCCCGTTGAGACGGACGTTCTTGCCGATCATGATCTTGCTGGGGCCGAGGACGGCTTGGCGCGGGTTCTTGTCGATAAAGAAGAGTTTCTGGGCGCTGCGGCGCGTCCAGGCGCCGGCGGCGAAGTCCCAGGTGAAGCCGGTGACCATCACGCGCACGCCCAGGCGGTTCTGATCGGGCAGGGGCTCTGGGGCGTAGGTGATCTGGCACGCGGTGGAGACCTGGCCGTTGACCGTTTCGAGGACGATGGGCTCGGTGACCAGCCAGTCGGACTGGGGCGTGAAGCCGGCGGAGATGCTGACGGTGCCGGCGGCGCCCGCCTGGGGGTGCAGGGCGGCCAGCACGTCGCGCAGGCCCGTGGTGGTGGCCGCGCCGGTGGGGTCGAGCACATCGCCGTCGGTCGGCGAGAAGGTCCCGTCCCACAGCTGCGCGCCGTAGGCGGCGTCGATCTCGCCCTTCCAGACGTAGAGCCGGTTGGCCGCCTCGCGCAGGTGGCCCTCGGCGAGGGTCAGCCCGGCGTCGACGGCGCCCAGCGCGCCGCTGACGCGCAGGTGCGTCTGCGCGGTGCGCAGATTGCCCTTGCTCACCAGAGCCATGGCGACGGCCAAGGAGCCGAACAGCACCATGAACATCATCGCCAGAACGCTGATGACGCCGCGGCGATGGCGCGCCGCGCCGCGGCGGGCCGGGCGTGTGCTCGGGGCGGGATGTCGCATCGGGTTCATCGCGGCGGCTCCTCGGTCCTCCATCCGCGCGGGGCGCGGCGCCGATCAGCGTGGCACGACCCAGGTGTGCCGGGCGACCACACGGGCGCTGGTGTCGAACGGGCCCTGGTACAGCGCCCAGACGGTGACGCGCAGGGGGAACTGATCGACCTCGAGCTCGGGCGTCGCGCCGGCGGCGGGCTCGTAGTAGTCGTCGGCGCGGGTGACGGTGTAGTCCGCGGGGTCGACCTTCTCGACGCGGACGTACTGCGACCAGCCTTGCAGGGGCAGGTCCGCGCCGGCGCCGTCGGTGGCGGTGACGCCGGCCCAGTCGGTCTCGGGGATGACGGCGGCGAAGGCGTCGATGGGCCCGGGGTAGCGCATGGCGACGCCGGCGCCGGTGACGCCGACGGGCCCGGGCAGGTCGCTGTCGGCGGCGCTGCCGAAGACCGCGCCGTCGAAGTCGTCGATGTCGTCGAACATGGAGGGGTCGGTCTCGTCGGGCTCGGGCCCCCAGCCGCGGAAGGTGGTGTGGGCGGTGGGGTTCTCGAAGTAGATCCCGCCGGCGAAGGCGTCGTGACGCGGGAAGGTGCGCGACATCTCGCGGATCTCGCCGGCCAGGAGGGTGGCCGTGGAGGACTGCGTGGACCAGGAGTTGGCGCGGAGGAAGCCCTGGAAGGCGTCCATCATGGCCAGCACGCCCACGCCGATGATGACGGTGGCCAGGGCGGTCTCGATGAGGGTGAACCCGGGGCGCGCGGGGGCGACGCGGCGGGTTGGTGTGCGACGAGTGGTCGGCATCGCCTCGCTCCGGGCCGGGACGCCCATCCCTCGGCGGCGCGGGCGCGGCGGACGCCGGCGTCCCGCGGCCGGGCCGGTGGGGTACATCGACTAGGAGACGATCTGGCTCATCTTGAAGATGGGGAGGATGATGGCCATGGCGATGAAACCCACGATCGAGCCCATCACAATGATCATGATCGGCTCAATCATCGAGGTGACGGCCTTGATGTTGTCCTTGAGCTGCTTGGCGTAGTAGACCGATATCTCGTCGAGCACCTCGCCGAGCTTCCCGGACTCCTCGCCGGCGGCGATCATCTGCACGACGGCCTTGGGCAAGAGCGCCGTGCGCGAGAGCGGCGACGCGATCTTCTTGCCTTCCTTCACGGCCGCGAACACCGTCGCCCACATCTTGCGGTACAGGCGGTTGCCGGAGATGTCCCCGGTGATGGCGATGGTGTCGAGCATGGGGACGCCGGCGTTGATGAGCTCGCCCATGGTCTGGAGGCTCCGGCTGATGTAGAGCGAGCGGAACATGCCGCGGAAGATGGGCGTGCGGAGCTTGGCGCGGTCGAACCAGAAGGCGCCCAGGTCGGTCTTGATGAACAGCGCCAGGCCGACGGCCGCGACCACCAGCAGGCCCACGAGCAGGGGCCAGTTGGCGACGAGGAAGGCGCTGAGCCCCATCAGAAACGTCGTGGCCCAGGGCAGGGCGTCTTCCTTGCCCTCGAAGACAGCGGCGAACTTCGGCAGGACGAAGGTCAGGAGGAAGACGGTGACGGAGACGGCCATGGCGGCGATCACGCCCGGGTAGATCATGGCGCCGATCACCATCTTGCGGGTCTCGATCTGCTGGGCGAGGTTCAGGGCGATGCGGTCGAGCATCTTGCCGAACGAGCCGGAGACCTCCGCGGCCCGGATCATGTTGACGTAGAGCGGGCCGAAGAGCTTGGGGTGGCGGGCGATGGCCTCGGAGAACTGCTTGCCGGCCTCGACGTCGGCCTTGAGGCCGAGGATGATGCGCTTGAAGGCGGCGTGCGTGGTCTGGTCCGCGATGCCCTCCAGGGCGGTGCGGAGATTGATGCCGGCGCGGACCATGACGGCCAGCTGCGTCGTGAAGTCGAGGACGTGCTTGGCGCTGGGCTTGCCGCTGTTGAGGGTCTTGAGTTTGTCGAGGAGGCCCCTGGTGTCGGGCCCGCTCTGGACGGCGGAGAGGTCGAGGACCCGGGCGCCCTTGCTGCGCAGGGCGTTGGCCGCGGCGGTGGCGGAGGGCGCGCTGATCACGCCGACGGAGACGTCGCCGGCGGAGGTCTTGATCTGGTAGCGGTAGTTGGGCATGCGCGGGGCGTGTCCTTCCACTGACGGCGCCGCAAGGTGGGCGTGCCGGTCTTCAGGCGGCGAGCTGGCGCTCGATCTTGTCCGGGAATGCGGCCTGGGCGATGGCGTCCTCGCGGCTGATCAGGCCGTTGAAGTAGAGCTCGGCGATGGCCGAGTCCAGGCTGGTCATGCCGATGGCGCGGTTGGTCTCGATGACGTTGGGGATCTCAAAGGTTCGCGACTCGCGGATGATGTTGCGCACGGCCGGGGTGCACAGGAGAACCTCGACGGCGGGGACCATGCCGGGCTCGTCGATGCGCGAGAACAGGGTCTGGGAGACGACGGCCTGGAGCGTGTTGGCGAGCATGGAGCGGATCTGGTTCTGCTGGGCCGCGGGGTACATGTCGATGATGCGCTCGACGGTCTGCGAGGCGTTGACGGTGTGCAGCGTGCTCAGGACGAGGTGGCCGGTCTCGGCGGCGGTGATGGCCAGGGCGGTGGTCTCGAGGTCGCGCATCTCACCGACGAGGACGATGTCGGGGTCCTGACGCAGGGCGTGCTTGAGGCCGGAGGCGAAGCTGGGCATGTCGGCGCCGAGCTCGCGCTGCTCGACCAGGCAGCGGTTGGACTCGAAGGCGTACTCGACGGGGTCTTCGAGGGTGATGATGTGCTTGCGGTAGCGCTCGTTCATGGCCTGGATCATGGCGGCGAGCGTGGTTGACTTGCCCGAGCCGGTGTCGCCAGTGACCAGGACGAGCCCGCGCGGGAGGTAGGTCAGGCGTGCGATGACGTCGGGGAGGTTGAGGTCCGCCAGCGGGGGGACGGTGCTCTTGATGGCGCGCATGGTGAGGGCGGTCGAGCCGCGCTGCATGTGGGCGTTGACGCGGTAGCGGCCCAGGCCCTCGGCGGCGTAGGAGAAGTCGGCGTCGAAGAGCTGATCGAATTGCTTAAGCGCCGGCGCCGGGGCGACGGATTCGAGGATCGACCGCGTGGTCTCGGCGGAGAGGGCGGGCGAGTCCATCGGGGTCATCACGGTGTGGATGCGGAAGACCGGCGGGTGGCCCGCGACGATGTGGATGTCCGAGGCGTCGGCGTCGTGGGCGGCTTGGAGGATGTCGTCGATGCGCATGGCGGGGGCGGCCTCCCGGGCTGATCGGCGTGGCGGCGGGTGTGGGCCCGAGGCGGGCCGACGGCCCGGTATCGACCGGCGGACGGGCGCGGATGACCCGGCCGGCGCCGGGCCGCCGGGCGCGAGACGGGTTGTGCGGCCGCCGGGAGAGGCCGGCGCGCCTAGGCCGACCGCTGAGGGACGACTCAAAGCCCGATAATCATGTCGAATGCGGGCTGATCGCCCGATAACACGGGGCAAGAGGCCCATAATGGGCTCGGATGTGATGCGTGGTGGGCTTTTTTTCGGCTGTTCCGGGAAAAGAGTGGAGCGAGGCCGACGGCCGGAACGATGCCGGGCGATGGAACCAGAGGTCGTTCCGCTGGTTACGTCTCCCCTCGGCCGGGAGGTCCGAGAATCCTTCGCGTCACGGCTGACATGTCCCAGCGTGGGCTGGGCTGGCGGTTGCAGCGAGGAAAAGCAAACGCTAGCTTCGCGATGGTCCGATACTGGCGATCGGCCGTTTCCGCAGCCCGGGGGCGGTCGGTGTGCGTTCGAGCGTCGAGCGCCAGGCCGTCGGGGAGGGACGCACTGAGCGGGCCGGCTTGGGCCTCGAGAAACACAAAGGGCAGCAGCGAACGACGAAGCAGTCACCTCGGCTTGGGTCCGGCAGGCGGGCCCGTCATGAATTCATCAGGGCGATCGGCGCCCCGCCGGCCCGCGCCGGGCCGAGGGCGGCGCCCGAGCAGGACCACAGTCACAGGACCAATCCACACGTGCACGAGAGGAAAGGAAACCATCTCATGAGGCGCACTTCCACAGTGCTCGCGGGCCTGGCCGCGGCGGCGTTGCTGCCGGCGGTCGCGACCGCGCAGACCATCGATCCGACGACCACGCAGTTCACGACCGGCGGCGTGGACGTCACCGCCCCGGTCGACGTCAACCGCGAAGTCGCGGGCCCGAACACCACCGTCGTCACGGTGTCGACGCCAGCGGCGGGCTTCAACAACGGCGACGCGCTGACGATCGACCTGGTGGTCTTCATCCGCGACGCCAACGGCGTCGTGCAGGACACCTCTGTCTTCAACAACATCAAGGCGGGCGTGACCGCCGACGGCATCACCGGCAACATCACCAATGAGGTCTTCGACTTCAGCACGGCGCCGCTGGGGCCGGCCCTGGGGACGGCGATCAACTCCGCCCGTGCGCTGGTGAACGCCGGCGTGACGGTGTCCGGGGGCGGGACCGCGGTGGCCACGGGCATCGGCCTGGTCATCAACGACGCCTCGGGCAACGGCTTGGACACGCTCCTGGACGTGGCCGACGAGACCAATGATGAGATCATCGACGCCGACGACGCCGGGCCCGTGCTCACGCAGGTCTTGCGGGACACGGCGACGATGCCCGAGCGTTTCATCTTCGTCTTCGACGACGACATCTCCAACAGCACGCTGGCCAACCTGACCAACGCGGACTTCGAGACCAGCACGACGGCGGGCGGCATGTTCGCCGCGTTCACCGGCGCCGCGTTCCCCGGCAACCCGACGCTGATCGGCAACAACCGGGCCCTGCAGTTCGACATCGCCGCGGGCCAGGAGAACCTGGCGCCCCCGATCGGCGACTTCGCTCGGATCGCGCTGCCCAACGCGGGCCCGCCCGCGACCAACCCGGACCTGGTCGACCTCGCCGAGAACGTGGCGACTGACCAGACGGCGCAGCAGATCGCCGGCGTGACCGCGCCGACGATCACCGGCGCGACGTGGAAGAGCACCATCAACGCCGGCGGCATGGGCACCATCGAGGTGACCTTCAGCGCCAACCTGAACTCGGCCGCCATCGGCGACCTGACGTTCTGGCAGAACGGCGGGAACTCGATCGTTCCGAGCACCGGCATGACGGACCTGTCCGTCACCGCGGTCGGCGCGTTCGACCCGTCCAAGCCGAACGTGGTGACGCTGACCGTGACGTCGGGCGGGACGGACTCCGTCGCCGCCGACGGCCGGGGCGACAACACGGGCGGCGCCAACCCGCCGGTGTACACGCTCTCGCTGGACACCGCGGTGGGGACCCCGCCGCAGGACTTCCTGGGCACGGCCATCAGCGGCACGCCGTCGGTCACGATCCTTGACATGATCGCGCCGGTCGCGGTGGGCGCCCCGTTCACCCTCGACGAGGACGGCGACGGCGACATCGACGCCTTCGGGCAGTACTTCTCCGAGCCGCTGGATTCCTCGATGCTCTCCTCGGCCGGGTTCACGCTGGCGCGTGTGTCGTCGAACATCCACCCGTTCAGCACGTTCCTGACCAACCTCGCCGCCGGCATCGACGATCCGGGCGACGCGATGAACGTGGTCGCGATCACCGCCGCCGGTGATGCGACGGACGAGTTCCAGAGCACCATCACCGGATTCGGGCTGGACAACCAGGACGCCAGCGGCGCCAACCGGCTCCAGCAGAACAACTGCCTGATTGTCCGTTTCGACAGCTCGATGTTTGACTGGGACGACGACCCCGCCACGACAGTTGTGCCCAGCAACTTCGACGCCGGGTTCGCGTCCGTCGCGGTCACCGCGGCGACCAGCGGCGTCAAGGACTCCGCGGGCAACGCCCTGGCGGCGGACCTCGCCGCGGCGAACGTCACCGACGGCGCCGGCCCGGTGCTGGCCCGGGTGGACTTCTCCACCGGCGACAACCTCTCGGCGGGCATGCAGAAGCCTTCCGAGCAGGACGGCGTCGCGGGCGACAGCCCCAACAACAACACCGCCATCCTCATCTTCAATGAGGGCATCAACGCCGGCGGCATCGACGAGACGAAGTTCCGCTTCGGCCTGACCAGCACCGAGCGGTTCGCGGCGGGCGACTCGCTGGGCGTCAGCGGCGCCGGCGGGAACATCCTCCAGCTGCAGGACTCCTCCGGCGGCGGGTTCGAGCCGGGCGACACGTTCACGGTCGACACGACCAACGGCGTCACCGACGGGACCAACGCCTACCCCGGCACGTCGGGCGCCGGCGCCCCGGCGCTGTCGGTCTCCGATGTGACCTCGCCCTACGTCCTCCTCCAGCAGGACATCAACGGCAACACCATCCACTCCGCGTTCCTGGGCGGGATCGACGCCAACGGCTTCGCCACGTCCATCTCCATGACCTTCTCCACCGACATCAAGGCCGGCACCCAGGGCGTCGCGGCGGACTGGACGATCGGCTCGGGCGTGGGCAACCCCACGACCGTGACGCTCAACGGCAACGTCATCACGCTCACCTTCCCGGGGAACCTGGTCTCCGCCAGCGACACCGTGACGGTGACGTACAACGGCGCCAGCGCCGCGTCGCTGATCGCCGCCGCCGGCGGGTCGATGGGCGCCGTCGCCGCGATGAACGATTCGTTCACGGCCCGGGCCGTCCCGACGCCAAACGTCGACGGCGAGTTCCCGGCCGTCCTGGACATCGCCGGGACCGTCACCGGCGTTGATGGCTCGTCCGTCGCCCCGGCGGGGACGAAGATCTTCGGCGCCATCGCCGTGCCCCGGGCGGCCGACGCCCGCGTGACGATGGGCGGCGTGGACGCGGTCGTCAACGACTCGCAGTCGCTCGAGGCCATCACCAACGTCCTGCTCGGCATCGAGTCGGACCTCTATCTGCTCGTGGACAACGAGGAGATGTACTTCCGCAACTTCAAGGACGAAGAGGGCTTCGTCGACATGATCATCGACATCACGGTGAACGCGACGTCGCTGTCGCGGGTGACGCTCACCGGCCGTGGGACGACGACGGGGTCGTCGTCGAGCGCCGGTGCGACGGCGTCGATCACCGGGGGATCGGTGGTCATCTGCTGGGACGTGCTGCGCTCCAATGATGGAACCGCGTTCGATCTGTTCAGCAGCGGGTTCGACATCGGCGGCGAGCCGATCGTTTCGTCCGCGGTGGTCACGGGCGACGACGGGCGGTACTTCCTGCACATGACGGCGCCGATCCGCTCGTTCAACGGCGGCCTGGGCGCCTCGGGCTGGCCCGTGATCCTGATCGTGGAGCTGCCCACCGGGGAGCGCATCCCGGTCTCGAGCCTGCTCAACGCGGCCGACGGCCAGGGCCCGATCCTCTTCAACGGGCTCCAGCGGCAGAGCGACCCGTTCAACTCCGACGCCAACATCGTCTTCAACCCGAACCTGGCCAACTGCGCCGTGCAGAAGATCTACAAGGGCTGGAACATCATGCCCTTCGACCGTGACACGGGCTTCCAGACCCGGGCCAACGGCGTGATCGTGCCCGCGGGCGTGCCCTCGGCTCGCGTGATCACCGGCACGACGCTCTCCAACGTCAACCCGCTCGACCAGTTCGTCTACTTCCAGGACTCCAACGGCGACGGCGTGTGGACCAGCGCCGACGACGGCGGCGACCGGCTCGACGGGATCATCCTGAGCATCCGCTGCGTGGACTTCCTCGTCTTCACCATGAACAGCAACGGCGTCAAGACCGGGGCCAACATCGCGGCTCACACCGGCGGGTACGCCGCGGGCGTCTTCAACGGCGAGGGCGGCACGTTCGGCGCGTTCCAGTTCGGGGCCCCGATCTCGGCCAGCACCGTCTTCCAGGCGATGACCGGGACCAACTCCTTCCCCGACAACACCACCACCATGGGCTGGGCGCTGGTCACCTCTCCGGTGACGCAGGACCCGGCGACCTTCCTGACCAACAACGGCTCCGACTTCCTCATCATCTTCGACCGCACCGGCAACAACGCCGTCAGCATCAGCACGTTCAGCGCGTCCAACGGCGCCTCCGGGGCGCTCGAGGACGACGCGAGCACGGTGAACCAGGGGCAGGGCCTGTTCCTGCACAAGTGAGCCGGCTCGGTCGCTGACGGATTGATCGGTCCTCAAGGTTTCCTTGCGGGGGCTCGCGCGCGGCGCGGGCCCCCGTTTTTCTTTTTGCCGGGCGGCCCGGGCCGATCTACCCTTTCGGCGGCGCGCGGGCGGCCCCGTCGCCGCCCGACTCCGAGCGTGAGGCCGAGGCAATGGCGACTCGATGGACGCGGTTCGTGCTTGTGATCGTGTGCGGGCTGTGGGCCCGGCCGGCGGCGGCGCAGTTCGACCCCGTCACCCCCGCGACGAACGTCGTCGAGCGTCTCAGCGGGCGCGTGCTCAGCGCTGAGGGCGCCCCGGTCCCCGAGCCGGGCGATCAGGTGGCGGCGTTCTTCGGCGAGCAGCTCCTGGCGGTGTTCACCTTCACGAGCACGCAGACGGACCCCCTAGCGTGGGATCTGCTGATCTTCGGGGACGACGAGACCACGCAGGTCAAGGAGGGGCCGAGCCGCGGCGAGGCCATTACGTTTCGCTTCTTTGACAGCAGCACCAACACCGTGCGGCAGGACGTGGCGCCCACGAACGCCCAAGGCGAGTTCGTCACCGTGCCGTTCGAGGGCTCGGAGACGTTCCAGTTCCCGTTCGACATCCCGGGGGCGCCGCCGTTCCCCGACGCGCCCGGCCCGACGGTCCCGTTCGATCTGACGCTGGGCGTGGCCGCCCCGACGCCGCCGACGACCGGGGGTGGGGGCGGGCCGGCGGGCGGAGACCCGGACGTCAACGGCGACGGGCGGGTGGACAAGCACGACGCGGCGGTGGTGATGCGCGTGGTGATCGGCGCTGTGCGCGGGGTGTCGTCGGACGAGGCGTCGCGGGCCGACGTCAACGGCGACGGCGTGGTGAGCACCGCCGACGCGATCGCGATCCTGAGCAAGCGGGGCTCGTTCCCGAACCAGCCGTGATGCGCGCGGGGCGACAGGGTGCGCCCGGGCGGCCGGGGTTCTCGCTGCTCGAACTGATCGTGGTGCTGGTGGCGCTGGCCCTGGTGGCGTCGCTGTCGGCGCCGATGGTGGCGCGGAGCGTGGGCGTCGGGGCGGAGCGCCGGGCGGCCGGGGCGCTGGCGACGGCGCTGGCCGTGGTCAGGCTGGGGGCGATCCAGGGGCAGGGGACCATCACGGCGTCGATCGAGGCTTCGGGCGGCCGGGCGGTGGTGCGCTGGCCGGTCGCGTCGGCGGCGGATACGGAGGCGCGGGAGTCGGTGATCGAGCCGTTCCCGCTGGTGTTCGTGGGCGGCGAGCGGCCCGACGGCGGGTCGTCGGCGCGGGTTGCGTTCGGGCCGCGTGGCCGGGCGGACGTCGAGCGCCTGGTGCTCCGTTCCGGTCGAGGCGGGGGTAGACTCTGGCGGATCGAGTTCGACCCGGTCGGGGGCGTCCCGGCCGCCCGGCGGCACACGGAGGGGTCGCAGCCATGATCAGAGATCAACGCGGCGGGTCGCGTTCGCGCGTCGGGCGCGCGGGGCGGGGCTTCTCGCTCCTGGAGATGATCATTGTCCTGGTGCTGATGGCGCTCCTGGCGGCGCTGGTCGTGCCGAGGCTCACGGGCGTTCTGGGGAAGAACAAGGCGCGGGCGACGCGGGTGCAGATCGAGCTCCTGGCGGGGGCGGTGGAGCGGTTCAACCTCGACGTGGGGCGGTACCCGACGGCGGAGGAGGGGCTGGCCGCGCTGGTGGAGCGCCCGCCGACGGTGGAGGAGGACGCCTGGGACGGGCCGTACACGGAGAAGAACTTCGTGCCCAAGGACGGCTGGGGGCATGACTTCCTTTACCGGTACGACGAGGACGGGCGGTACCTCATTGTGTCGCTGGGCGCCGACGGCCGGCCGGGGGGCGACGGCGAGAACGCCGACCTGGACAACCGCAACACATGAGCGTGGCGGCGGGGCAGGCCGTCCCCCGGCTCGACGCCGGGCCGTTCCTCGACGGGCTGGTGCGGCGCGGGGACCTGTCGGCGGTGGACGCGCAGCTGGCCGGCGAGGTGGCCCGGCAGCGCGGGGGCTCGGTGGTGCGGGCGGTGGTGGAGCTGGGGTTGCTGTCGGAGGACGACCTGGCCGACCGGCTCGCCGAGGCGTGCGGGTGCGACCGGCTGCGGGCGGAGGACCTGGCGCGCGCGTCGGTGTCGGAGGCGCTGCCCATCGCGTTCATGCGCGCCAGCCGGCTGGCGGCGCTGGCCGGTGAGGGCGACGGCGGCGTGACGCAGGCGATCGCCGATCCGAGCGATCGGCGATCGCTGCTGGCGGCGGCGGCGCAGGCCGGGGCGCCGGCGCGGGTGGCCGTCGCGACGCAGCGCGACATCGAGGCGTTCTTGCGCGCGGCGCGGGACGACGCCGGGGCCGGGGCGCCGGGGGGCGGCGCGGAGGCCGACGACCGCGTGGACGTGGCGACGGAGATCGCCCAGCTGCGGGACATGGCCAGCGAGGCGCCGGTGGTCCGCTTCTTCAACCAGACGATCGACCGGGCGATGGAGATGGGCGCGTCGGACGTGCACCTGGAGCGGTTCGATCGTCGGCTGTCGCTGCGGCTGCGCGTCGACGGGATGCTGGTGGACCAGCCGCCGCCGCCGGCGTCGCTGTACGACGCGCTGCTGTGCCGACTGAAGATCATGGCGGGGCTGGACATCGCCGAGCGCCGCCGGGCGCAGGACGGGCGGATCCGGATGCGGCTGCGGGGGCGGGTGGTGGACCTGCGCGTGAGCCTCGTGCCGACGCTGTACGGGCAGGACGCGGTGCTGCGGGTGCAGGACCGGGCGAGGCTGGGGTCGGTCACGCTCGAGGGGATCGGGTTCGCGCCGGACCAGACGCGGTGGCTGGCGTCGGTGGCGCGCAAGAGCCACGGGATGCTGCTGATCACGGGCCCCACGGGCTCGGGCAAAACGACGACGCTGTACGCGCTGCTGCGCACGCTGGTGACGGCGGACCGCAAGATCATCACGGTGGAGGACCCCGTCGAGTACGCGATGGACGGGGTGAACCAGATCCAGGTCAACCCGGCGATCGGGGTGACGTTCGCCGGGGCGCTGCGGAACGTCCTCAGGCACGACCCGGACGTGGTGCTCGTCGGCGAGATCCGCGACACCGAGACGGCGGCGATGGCGTTCCAGGCGGCGCTGACCGGGCACCTGGTGCTCAGCACGCTGCACACCAACGACGCGCCGGGGACGTTCGTCCGGCTGATCGACATGGGCGTCGAGCCGTACCTGGTCAACGCGGTGATCGAGGGCGTGACGGCGCAGCGGCTGGTGCGCGCCGTGTGCCGGGCGTGCCGCAACGACGCCGCGCAGCGCGAGTCGTGCGCCGCGTGCCGGGGGCTGGGGTACCGCGGGCGGACGGCGGTGATGGAGCACACGCGCCTGCCGGCGTCGGTGAAGCGCGCGGTGGTCGAGGGCGCCGACGAGCGTCGGCTGCGCGAGTTGCTGCTGGCCGACGGCTACCGGCCGCTGCGCGATCGGGCGGCGGAGCTGGTCCGCGCCGGGGTGACGGACGAGGCCGAGGTCGCCCGCGTGCTGGGCGCGGCCGACGAGGCGGCCGACGCCGCGGACATGGCCCCGTGACCACGTTCGCGTACACGGCGATCGACGCCGACGCCGGGGGCGCGGTGGTGAAAGGCACGGCGACGGCCGAGAGCGCCCAGGCGGCGCGCGAGTCGCTGCGGTCGCGCGGGCTGATCGTGCTGTCGATCGCCGAGGAGGGCGCCGGCCGGGCGTGGGCGCGGCTGGGGGAGATCCGCCGGGGCCGCCGGATCCGGCCGGGCGACACGGAGTGGTTCTTCCAGACGCTTCGCCGGCTGCTGGACGCCAAAGCGCCGATCGAGGAGTCGATGCGGACGATGGTGGAGCTGGCGCCGACCGCCCCCGCCCGCGCCGCGTGCGAACGGGCGCTGGAGGGCCTGCGCGCCGGCGAGCCCCTGGCCCAGGCGGTCGAGCGCACGCCCGGGCTGGCCCGGCCGCAGCACCTGGCGCTCTTGCGGGTGGGGCACGAGTCGGGCCGGCTGGACCACGCGGTGGGCCTGATCGAGCGGTCGATCCGGGCCCGGCGGCGGATCCGGCGGACGGTGACGGGCAAGCTGATCTACCCGGCGATCGTGGCCGTGGCGTCGATCGGGGCGGTGTGGGTGCTGGCGGCGTTCGTGATCCCGAGGTTCGCCGAGACGCTCGCC
This sequence comes from Planctomycetota bacterium, assembly GCA_003696725.1. Lineage (GTDB taxonomy): Bacteria > Planctomycetota > Phycisphaerae > Phycisphaerales > UBA1924 > J020. Next base: position 4,245 of record RFGI01000143.1, on the reverse strand, counting down.
CAGGCCGGCGCCGAGCTCCCCCTGCCCACGCGGATCACCATGGCGTCGGCGACGTGGCTGATGTGGCTGCTGCCCCCGCTGATGATCGGGGTCGTGGCCCTGATCGCGGTGAGGCCCGCGTCCCTGCCGACCCGCTGGCGGCGGCGGCTGGACGCCCTCCTGCTGCGGGCGCCGATCGCGGGGGATCTTGTTCGACTGTCGCAGGGGGCGGTGATCGCCGAGACGCTCGCGACGATGCTCGAGGGGGGCGGGGACATCCTGGCCGGGCTCGAGCAGGCCCGCGGGGCGACGACGAGCCCCTCGATCGCGGGGCGGCTGGAGCGGGCGACGCGGGCCGTCCGCGAGGGGGGGGAGGTCGGGCAGGCCCTGCACGAGCAGAGGGTGCTCCCGCCCCAGGCCGACGCCCTGGTGCGGATCGGGGCCCGCAGCGGGGACCTGGCCGGGTCGCTCAAGCAGGCCGCCGCGCTGTGCGTGGAGGAGCAGGAGGCCACCGCGGACCGCCTGTTGACCCTGATGGGCCCGGCGATCATCCTCGTGCTGGCGACGCTGGTGGGCTGGATCGTCTATAGCCTGATCGCGGGCATGCTGTCGATAAACGACATCAGCGCGCTGGGGTAGGCCGGCCCTGGGGTCGGCCCGGATGCCGGATGCGCCGGCGAAAGGCACGCCATGACACGAACGATCACGACTCTGGGGCTGGCGCTCGCCGCGGGGCTGGCCGTCGCCGCGTGCGCCCGGCCGGAGAAGACCGCCACCGTCCCGGGCATGCCGGGCGCGATCGGGGCGGGCCGACCGCTGACGCCCAGGCCCAAGACGGAGGTGCTGCCGACGGTCGGCGGGCTCGCCGACGGCCACGCCGAGACGATCCTGCTGGCCCGGCAGCGGCTCGAGGCGAGGCGGGCGGGGCCCGAGCGGCTCGGCGCCGAGGCGCTGCCCGATGGCCCGCGCGACGCGAGGCCCGTGAGCCTGGCGTTCAACAACCTCGAGGCCCGCGACGCCCTGCGCGTCCTCATCGGCGAGCTCCTCGGTCGCAACAGCGTCATTGACCCCGGGGTGCAGGGTCAGGTGACCCTGGAAGTCGACGCGGAGCTCTCCACGCGGGACCTGTACGACCTTCTGGACGCGGTGTGCGTGGCGTACGGCTGGTCGGTCGAGACACACGGGCCGGCGCTGGTGGTCCGCCCCGCGACGACCCGCGCGGGGTCGACGGCGGCGCCGATCCTGACGGCGCGGTCGGCGTCGCCCAGCGAGCGGCCGGCGGTGCGCGTCTACCCGCTGGCGCACATCGCCGGGCAGCAGGCCGCGGACGTGGTCAAGGCGCTGCTCTCGCCCGGGGGGACGCCGATCGTCGCCGGCCGGCTGCTGGTCGTCGCCGACACGGTGGCGCAGCTCAACCGCGTGGGCGCGCTGATCGAAGCCCTGGACATCCCGGCGTTCGACGGCGTGGAGGTGTGGACGTACGAGCTGGCCCACGCCGACCCGACCGAGGCCGCCCGGACCCTGGACACGATCGCCAAGCAGACGGGCCTGGCGCCGCAGAACGACCCGCTGGCGACGTTCGCGGCGCTGCCCGGCGCCTCGCGGCTGATGGTCATCGCCCGCGACGGGTCGCTCCAGCCGATGATCCGGCAGTGGGTCGAGATGGTCGACCGCCCGCCCGGGGCGATGGAGCGGCTGGCGTACGTCTACCGCATCCAGCATCTCGAGCCCGAGCGCCTCCGGCAGATGCTCACCTCGTTCTACGCGGGCCGGCTGGAGACCAACTCGCAGGACCCATTCGACCCCGGGATGAGGATCGTCGTCGAGCCGTCGGAGGAGCTGCTGCTGATCCGGGCGACGCCCGACGACTACGCGGACCTGATGGCGCTGCTGGAGCGGATCGACCGCCCGCGCCAGCAGGTGCATCTGCAGGCCGTCATCGCCGAGGTGACGCTCTCGGACAGCCTCGAGTACGGGGTGGAGTACTTCCTCTCCACCGACACCGGGTCGGGGCTGCTGGAGCTCGCCGGGAGCGTGAACCAGTTCTCGCCGGCCAACCCCGCGGGCAGCGCGGTGTTCCTGGCGACGGACGGCTTCGCGGTGGTCAACGCGCTCAAGACGGCGGGGGACGTCGCCGTCCTGGGCGTCCCCAGCACCACCGTGCGCGACAACGCCACGGCGGACCTGACCGTCGGCGCCGAGGTCCCGATCTTCACCGCATCGCTGGACTCGCCCACCCAGGTCGGCGGGACGACGGGCATCCGCAACGAGGTGGAGTACCGCGAGACGGGCACGATCCTGAAGGTCACGCCGCACATCAACGAGACCGGTGACGTGACGATGGAGGTGACGCTCGAGGTCACCGACGCCGTGCCGACGACGTCCAGCGGGATCGACTCGCCGACGTTCACCACGCGTTCGGCGACGACGACCGTCACCGTGCCGCACGGGCACACCGTTCTGATCGGGGGCGCGATCGAGACCCGCGCCACCGACCGCACCAGCGGGATCCCGCTCCTGGGCGACATCCCCGGGGTGGGGCTGGCGTTCCGGAGCCGGGAGAAGTCCGTCGACCGGACGGAGCTCCTGCTGGCCGTCACCCCGACGATCGTGAACGACCCGGCGGACCACCGGGCGGTGATGAGCGAGTTCCTGGCCGCCGCGGCGGGGATCCGGTCGGCGCTGGCGTCGTTCGAGGCGCCGATCCCCGAGGAGCTGCGCACGGCGCAGGCCGACGCGATGCGCGACGCCGCCGCCGCGCTGACCGGCGCCGCCGGGCCCGATCCGGCGCACGCCACCCCGGCGGAGGGCCTGGGGGCTCTGGCGTCGCGGCTGCCGACGGCGCGGGAGGACACCGAGGCCGCCGCTGTGGCGCTGTTCCTGCGCGGGCTCGCCCGGCGCGCCCCGGGCGCGGGGTGAGGGCCGTGCGCGCCCGCGGGTTCACACTGCTGGAGGTCGTGCTGGCGCTGATCATCCTCTCGGTGTTCGCGACGGTGTGCCTGCAGCTGCGGCTCGAGGGGCTCCGCGCGGGGCGGGCGCTCGCCGAGAGCCAGCGCACGCAGCGGCTGCTGTCCGATGTGCTGGACTTGGCCCGGGCGCGGATGCTCCCGGCGCCGAGGGTCGAGCGCGACGACGCCGGCCGGGTCGAGCGGGTGGTGTGGGAGGGCGAGCGCGCCGGCGTGGCGTTCACCTGTGTCGAGGATGAGACGGACGCGCCGGCGCCGATGGCCGGTCCCGACGCGACGCCCGGCGCGGTGGTGCGGGTGCGCCGGCTGACCGCGACGGCGGCCGGTCAGCGGGCCGTCCTCTACCTGCCCGCGAGGGGCGCGCCGTGATGCGCCGCGCCCGGGCGATGACGCTCCTGGAGGTCGTGGTCGCGACGGCGGCGCTGGCGGCCGTCGGCACGCTGGTCGCGGCGCTGTGGGCCCAGACGCGCGACTGGACGCTGGAGAACGCCGGGCATCACCGTCGGCTGCGCGTCGAGCGGGCCCTGACGCTCCTGGACGACCAGTGGCGGGCCAGGGCGCGGTCGGCGCCGATCGATCGGGCCCGCGGGCGGGGCGCCGCCGTCGCCCTGGCGCCGGAGACGCTCGAGTTCGTGTCGACCACGCCGATCTTCTACCGCGAGTCGCCGCTGGTCCGGGTGACGGTCCGGCTGGAGATGCCCCGTGTGCAGACCGTCGGGCAGGCCCGGACGGGGCGGATCGTCTACACCGAATCGCCGGACGTGGGCGGGCCGGCGTCCGGAACGTCACGCTCCGTCGCGCTCTTCGAGGATGTGGAGGAGGCGCGGTTCGAGCGCTGGCTCGATGAACGCGACGCGGCGCGGGCGGACGGGCCCGCCGAGCCCGGCTGGCGCGAGGTGCGCGGGCGGGTGATCGAACGCGCGGCCGATGACGGACCGGGTGACGACGCGCCGGCCGAGCCGTCGGCGCCGGCGGGCGACGACGCCCCCGCACTGCGCGCCGGGCGGTTGGTGGCTCGGGTCAACGGAGACACGATCGTATGGCAGTTCCTCGCCGCGCCTTCGCGCTGATGCTGGTGCTGGTCGCGGTCGGCGCGACGTTCGCCCTGGCGGTGCAGGGGTCGGCGGCGTTGCGCACGGCGACCGCGGAGGCCGCCGCGATGCGCCGCGCTCGGATCGCCGAACGCTTCGAGGTCAGCGCCGCCACGGTCGTCCTCGCCGCGCTGACCGCCGGCGGCGAGCGCCGCGTCGAGCCGGGCGGGGCGGCCGCGCCGGCGCCCCCCGTTCCCGCGCCGGCGCTG
>RFGI01000142.1 GCA_003696725.1 Planctomycetota bacterium | reverse complement strand
CGGTGCCGGCGGGTGTCGCCGCAGATGACGAGGAACGCGCCCGCGCCGGCGACGTAGGGCTGCCCGCCCGTGAGGTCCACGAGCCGACGGCGCGCCTCAGGGTCCGTCACGCGGATGGCGCAGTACGCCTGCACGGCGCCGCTGGTCGAGGCGGCCTGCCCCGCCGCGACGGCCCGCGCCAGGTCCCCCTCGTCGACGGGCGCCTCCGCGAACCGCCGGATCGACCGGTGCGCCAGCGCCACGGAGATCACGTCGCTCATCCCGGCAGGCTACCGCGCCCCCGGCGTCGGCTCGTCGTCGTCGAACAGCATCCGCACCGGGGGGGTGTCCAGGTCGTCCATCTGCCTGTCGCGCACCGCCCAGATGAACGCCGCCACCGCGGCCGCCGCGATCACCAGCGCCAGCGGGAGCAGGATGAAGACCACGCTCATCGCGGTTCCACCGTCTCGAACGTCCGAGCCCGCAGCGACAGGCCCAGCACTGTCAGGGAGCTGACCGGCATCAGCACCGCGCCGACCAGCGGCGTGATGAGCCCGGCCACCGCGAGCGTCGCCGCGACGGCGTTGTACGCCAGCGCCGCGGCCATGTTCCGCCTGACCACGCCCATCGATCGCGCCGCGCCCTCCACCAGGCCCACGATCGGCGCCACGCCCGGGCGCGTCAGGTACACGTCGGCGGCGGCGAGGCTGGCCTCGGCCCCGCCGTGCACCGCGACCCCGACCGTCGCCGCGACCAGCGCCGGGGCGTCGTTGACGCCGTCACCCGCGAAGGCCACCGGCCCGCGCGCCAGTTCCGCCTCGACGATCTCGCGCTTGCGCTCGGGCGTCGCCCCGCCGACGAGCATCTCGAAGGGCCCGCCGAGCCCTCCCGCGACACGCTCGACGACGCGCGGGTCATCGCCCGACACGATCCCGACCCGCCACCCGCGGGCCCGCAGCGTGCGCAGCGCGGTCGCGGCGTCCTCCCGCACCCGGTCGCCGATGACCGCCACCGCCCCCACACGCCCGCCCAGCGCCACGCACACCGGGGTCTGCCCCGCGTCGAGCGCCCGCTCCACCGCGCGCGCGGCCCACGCCGGCGCGTCAGCGGCGCCCGTCACGAACGCGGGCGCGCCCACCCGGGCCTCTGCGCCCTCGATCACGCCGACCACGCCGAGCCCGGGCCTGTGCTCGACGCGCTGGGGCGTGACCGCGCCGCCGGCGTCCGGGTCCGCGTCGATGATCGCCCGCGCGATCGGGTGGCGTGAGCCGGCCTCTAGCGCCGCCGCTACGGCCCGCAGCGACTCGTCCCCGATCCATTCCAGGACGCGCGGCGACCCCTCGGTGAGCGTCCCCGTCTTGTCCAGCAGCAGCAGCCCCGGCGCGGCCAACGCCTCGAGCGCGTCGCCCGACTTGAGAAAGACGCCCGCCCGGCTGGCCCGGCCCATCGCGACGGTTACGGCCATCGGCGTCGCCAGCCCCAGGGCGCACGGGCAGGTCACGATCAACAGCGCGATCGCGTGCGCGGGCGCCGACGCCGGCTCGATCGCCAGCCACACGCCCAGCGTCACCAGCGCCAGCGACACCACGCCGAGGACGAACCACCGGCTGAACCGATCGACGAGCGTCGCGACGCGGGGCCCCGCGCCGGCGGCGCGCTCGATGTCGCGCAGGATCCGGCCCAGGCGCGTGGCCTCGCCCACCGCCTCGGCGCGCACGTCGATCGGGGCGTCGACGACCACCGCGCCGGCGCCGACGCGATCGCCGGGCTCCACGGCGACGGGGCGGGACTCGCCCGTCACCACGGCCGTGTCCAGGTGCGCCCGGCCGTGCGCCACCACGCCGTCGACCGGCACGGTCGCCCCGGGGGCCACGCGCACCACCGAACCCGGGCGGACCGTTTCGATCGGGGCCTCGCGCGGGGCGCCGGCCTCGACCAGCGTCACCGACGCGGGCGTCAGCGCGTACAGCCGCTCGACACGCTCGGTCGCCCGGCGCTGCTGGGCGCGCTGCACGAACCGCCCGGCGAGCAGCAGGAAGACCAGGACCGCCAGCGAGTCGAAATAGATCTCCCCCGACCCCCGCGCGACGTTGACCGCGCCCGCGGCGCCGCCCAGCGCCAGCCCCAGGGCGATCGGCAGGTCCAGGCTCCACGCCCCGGCCCGAGCCGACGCGATCGCCCCGCGGAAGAAGACCCGCCCGGGCCACAGGATCGCCAGCAGCCCCAGCCCCGCGCTCACCCACCGCAGGAGCGACTCGATCGGCGCCTCGATCGCGCCCGGCCGCCCGCTGTACAGCGCCGCGGCGACCAGCATGCTGTTGCCCGCGATCGCGCCGGCGACGGCGACGCGGATCAGGAACGCGCGGTCCTCGCTGGCGCGCCGCGCCCGTCGGCCCGCCCCGCGCGCCGGGTGCGGCGGGTAGCCCAGCCGGTCCAGATCGCGGGCGATCGCGGACAGGGGCGCCTCGCGCTGGTCCCAGACGAGGCGCACGATCGAGCGCGACAGGTCCAGCCGGGCGCTGACCACGCCCGGGCGGATGCGCGGCAGGCGCTCGACGAGCCACACACACGCCGGGCAGTGCACGCCGGCGAGGTACAGCTCGATCTCGCGCGTCCCGTCGGCGATGGGGCGGGCGTGCGCGTCGAGGAACTCGTCCGCGTCGAAGGCGCCGAACCGCCCGCCGGTGCTCGCCGCGGGAGCGCGCTCGCCGCGGACGGCCTCGCGCAGGGCGTAGTAGCGCTCCAGCCCGCACTCGTGGATGGCGCGATACACCGTCCGGCAGGCGGCGCAGCAGAACTGCGACTGTGCGCCGGGCTCGATCAGGCCGCGCGGCACGGGCAGGCCGCAGTGCGCGCACGCCGCCCCGGCGCGCGCGCCCGCATCCGTCGAGGCCGCCATGGCGGTCGCGACCGTCACGGAAGCGAATCCTTGGGCGGGCAATACGCCGCGTCGTTGACCGATCGGGCGGCCGGGTGATCGTGGTGCGCGCCTTCGGGCGCCCCGGCGCGCCAGGCGATCGCGCCCAGCGCGACAACAGTCACCAGAAGGGGTGTCAGCACGGGCGTGACCCGCCCCAGCCGGCCCGTCGCCGCCCGCGCCGCCGAGCCCACCGCGACCAGCGCCGGCAGGGTCCCAAGCCAGAAGACGGCCATCAGCGCCGCCCCGGCAACCGGGCTCGCCGTCCCCGCGGCCGTCGCGACGAAGGCGTACAGCCAGCCGCACGGCAGGAGCGTCGTCAGGAGCCCCACGGCCAGCGCCCGCCCGATCGGGGGCAACGCCGCCGCCCGACGGTGCCCGGCGCCGACGGCTCGGTGCAGCCACGCCGGCGCCGGCGGCGCGGGCGTCCTGACGCCCAGGGCGCGTAGCAGCGTCAGCACGCCGAAGGTCGCGACCACCGCCGCCGACAGCGCCCCGGCGATGCGCTGCGCGCCGACGAGCGACCCGCCGAGGTCCACGGCCCCGCCGACCGCGCCCGCCAGCGCGCCCAGCGCCACGTAGGTCATCAGCCGCCCGCCGTTGTACGCCGCGTGCAGGGCCGACCGGCTCGGCCCCCGCGCCGGGCCTGGCCCCGGCGCCACCGCGAACGCGACGAACGCGCCGCACATCCCGGCGCAGTGCAGGCTCCCCAGCACGCTCGCGAGGAACACACTGGCGGCGACGGCGATCATCGCGGCGCGACCAGCCAGGCCCGTTCGTCGGCGAGGAACTCGGCGCCGTCTCGCGCCGCGGTCACCTCGCACGCCCACAGACCGGTTCTCGGCGCCCGGAACGCGCCCGCGTACACGCCCGCGCCGATCGGCGTCAGCGCCACCGTCTGCCGATCGCCGCTGCGCGCCGGGTGGTACAGCACCGCCCGCACGCCGGCGTCGTCGATCGGGTCGCCGGCGGCGTCCGTGAGCGTGACGCGCGCCTCGGCCCGGCCCGGGGCGGTCATCGAGAGCGCGACGCGCGCGTCCCAGCCCAGCGCGGCGCTGGCCCGGCGGGCGCGCACGGCGGCGTTCTCCGCCTCGGCGCCGGCGCCGTAGCCCGGCACGATCGCGAACGACGGGTCCGACACCGCCAGCGCCGCGGTGATCGTCATCGCGATCACGCTCATCGCCAGGAGCCCGATCACGATCCCGGGCCAGAGGACCGCCGGCGGGATGCGAGGCGGCCGGTCGATCGCGGCGCGCTCGGTCATGGGTGGCCCTCCTCCCCGCCCACCGAGCCCGGCGCCGACCACGGGCCCAAGAGGCGGATCGGCTTGGACACGGGCTCGCCCGTGTGCGGGGCGACCTCGATGCGCACCTCGCGCCGGCCGTTCTCGAACACGCCCGCCGGCGCCTGGATGGCCAGCGTCGCCTGGGCCAGCTCGCCCGGCTCGAGCGTCAGAGGCAGATCCGCCGAGGTCACGCGGGCCGACTCGAGCCCCGCGACGCGCGCCGTGTAGGTCGCGGGCCGCGAGGTCTGGTTGCGGACCGTCAGCCGCACGCGGTTGACGACCGACCCGTCGGGTTCGACGTAGAACGCGGCGCCGCCCGTCGCCCGGGCGACCGTCAGGAGCGTCGCGGGTCGGCGGGCGATGGTCACGCCCAGCGCGGCGATCAGGACGGCGAGCAGCAGCGGGTACAGCGCCACCCGCGGGCGCAGGAGCGTGAAGCGCGCGCCCTCCATCGCCGCCTGGCTGCTGTAGCGGATCAGACCCTTGGGCCGGCCCAGCTTGGTCATCACCGCGTCGCAGGCGTCGATGCACTGGGCGCAGCCGATGCACTCCATCTGGAGCCCGTCGCGGATGTCGATCCCGGTGGGGCAGGTCCGCACGCACAGGCCGCAGTCCACGCAGTCGCCGCGCCGGCTGGTGACGGGCAGGCTTACATCGGTCGCGGCGCGCCTGGCCTTTCCGCGGGGCTCGCCGCGCTGGCGGTCGTAGGAGATGATCAGCGAGTGCCGGTCGAGCATCGCGGATTGGAACCGCCCGTAGGGGCAGGCGATCAGGCACGTCTGCTCGCGGAAGAACGCGAAGTCGAACATCATCAGGCCGGTCACCCCGGCCATGACCAGGAACGCGACGGGGTGCTCGGTGGGGGGGGTCGTCACCCATCGCGCCAGGCGGTCGATCCCGACGAAGTACGCCAGGAAGGTGTGCGCCAGCGCCATGGACACGAGGAGGAACGCGACGTGCTTGGCCGGCTTGCGCCAGGCGCCGGCCTTGGGTTTGCGGCCGGGCCGACCCTCGAAGAGCCGCTCGATGGGCCGGTACAGGAACTCCATGTACACCGTCTGCGGGCACGCCCAGCCGCACCAGATGCGCCCGAACAGGGCCGTCACCAGGAACACCGCCACGAACACCGAGACGATCAGGAGGGCCAGCGCCAGCGTGTCGGTGGGGTAGAACGTCACGCCGAAGAACGTGAACTCACGGGCGGCGATGTCCAAGAGGATCGGCGGCTTGCCGTTGATCGTCAGGTACGGCAGCACGGTGAAGACGCCGATGAGCGCATAGGCGACAACGCGCCGGCGGCGCAGGAACCGCCCGGGCGACGGCCACGGCTTGATCCACCGCCGGGACCCGTCGGCGTTGAGCGTCGAGAGGACGCGGACCTCGGATTGGCTGGCCGCGGTGGTCATGGGCGATGGTTCACCGCGCGGGCGCGGCGGGCTCGGTCAGTCCCAGGGCGGGATGGTGTCGCCCTCCGGGCCGCGCGGCCCGGGGAGGTTCTTCCCGCGCAGGTCCGCGACGTACGCCGACAGGAGGACGATCTCGTTGGGGTGCAGGCGGGCGCCCCACGCGGGCATGGCGCCGTTCGCCGCCCCGTCGGTGATGACGCGGGGGATGTCCGTCAGGGTCATCACGTTCTTGTAGGCGTCGTCGGTGAGGTTCGGCCCGACCAGGCCCTGCCCCTCGGGGCCGTGGCACGAGACGCAGTTCGTCGCGAACAGGCCCTGGGCGACGGCCATCCACTTCTCGTCGCCCATCAGCGAGCGGATCGTCGGCTCGTCCGGCGCCAGCTCCCCGATCTCGGCGAACAGCCTCTGGAACTCGCGCGTCTGGGCCGCGGCGAGCGCGGACTGCGGCGTCCACGCCATCGGGCTGAAGGTGAAGAACGAGAAATACACCACCCCGAAGAGCACCGTCCCCGCGAAGATGAGGTGCCACCACCCGGGGGTGGGGTTGTCGTACTCGCGGATGCCGTCGTACTCGTGGTCGAGCAGATGGCCGAACTGATCGCCGGGAGTCGTCGCGGCGTGGTCGTTCATGACGGGCCTCCTTCGGCGACCGGCGCGTGCCGCGGCTCGTCGTCCAGGGCCAGCCGCGCCGCGTCGCGCATGTCCTCGGCGGGCGCCAGCGCCGCTCGGGCGAGAACGGCCAGGAAGATCACAAAGAACACCACCAGGCCGACCTCCGCGAAGACGGCCAGCCCGAACGAACTCATCAGGTCCGAGAGGCTCACGGCGCCGCTCCTTCCTCGGCCGCCTGGGCCGGCCGGGTCAGGTCGGTCCCCAGCCGCTGGAGGTACGCGATCAGGGCCACGACCTGCTTGTCAGCCAGGCCCGGGCGCCCGCCGGCGTCGGCGATGTCCCGGGCGATGCGCTCGGCCTGCTCGCGGGCCATCTCCGGGGCGCGGCGGACGGCCTCGCCGTACGGGACGCCGAGCATCGCCATCGCGTCCACCCGGGCCTGGATCTCCTCGAAGTTGATGGTCTTCTCGAAGAGCCACGGGTACACCGGCATGATCGAGTCCGGGGAGAGGTCGCGCGGGTTCTCGAAGTGCCGGGAGTGCCACTGGGCGTTGGGGTTGGAGGCGCCCTCGCGGGCCAGGTCCGGCCCGATCCGCCGCGACCCCCACTGGAAGGGGTGGTCGTAGACGAACTCGCCGGCCTTGGAGTACTCGCCGTACCGCGTCACCTCGGCGAAGATCGGCCGGATCATCTGCGAGTGGCAGTTGTAGCAGCCCTCGGCGATGTAGATGTCACGCCCGGCGAGCTCCAGCGGCGTGTAGGGGCGCACCCCCTCGATCGGCGGGATGACGCTCTTGATCGTGAACATCGGGACGGCCTCGAACAGCGACGCGACCACCACCGCGCCCGTCACCCACACCGTGAAGCGAACCGGGAACCGCTCCAGCCGGCGGTGCGCCCAGCCGGACAGGATCCGCGAGTCGACCCGCTTGCCGAACTCGACGTTGGCCTCCAGGTGCGACGCGGGCGGGGGCGGGTCCTCGTACCTGGGCGCCAGCGCGGGGGCCTCGTGGACGACCTCCTCGTACGCTGCCGGCCGGGCCCGCCAGGTCTTGAACAGGTTCCACACGCCCAGCGCCACCGAGGCCAGGTACAGCGTGCCGCCCACCGCGCGGATCCAGTAGAACGGGATCAGACGGGTGACCGTCTCGATGAACTGCGGGTACGCCAGCCGGCCCGTCTCATCGAACGCCCGCCACATCAGCCCCTGGGTGATCCCCGCGGTGTACATGCTGATGACGTACAGCAGGATGCCGATCGTCCCCAGCCAGAAGTGCGTCGTCGCCAGGCGCACGCTGTAGAGGCGCGTCTGGAAGATCCTCGGCGCCAGCCAGTACAGCATGCCGAAGGTCATGAACCCGTTCCAGCCCAGCGTCCCGGAGTGGACGTGGGCGATGGTCCAGTCGGTGTAGTGGGAGAGCGAGTTGACGCTCTTGACGCTGAGCATGGGCCCCTCGAAGGTGCTCATGCCGTAGAAGGTGACCCCGACGACGAAGAACTTGAGCACCGGGTCGGCGGCGACCTTGTGCCAGGCGCCGCGCAGCGTCAACAGGCCGTTGATCATCCCGCCCCAGGACGGCATCCAGAGCATGACGGAGAAGATCATGCCCAGGGTCGAGGCCCACTGCGCCAGGGCCGTGTAGTGCAGGTGGTGGGGCCCCGCCCAGATGTAGATGAAGACCAGCGACCAGAAGTGCACGATGCTCAGCCGGTAGGAGAAGACCGGGCGCTCGGCGGCCTTGGGCAGGAAGTAGTACATCAGCCCCAGGAACGGCGTGGTCAGGAAAAACGCCACCGCGTTGTGCCCGTACCACCACTGCATGAAGGCGTCCTGCACCCCCGCGTAGATGGGGTAGGACTTCATGAGGTTGGAGAACGACGCCACCTCGCCCGTCTTGACGAACTCCACCAGCCCGACCGGGATCCAGAGGTTGTTGAAGACGTGCAGGATCGCGACGGTGACGATGGTGGCGATGTAGAACCACAGCGCGACGTACAGGTGCCGCTCGCGCCGGCGAAGGAGCGTGCCGAAAAAATTCACGCCAAAGAACCCGACCCACACCACGGCGATGGCCAGGTCGATGGGCCACTCCAGCTCGGCGTACTCCTTGCCCTGGGTGAAGCCGAAGGGCAGCGTCAGGGCCGCGGCGACGATGATCGCCTGCCAGCCCCAGAAGTGCAGCCGGCTGAGCCGGTCGCTGAACATCCGCGCTTTGCACAGCCGCTGCGTGGAGTAATAGACCGCGGCGAAGATGGCGTTGCCGGCGAAGGCGAAGATCGCCGCGTTGGTGTGCAACGGGCGCAGCCGGCCGAACGTCAGCCACTCCTGCCCGAAGCTCAGCGACGGGACCGCGAGCTGGAAGGCGATCAGGACGCCGACCAGCATCGACACCAGCGCCCACAGCGCGGTGGCGGCGACGAACATGCGGACGATCTGATCGTCGTAGACGAAGCGTTCCAGGCGCGAGCCGTCGGCGCCGGGCGCGTGCGGTGCGTCCATCGTGTCGAGTCCCCTGTCGCCGGCGGCGTCCCGCCGGGCTCGGTCAGGTTGTCAGAGCCCCGGCGGGGCGGGGCCGTTTCGATCAGGCAGGACATCATCCTGCTCGACAGAATAGACCCTGCCCGCCGGGCGCGTCCCGTAGGTTTTTTCGGACCCTGCCCCGCCGGCCGATCAGAACAGCAGCTGGAACTGCAGGCGGACGGCGAAGTGCCCGTCGTCAGTGGTCGGCAGCAGCCCGATCCGCGTCGCCGGCGTGCCCGCCGCCCCGGTCGCGGTCGCCGCGACCAGCCCGTTGCTGCTGACCGAGTCGACGAAGTACTGCACGTCGAGGGTGACCTTGGCCGCCTGCCCGTGGATGTAGTAGTTGGCGCCGAACGTCAGCGTGTTGAACACGCTCGAACCGGTCCGGCTGTTGTCGGGGATGACCGCGTCCCAGCGCACAAAGGGCTCGAGCTGATCGGTGACAAACACCCCCCCCTGGACCAGCACGCCGAAGTCGCTGGTGCTCGGCGTCCCGCCGTTGCCCTCGCCCTGAAGGCCGACGCCCATGGCGAAGACGTTCCAGCCGTCGCCCTGGACCATCACGTCGCCGGTGTAGGCGAGGAGGTACGTCTCATTGGTCCCGATCCCGGCCGGCGGCAGGGGCCCCGGCACGTGCGGGCCCAGCTCGTAGTGCACGCCCCCGCCGAGCTTCACGCCGTACGCCGAGCCGCGCGGCGAGGAGAACGACCCGAACTGATCCCACGTGGCGTCGCCGATCTTGTACTCCCAGCGGGTCGTGAACCCGATGTCCGCGGGGTCGGCGCCCAGGTCGCTGTTCGCCGAGCGGATGCCGTCGTTGACGCCGGCCCAGAACCGCCAGGTGTCGGCCTGGTAGTGCACCCACGCGCCCTGGCTAAAGCCCTGCGCGAAGACGGCGTTGACCACCGACTGGTCCACGGCGAGGCTGTACTTATCGTTGAGGACGTCCTCCCACAGGATCGGCTCGCGGTACTGGCCCACGATGAAGATCAGCCCGCTGTCGGAGACGTACCCCGCGTAGGCGTCCTCGAGGGTGAACCCGCCGCCGGAGCGCATGAAGATGCCCTGGATGCCGTAGATGAACTTGTCGTAGATGTTCCCGTCGAAGCGGAGGACGGTGCGCGGGTTGGTGAAACCGGACTCGAAGTCGTCGTTGACCGGCGGGTTGCCCTCGTCGCGGAAGTTGAGCGTGTACCGGGCCTGGATCTGCCCGGAGATGTTCAGACGGAACGAGCCGTCGGCTGAGGCGAGGAAGAACCCGCCGTCGTGCCCGGCGGTGGCGCCGGTCTGGAGCAGGCTCGAGCGGGTCTGGGCGTCGGCGAGCATGTCTGCGACCAAAGCGCGGATCTCGTCGGCGCTCGGGGCGTCGGGCGTGGCCGCGGCGGCGGGCGCCGACAGCCCCGCCGCGAGCGCCAGCATGGTGAAGGAGCCGCGTCGGGTGTGCATGGGTCTGTCCTTTCCGGGAAGATCGAGAACCCGGCCGACGGCGCGCCCCGTCCGTCCGAGGCAGGCCACGGATCAGGCCGCCGGCCGTCCTTGAGGACAAAAGGATATAGTTATCGCTGATCGACGCAAGCCGACCCGAGTCAAGCGCCCTCGAGGGCGATGCCGGGGCGAACAACGGGAATGAGGGCGATGACAGAGCAGGCGGGGTCTCTGGGGCGGGTCGCGATCGTCGGCGCCGGGGCGATGGGGTCGAGCCTCGCCGCGGTCGCGGCCCGGGTGGCGCCGGTGGTCATGGTGGTGCGCAACCCCGCCCGGGCGGCCCAGATCTTCGACCGCGGCGTCGTGGTCCGCGGCAAGATCCACGCCGACGCCCGCCCGCTCCTCGTCAAGCGCGTCGAGGACCTGCCGGCGATCGGCGGCATCGGCGCCGTCTTCATCGCGACCAAGACGACGGCCATCGCCTCGGTGTGCCACGACCTGGCGCCGGTCCTGCCCAGCCTCGGCGCCGACGGCGCGCCGGTGAGCCTCATCTCCTACCAGAACGGCATCGACCCCGGCCGAGAGATCATGCGCCTGCTGGGGTACGACCGCGTGATGCGCATGGTGCTGAACTACGGCGCCGTGCTCGACGATCAGACCGGCGAGGTCCACGTGGGCATGCACGAACCCCCCCACGCCGTCGGGTGTGTGACGCCCGACCTGGTCCCGGAGTGCGAATCGCTCGCGGCGCGCCTGACCGAGGCCGACTTTCCCACGCGCTACGAGCCGGACATCGAGACCCCCGTCTGGCTCAAGGCGATCCTGAATGCCTCCATGAGCCCCGTCGCGGCGCTGATCGACTCGACCATCCGCGAGGTGCTGGACTCGCCGGCCCGGGCCGTGGTGGCGCGCCTGCTGGACGAATCCATCGCGGTGGCCCGCGCCGAGGGCATCGCCGTCCCGGAGGGGTTCACCGACCGCGCGTGGTCGATCTTCCAGAACGGCGCCGACCACGTCCCCAGCATGGTCGAGGACATCCGCCGCGGCCGGGAGAGCGAGGTCGGGCAGCTCAATCGCCAGATCGTCGGCCACGCCCGGACGCTCGGCGTGCCCGTCCCCACGCACGAGACGGTCGACGCGCTGATCGAGGCGTTCGATTGGCGCCTGTACCACGCCCGCGCCTCGGCGCGCCGGCACTGGACGGAGGAGGCCGCCCGATGACCGCCGACGACCTCATCCCCGAGGGCCGGGCCCTGGCCGAGGCGTGGGCGCGCCTCGCGAGAGCCGCCGACGACCTGACCCACCCCATGCGCCTGCTCACCCTCGCCACGGCCGACGCCTCGGGCGACCCCGACGCCCGGCTGATGATCCTGCGCGGCGCCGACACCGACGCCGGCCGGCTCTGGCTCCACGCCGACCCCGGCTCGCCCAAGCTCGACCAGATCCGCGCCCGCCCGCGGGTCTGCCTGGTCGCGTGGGACCCGCGCGACGGTGTGATGCTCCGGGTCTATGGCTCGGCCGCCACGCACACCGGCGGGGCGCTGCACGCGGACCACGTCCAGCACCTCGGCCGTGGGCTGCGCCGCCTCGCCGACGACGACATCGCCCGGCGGGAGATCGGCGCCCAGCGCGACCCGCGCGCCGAGTCGTTCCTGTCCGCGCCGACGCTCGACGCCGAGGCCCTGGCGCGGCGGACCGCCGTCATCGACGTGCGCGTGGACAGGATTGGCTGGCTCCAGACACGCCGGGCCGGCGTGCGCCGGGCGGTCTTCGATCTGACGTCGGGCTGACCCGCGGCGCCCCAGCGCGCGGCGCGCCGCAGCGGGGCCGTTAGCCGGTCACGTCGAGGCGCGACCCCAGGGCCACGCCCGTGGCGGCGGCGTTGGCGTCGGCCGGCCGGCGGTAGATCGGCGTCGCGGGGCGCGCCGGCGCGGGCTCGACGCCCGCGAAGTCGATCGAGCCCGGCACCACCGCCGCGACCAACCGCAGAGCCCGGGCGCCCGCGGGCGGGCTGTCGGACGGGGCGGGATCCGCTCGCACGATCCGCCCCGCGGTCCCCTCGGCCCGGACCGGCGCGGGACGGGCGGCGGCCGGCGGGACGATCGGCGAGATGGACGGGCCGGTGATCCGCATCAGCGACCGAAGCCTAGCACACGCTCCCGATGGGGCATGCGCAAATATTTTCTATCGGACCTGGGCCACGCCCGGCCCCTCGGGGGCCGACGAGTCAATGCGGGCGAGAGGACTCGAACCTCCACGTCCTTCCGGACACGGGAACCTAAATCCCGCGCGTCTGCCAGTTCCGCCACGCCCGCGGCGCCCCGGCGGGATCATCCCGCGCCCCGCCGGCGGGTCAACAGGCCTGTGATGTGATGAGCGGGCCGGCGGGGGCCACGTGGCCGATCTGGCGGCCGGCCGGGTAGGATGACCCCGCCGCGATCGGCAACAGGCGGGGCCGGACCCGGAACAACCCCACAGGACGCATCAGCAAGTGGCGGCGGAGGACTCTCCCATGACGTTTCGACAGCGGCTCGGCCTCGGCGTGCCCCCGATTCTGCTCCGGGTGTGCCTGGCGGTCACCTTTATCTGGGCCGGGGCGGGCAAGCACTTCGGCCGGGTGGACCTCACGCCCGAGCAGGCGGCGGTCTTCGATGCGATCCGCACCGGGTCGGCGCCGACGCCCGCGCCCGCGGACCCCCCCGCTGACGCCGACTCGACACCCACCGCGATGGCGGACGGCGCCCTCGTGATCCTCGCCCAGGACCAGGGCGCCCAGCCGGAGGAACAGCCCGCCGAGACGCCCACCCAGCCCGACGCCGATGCGGACGCCGACACGTCCGACGCCGAGCCCGCCGCCGCTGCCGATCAGGCCGGGTCGCACCGCACCGTGGACCTGATCGCGGTGCTCTTCCACACCTGGGCGACGCCCAACGACCAGGGGCGGGCCCTGCTGCCCGGATTCATCGCGCAGGGCAAGACCGCGTGGTACCTGGCGATCGCGCTGTTGGTCGTCGAGGCGTTGGGGGGGATCATGGTCGCGGTGGGGCTGCTGACCCGGCTGTGGGCGCTGGCCCTGGCCGGGGTGATGCTCGGCGCCTTGTGGACGACCTCGATCGGGCCGGTGGTGGTCTACGGCCAGCCGGGCTGGCCCACCTTCATGCCGATCCTGCCGGCGCTGGACAACTTCAACCCCGGCGCCTGGCAGACGTGGCTCTGGCAGTTCTCGCTCATGTGCGGCGCCTTGTCCCTGGCGTGTCTGGGCGCGGGCCGGCTGAGCCTCGACCGCTGGTTCTTCGGCAAGCCCGGCGCCGATCAGCCCGAGCCCATCATCGTCGACGAAGACGAGGACTGACCCGCCCCGATGGCCCGCACGCCCATCCCCCGCCGACCGCGCCCGTGGCCCGTCCGGGCGGGGCTCGCGCTGGTGGCGCTCTGGCGTGACCCGCGCACGGCCGGCGCCTTGCCCTGGGTGCTCTCGCTGGCCCTGCACGCGGGGGTGATCTCGCTGGCGGCGGCGGTGGTCTGGCGGGTGCGGTCGGCGCGGGACCTGACCCCGCCCCTGGTCGTGTCGTTCGACGAGCCCGCGATCGCCCCGGCGATGGCCAAGCCCCCGCCGCCCCCGATCGAGCCGGACCCCGCCGAGGCGCTGGAGCGCATCCTGTCGGCGCCGGCCGAGTCGATCCCGACCCAGGCGCCGGCGCTGGCGCCGCTGCCTGAGCCGCCGGAGGTCCTCGCGCCCGCGGCGGCCGAGCCGGTCCTGCCCGAGCCCGCCGCCGAGGACGCCCCGGCCGTCGAGTTCTCCGGGCTGGGCGTCGCCGACGCCCGCGACATCGTCTACGTCGTGGACGCCTCCGGCTCGATGATCACCTCCCTGCCCACGGTGCTGGACGAACTGGAGCGGTCGCTGTCCCGGCTGCACCCGATCCAGCGGTTCCAGGTGTTCCTGTTCCACACCACGCCCGAAGGAGGAGCGGGCTTCGAGTGGCCGGCGCTGCCGCCCGGCGTGGCCAAGCCCGTCCTGATCGACGCCACGCGGGCCAACGTGCGTGCGGCGATCGAGTGGGCCCGATCGGTCCCGGCCCGGCTGCGGTCCAACCCGCTGCCCGCGCTCGAAGCGGCGCTGGACCTCCGCCCCGACGCCGTCTTCCTGCTCTCGGCCGGGGCCACCGACGAGGCCCTCCTGGGCATGCCCGCGTCCGAGGCGCTGGCCAGGTTGGACCGGCTCAACCCGGCGCGGCGAGGCGCCAGGCCCGTCGTCATCCGCGCGATCCAGATCCTCGACGAGGACCCGGCGGGGCTCCTGCGCCGGATCGCCGAGGCGCACGGCGGCGCCGGCGGGTACAAATTCATCGGCCGCGACGGCCTCTCGTCGCTCCGCCCGGACGGCGCCCCGCCATGACCAACTCGCACACGCACAGGATCCCGGCGGCGCTGGCGGCGCTGGTGTGCGCCGCGCCGGCGATGGCGCAGGACAGCCCCGGGGTCTCGATGCTCCGGGCGTTCTTCATCCAGCGCAACCCCCGCACCGGAGACGTCGAGTGGCTCGGGAGCCTGGTCGTCTGGCTGCTCCTGGCGATGTCCGTCGCATCGGTGGCGCTGATCGGGGTGTACGCGCGCCAGACGCGCCGGCGGGCGCTGATCCCGCCGGAACTGGCCCGCGAGGCGCGCGCCCTGGCCCGCGGCGGCAACCGCGACGCGGTCCTGCGCGTGGCCCGCGACGACCGGTCGTTCCTCGCCGAGCTGATCCGGGCGGTGTTCGCCGAGGCGCCCTTCGGCCGCGACGCCATGCTCCGCGCCTTGGAGCGCGCCGGCGAGGAGGGCGCCGCCCAGCGCCACCGGCGGATCGAGATCCTCAACATCCTCGGGTCCGTGGCCCCGATGATCGGGCTGTTCGGGACGGTCTACGGCATGATCCTGGCGTTCAGCGAGATCGTCGCCTCGGGCGGCTCGCCCGACCCGGTGGGCTTGGCCGCGGGCATCGGGACGGCGCTGACCACGACGTTCTGGGGGCTGGTCGTCGCGATCCCCGCGCTGGCCGGGTTCGCCCTGATCCGCAACGGCGTCGACGCCCTGACCAGCGAAGCGATCCTCCTCGTCGACGACATGATCAATCATTACAAGCAGCCCGACGCCGGCCGCGCCCCGTGCGACCCGGCGCCGGCGGGCGCCTGACCCGTGCCCCGCCGCCGTGCGGGCCGGCCCCCGCTGCTCGAGCCCAACCTCACCCCGCTGGTGGACGTGGTCTTCCTGCTGATCGTGTTCTTCATCGTCGTGGCCCAGATCACCACCGGTGAGCGGCTGGACCTGACGCCCCCGCGCCTCTTGGACGCCCTGACGGCCCAGGCCGACGAGTCCCGGCGCGTGATCCTCAACGTCGCCCCGGCGGATCAGGTCCGCGCCGTCGGCGGCGCGTACCTCCTGGCCGGCCGGGCGTTCGGCGGTGACGAGGACGGGCTCGCGGCGCTGGCCGACCGCCTGGCGCAGATGGTCGCCCGCGACCCGGCGATCGCCGTCACCGTGCGCGCCGACCGCCTGGAGGACACCGCCCGCGTCCACGCCGCCCTGCGGGCGTGCGCCACCGCCGGCGTGACACGGGTGAATCTCGTCGCCGAGCGCGTGGAGATCCCGCGATGAGTCGGGCCGCCGACGCGAGGGCGCAGCGCCGGCGGCGCGGGCCGGCGCGCCTGGCCCTCACCTTCACGCCGCTGATCGACATCGTGTTCCTGCTGCTGCTGTATTTCCTGCTGGTGGCGCAGTTCAAGTCCCGCGAGGAGAACCTCGAGCTCGACCTGCCGCGGTCCGGCCCGTCGGCCCGGGCGGATCCCTTCGCGCTCCCCGCCGAGCCCATCACCGTCACCGTCCGCTCGACGGGCGACGGGGCGCGGGACCTGGCCGTCGGCTCGGACGACCCGCTGATCGGCGCGCCCGGGACGCTCGACGAGTTCGCCGGCGCCGTCGCCCGGGCCGCCCGCGAAGCCCTCACCGCCGACCAACTGGTGCTGATCCGCCCGGCGCCGGGGACCCGCTGGGAGCACACCGTCAGCGTGATCCACGCGGTGAAGCGCGCCGGCCTGCCGCGCGTCCGCGTCCTGGAGCCGGCGGCGTGAGGCGCCGACCCATCATCGCGATCGGGGCGTGCCTGGCCTGGTCGTCGCTCTCCGCTGCGCCGGGGGCGCCGCCTTCGGGTGATCTCGATGGCGCGGCCCTCACCGAGCGCGCCGAGGCGGCGCTGGCCTCCGTCTCGTCTGACGGCGCCGACACCGCGAGCCTCTTCGGCGTCCCGACCGTCGATCAGGCCCGGCGCGCCCGCGCCGCGGCCGCCGAGGCCCTCGACGCGGCCCGCGCCGCCGAGGGCGCCCTGGACCGCGCCGTCGCCGCGATCACGCGGGACCCGGCCTTCGCCGACAACCGCGCGCTGCAGGACGAACGCAGCCGGCTGGCCGTCGAATACCGGTTGATCAGGCTGCCCGCCGCCAAAGCCCGGGCCGCGGCGATCCTGGCCGCCCTGGCCGACGCCCGGGCTCAGCGCGACGCCGACGCCCGCGAGGCGCTGCAGGCGCTGGCGGCGTTCGAGCCCGCGTCACCCGAGAGCGCCGCTGCGGCACGGGCGCTGCGGGCCTCGTTGGGGATGCCGCCGGCCGACGGCGCCGCCCTGGAGCCCATCGTGCGCGCCGCGCGCGACGCCGCTCGGGCCGACGGCTGGCGATCGGCGGGGCGCCGCCGCGAGGTCGTCGTCGCCGGGGCGCTGGCGCTGGACCGGCTCGAGGG
>RFGI01000141.1 GCA_003696725.1 Planctomycetota bacterium | reverse complement strand
CGTCAGGCCTGCGCCGCGCCGTCCGAGAACGCCGCGGCGATCCGGCCCGCCAGGGCCGCCCCGGCCTGGGCGTCCAACGCCCCCGGGCGCCAGACCAGCCCGAGCCCCGCCCGGCCTTCGGGCCGATCCGGATAGCGCGGGATGATGTGGACATGCACGTGCATGACGGCCTGATGCGCCCCGGCGCCGTTGTTCTGAAGCAGGTTGTACGCCGGCGCTCCGGTCGCCCGCACGACCGCCCGGCAGAGCCTCGGCAGGACGCGCCCCAGCGCCGCGGCGGACTCCTCGGACAGTTCGTCGAACGTCACCGCCGGCTCCTTGGGGATGACCAGCGTGTGCCCCTCGCTGAGCGGGTTGATGTCCAGGAATGCGAGGACGCGGTCGTCCTCGTAGACCCGGTGGCACGGGATCTCGCCGCGGATGATGGCGCTGAAGATCGTCTCGGGCATGGGAAGGATTCTACGGCGCCGGCGCGGTACAACGGTCGCGCCGTGACCGCCGAGACACCGACCCCCGACACCGACGGCGCCCTGGCCCGCGCCCGGGCGATGATCCGGGCCGGCTATCGCGGGACGCTCCAGTTCGACGAGCACTTCCGCCCGCTCAGGTACGTCGTGGACCCGGCGACGGGCCGGCTGGCGGCGCCGGTGATGGTCGCGATGCTCGCCGCCGCCGAGACTGTCCTCTTCATCCCCGAGGAGGCGCCGGACGCCCTGCAGGCGCTCGTCTCGCTCGAGCCGATGGACGAGCACGACGCCCTCGCCGACCGCTGGCGCATCCACCACGGCGAGCCCGAGGACGTCCGCTGGGCGATCGTCTACCTCGACATGGCCAAACTCAATGGCGTGGTGCTCGACGGCGACGCGCTGATGACCCCCAACCCCCTCGCCGACGCCGAGCCCGCGCTGTGCAAACTCGCCAACCGCGACCGAGACAC
This sequence comes from Planctomycetota bacterium, assembly GCA_003696725.1. Classification (GTDB taxonomy): domain Bacteria; phylum Planctomycetota; class Phycisphaerae; order Phycisphaerales; family UBA1924; genus J020. The sequence goes on along the minus strand of RFGI01000141.1, from coordinate 4,751 downwards.
CCTGCGCAGGGTCGCGGCGGCCCGAGGCGGGATGGAGATCGAGTCCCCCCTGTGCGTGGGCGTGGACCCCGGGGGTCTCGACGTCCGCGCCCGCTTCGACATCGTGCGCGTGCCGTTCGACGAGCCCGCCGAGACCGAGGATCGGGCCCGGGCGACGATCGAGCGCCTGCTCGGCGGATCGGCGCCCGGCGATCAGGCCAGCGCCTGATCGAGATCCGCGATCAGGTCCTCGACGGCTTCGACGCCCACCGACAGGCGGATCAACGAATCCGTGATGCCAAGCTCGGCGCGCTGCTCGGCGGAGATCGAGGCGTGCGTCATGATCGCCGGGTGCTCGATCAGCGACTCGACCCCGCCCAGGGACTCGGCCAGGGCGAAGAGCCGCACACGCTCGAGCGTGCGCTTCGCGGCGTCGAGCCCGCCGGCGACGAAGAAGGTGACGATCCCCGTGAACCCGTCCATCTGCCGCGCCGCCAAAGCGTGCTGCGGGTGGGACTCCAAGCCCGGGTAGAGGACGCGCTCGACCTTCGGGTGGGCCTCGAGCCAGCGGGCGATCGCCAGGGCGGACTCGTTCTGCCGGCGGACGCGCACGTCCAGCGTCTTGATCCCGCGCAGCAAGAGGTAGCAGTCGAACGGCCCCAGCACGGCGCCCGCGGCGAACTGGACGAACCGCAGGCGCTCGGCGAGGTCCGCGCGGTTCGTCGCCAGCGCCCCGGCCAGGACGTCCGAGTGCCCGCCGAGGTACTTCGTCGCCGAGTGCATCACGAGGTCGAAGCCGTGCTCCAGCGGCCGCTGGTTCACCGGGCTGGCGAAGGTGCTGTCGCAGCCGAGGATCACCTCGGGGTTGATGTCGCGCGCCCGCCGAGCCACCTCCGCGAGGTCCACGATCTTGAGCGTGGGGTTCGTCGGCGTCTCGACCCACACCAGCCGGGTCTCGGCGGTCATGGCGTCACCGAGGCGCCCGGCGTCGGTCAGGTCCGCGGTCGTGACGCGGAGGTTCTGCACCGGCCCGCGGATCCGCGACAGCAGCCGGTGCGTCCCGCCGTAGAGGTCGTCCATCACCACCGCGTGCGAGCCGGCCGGGATCAGGTCGAAGACGGCGCCGATCGACGCCAGCCCGCTGGCAAAGACGATCCCGCCGCAGCCGGGGTCGTCGTCGCGCGACAGGCCCGTCCCTTCGAGGGCCGCGATCGCGCGTTCCAGGGCGTATCGCGTGGGATTCTGAGCCCGGATGTAGTCGAACCCCTGGTGGACGCCGGGCGACCGCTGGGCGTAAGTCGTCGAGAGGAAGACGGGGGGCATGACGGCGCCGGTGGTCGGCTCGATGTCCTGCCCGCCGTGAACGGCGCGCGTCGCCAGCCTCGCCTGATGGTGATCGCTCATCGGGGGCTCCTCCGGGTCTGGGGCGTGACACTGTAGCGGGGCGCCGACGCCCTACCGGCAGACGAGGCCCACGGGCTCGCCCCCCTCGAGGATCGCGCGGATGTTCTCGCCCACGATCTCGGTCATCATCTCGCGGTAGCGCCGGGCGCCCGACCCGACGTGCGGCGTGAGCACCACGTTGGGCAGGCCCACCAGTTCCGGCGGGACGCGCGGCTCATCCTCGAAGACGTCCAGCCCCGCCGCGAAGAGTCGCCCCTCGCGAAGGGCGTCGATCAGCGCCCGCTCGTCGACCACCGGCCCGCGCGCGGTGTTGACCAGCACGGCCGTGGGTTTGACCAGCCGCAGCCGGTCCGCGTTGATGAGGTGGCGGGTCTCGTCCGTCAGGGGCGTGTGCAGCGAGATGAAGTCCGCCCGGGCGAGGCCCTCTTCGAGCGTGACACGGGTCGCGTTGATCGGGGCGAACTCGAACTCGTAGTGCCTGTGACGGGCGACGTACAGCACGCGCATCCCCCAGCCGATGGACCGCAGCGCCGTCGCGTAGCCGATCCGCCCCGCACCGACGATCAGGAGCGTGCGTCCGGCGACGTCGACGCCGAGCATCTCGGCCATCCCGAGGACGCCCCGGCGTTCGAACGCGCCCGACTCGATGTGCCGGCGGCCCTCGCTCAGCCGCCGAGCCGCGGCGAGGAGCAGCGCCCAGGCCACGTCCGCCGTCCCCTCGGTGACGGCGTGCGGCGTGTTGCACACCGCGACCCCGCGGGCCCGGCACGCGGCGACGTCGATGTTGTCGTAGCCCACGGCGAAGTTGCACACGACCTTGAGCCGGTCGCCCGCCGCCTCGAGCAGCGCGCCGCCGACCCGGTCGTGCACCATGGTGACCAAGGCGTCCATCGGGGCGTGGGCGCGCACGAACGCGAGGAGCTCGCCGTCGCCCTGGTAGCCCTCGTCACGGCCGACGACCACCTCGGCGCCGGGGACCTCGAGCCTCCCGGGGATCGTGCGTGTGACGACGACGCGCGTCACGGCGCCTCAACCCCGGCCGGGGCGCGCATGAACGACCACGCCTCGGCCTCGGTGAGCGCCTGCTCGGGGGCGACGGCCTCAGCCTCGTCCATCCCGCGGCGTCGGCGGTGAACCGCGGCCTGAAGGTTGTCCTCGGGGGAGGGGTCCACGACGGGCGCGTCCGAGCCGAACCAGATGAGATCCGCTGGGTCGCGGCCGGCGCGCGCCGCTGCGTCCACCAGGTCGCGCAGCGGCAGCACGCGATCGAGCCGGTCGGGCGTCAGCCGCCGCAGCGCCTCGATGTCCGGCAGCAGGTGGCACGGCTGGACGGATGCGATGACATTGAGCGCCGCGAACCGCGGGACGTCCGCCGGATCGATGAACTCGGCGTGCTCGATGCGGTGGGCGACGGCGCGCGAGCCGTGGCGTTCGATCAAATCCAGGCGCCGACGCACGGCGGCGTCGCCGATGGCGTGGGCGACGAGCGGGAGGCGCGCCGCCTCGGCCCGGGCCAGGGCGTCGATGAACTCGTCGTCGGTCATCATCCGCCGGCCCGCGGGCGCCTCGGGGCGGGGGTCGGCGTAGGGCTCGAGCATCCAGGCCGTGCGGCTGTTGAGCGTGCCGTCGGTGAAGACCTTGAGCCCACCGAGCCGGACGCCCTCGCGCTCGAACATGTCGCGCTCGGCGACGGCGCGGTCGAAGTCCTCGCGCACGGGGTGCACGAGGACGCGGATCGGCAGCCGGCCGGCGTCGTGCAGGTCGGCCAGGTCCCGCCACAGCGTCGGGCGCGACCACATGTCGTGGGCCTCGACGAAGCCGCGGCGGGCGAGGTCCTCGCACGCGAGGCGCACCTGCTCGAGGCGCTCGTCCGCCGTTGGCGCGGGGATCGCGTCGAGGACGCGCTGGGCCATGGCCTCCAGCAGCAGGCCCGTCGGCACGCCGCTCTCGTCGAGGTCGATCAGGTCCAGATCGGCGCCGGAATCAGTGGGACGGGCGTCCCGCCCATCGACGGGTCGGCCCGGCTCGATCCCGATCACCCGCAGCGCCTCATCACTCGCGACCAGCGAATGAATGTCGAATGACTTCACCGCGCAGGGCCGGCCGCCGGCGGCCTCGTGCAGCTGGGCGGCGGTGGGCCAGGCGCGCTCGGCCCAGCCCTCGACCCGGGCGCGGACGGCCAGGACCCACGCCCCGGGCGGGACCTCTGTCGCGCGGCGGGCGATCCGGTCCAGGCACTCCTCGCGCGACCGGCACGAGTCAAGATTGATCGCGCCGAGCTCGGCGCCGAGCTCCTCCAGGTGCACGTGCGCTTCACGCAGGCCGTCGGGCATGGGCCCGGCACGATAGCACAGGCCGCCGACGCGGGACCCCCGTCAGACGTCCAGGAGCAGACGCTCCGGATCCTCGATGCATTCCTTGACGTGCTTGAGGAAGGTGACGGCGCCCTCACCATCGACGATGCGGTGGTCGTAGGAGAGCGCCAGGTACATCATCGGGCGCACGGTGACGGCGCCCGAGCCCGGCGAGGCCGGGTCCTCGACCGGCCGGCGGACGATGTTGTGCATGCCCAGGATGCCCGACTGCGGCGGGTTGAGGATCGGCGTGCTCATCATCGAGCCATACACCCCGCCGTTGGAGATGGTGAACGTGCCGCCCTGCATCTCGTCCAGGCCCAGCTTGCCCTCGCGGGCGCGGGTCGCCAGGTCGCGGATGGCGGCCTCGATCCCCGCGAACGAGAGCGACTCGCAGTTGCGCACCACCGGCACGACCAAGCCCTTGGGCGTGCCCACGGCGACGGCGATGTCCATGTAGTGGTGGCGGATGATCTCGGGCTCGCCCTTGTCGTTGGTCCCGATCTGGGCGTTGACGTTGGGGACGCGGGCCAGGGCGCTGACGCACGCCTTGACGAAGAACGACATGAAGCCGAGGCCCACGCCGTGGATCTTCTCGAAGGTCTCCTTGTGCCGCTTGCGGAGCGCCATGACGTTGGTCATGTCGCACTCGTTGAAGGTGGTGAGCATGGCCGCGGTGCGCTGGGCCTCGACGAGGCGTGCGGCGATGCGCTGGCGCAGGGGGCTCATGCGCTCGCGGGTGACCGCGCGATTCGGGCCGGCGCCGGGGGCGGTCGGGGCGCCCGTCCCGCCGGATCGGGTCGCGCCCGCGGCCGGCGCAGCGCCGTTGGGGTGGGCTTGGATGTAGGCGAGCACGTCCTGCTCGCGGATGCGCCCGCCGGGCCCGGTGCCCGAGACGCCGGCGAGGCTGACGCCGTGGTCCTCGGCGATCTTGCGCGCCAGGGGCGTGGCGCTGGCCGGGCCGTCGGGTTTGGCCGCGGCCGCGCCGGTCGCGGCCGGGGCGCTCGGGCCCGG
>RFGI01000140.1 GCA_003696725.1 Planctomycetota bacterium | reverse complement strand
GCTGGTCGGCGTCGCGGCGGCGCTGATCAACCCCGTGCGACCGGCGCCACACCAGCGCACGCATCGGCCGGCGCTCGCGGTCGTGCTGGACGCCTCAGCGTCGATGGGCGTGCGCGACGCGGGGCCCGACGGCGGGCTGACGCGTCGCGAAGCGCTGGCGCGCTCGGCCCTGGCGCCCGGCGCTGTGGCGTCGATGGCCGACCGGGCCGAGACGCGGGCGTGGCTGATCGCCGACGAGCCGACGCCGATCGCGTGGCGGGCGCTGCCCGATGCGGCGCCGGCGTCGAACCGATCGCCGATCGCGGACGCCGTCGAGCGCGCCGTGCGGTCGGCGCCGGCGGGCGGGCGCGTGCTGGTCCTCAGCGACGGCGCCGAGACCGAGGCGGGCGCCGGGTCCCTCGCCCGTATTGGCGATCTCGCGGCGGCGCGGCGGGTGCGCATCGACGCCATCGCCGTCGGGTCGTCCTCGCCCGCGGGCCTCACCGCCGTGATCGAGTCGGTGACCCCCGCGGCCGTCTTTCCCGGGCAGCGGGCCCGGATCACGCTGCGCGCCCGCGGGCAAGCGCTGACGCGGCCCGGGGCGCGGGCGACGCTCCTGGACTCGGCCGGCCGATCCGTCGCGGCGCGAGCCATCGCACCGGCCGAGCACGGCGAGGCTGCCCTGACCTTTGAGTTCACGCCCGAGCCCGCGCCCGACGGCGGGCCGGCGGTCTACACGGTCCTGATGGAGGCGCCGGGCGAGCCGGCGCAGCGTCGTCACGTTGTGGTTGACGTGCTGACGGACGCGGTTCGGGTCGCGGTTTTCGAGGGCGAGCCGCACTGGGAGACGGCGTTCCTGCTCGATGCGCTGATCGCCGACCCGCTGGTGGACGTGACGAGCGTCGCGGCGCTGACCCGCGGCCGGGACCTGGTGCGCCGCTTCGCGCCAGGATCGGCGCCGGCGAGAATGGATACCGTCGAGCTCGAGCGCCTCGACGAGTTCGACGTGGTGATCCTGGGCCGGGGCGTGGACCGCTGGTTCGGCGGGGCGCGGGCGGCGGCGCTCGAGCGTTTCGTCGTCGAGCGGGGCGGGGGGCTCCTGGCGGCGCGCGGGGGGGACGCGCAGGACTCGAACCTGGCGCGGGCGCTGGGT
>RFGI01000139.1 GCA_003696725.1 Planctomycetota bacterium | reverse complement strand
GCCGTCGGGCGTCCGAGAAGCCGGGGACGCCGGGCGATCGGCCGGGTTCTCACTGTTTTCCCCGGCGCCCGGGCGATCCCGCGGCACACTTTGGCCGGGCTCGACGCGGGATCGGGGAACGGAGGCTCGATCCATGCGCGCACGGCGAATCTCGGCGGCGGCGTTTGCGGTGTGGGGCGCGACGATGGCCGCCCAGGCGGGCCCGATCGACCCGCCGCCGGGCCCGATCGCGCCCACCGGCCCGACGCTCATCTTTTCACTCCCCTACGTGATCGATCAGCCGGGCGCTTACGCCCTGGGACGGAATCTGACCTCGACCGGCGGCGTCGGGATCTCGATCTCGGTCTCGAACGTGACGCTGGATCTTGGCGGGTTGACGCTCTCCGGCGCCGGGGGTGGGACCGACGCCGTGGTCCTCGTCGGCAACCTCACCAACGTCACCGTCCGCAACGGGCAGATCGTCAACTGGACCGGCGCGGGGGTCTGGGACGGCGCCACGCCCGACCGCAACGTGCGCGTCGAGCGCGTCAGCGTCACGGGGACCGGCTTCGGCGGGATCGAGTGCGTCGCCAGCGGCGTGACGGTCCAGGCGTGCCAGATCGCCGGGGGCTCGCCCGGGGTGGCGGTGGGCCAAGCCAGCCGGGTGATCGACACGCGCGTCACCGCGGCGACGGACTTCGGCCTGATCGCCCAGGAGCGCACCCTCGTCACCGGCTGCGTGATCGAGAACGCGGGCTCCGTCGGGGTGCTGGCCGGGGCCAACGTGACCCTGCGGGAGACCACGGTGACCGGCAGCGCCGGCGACAGCGTGGTGCTCGGCGCCGGGTCCATGGTGTCGGGGTGCCTGGTGACCCTTGGCGGGCAGGGGGGGGCGCCGCTGTCGTCGAGCGTGGCGACGCGGTACAGCGCGGTGACGGCGCGGTCCGAGGCGCCGATCTTCGTCCACCCCATCGCCGATCGGCCCGCGACGGTCATCGATCGGCGCACGGGCCAGGCCCGGCCCGACGCGTTGGCGTCGATCCTCTCGACCGAGGGCGTCACCGTCACGCTGGGCGTCGTCCTCGCCGAGGACAGCCTGATCGAGTCGAGCATGATCACCGGCCACGCGGGGGTGGGCCTCCTGCTCGGGGCGCGGTCCACGGCGCGGGGGGTGACCAGCGATCTGAATTTCGGCGACGGGATCGTCGCGACCGAGGACGGCGTCATCGAGCGCTGCCGGGCGTCGGGCAACGGCGGCAACGGCATCGTGCTGGGGCCCAGCGGGTCGCGCTGCGTCGAGAACTACGTCTCCGAGAACGCCCTGGACGGCATCCTCGTCAACGACCCCTTCGTCTCGGTCTTCCGCAACACGCTGGAGCTGGATGAACTCAACAACGCGGCCCAGGCGCCGCTCGTCGGCCCGCTCAACGACGTGGCGACGCCCCTGAGCAACTGGTCGACATGACCGCGCGACGCGCCATCGCGACGCTGACTCTCGCTGCGCTGGCGGCACGATGGGCGTCGGCGCAGCCCGCGATCGACCCCGACGCCAAGCGCGCCTGGGGCGAGGCGGTCGGCTGGACGAACTGGGCCGACGCGGCGGGCGGCGCGGGGGCCGTGCGACGGGTCGGCGCGGCGCTGACCGGCTTCGTCTGGTCCGAACGGGCCGGGTGGATCGATCTCGGGGCGCCCGGCGCGGGCGTGACCGTCGGCGCGGGCGGCGCGCTGGGCGGGCTGGCGTGGTCCGAGCGCGGCGGGTGGATCAACGCCGGCACGACGCCGACCCTGGGCGAGTTCGGCGCCCGGCTGGTGGGGCACCGGCTGCGCGGGTTCATGTGGTCCGAGCGGCTGGGCTGGATCAATCTCGACTCGGATGCGCCCGGCGCGTTCGTGGCGTTCGTGTGCCCCGCGGATCTCAACGGCGACGGCGCGGTCGGCGGCGCGGATATCTCCGCGATCCTCAACGCCTGGGGCGGCGCCGGCCCGGCGGACCTGAGCGGCGACGGCGTGGTCAACGGCGCCGACATCTCCTTCGTCCTGAGCGCCTGGGGCCCGTGCTGATCCTCATCGGCCCGGCCGCGCCGGTGCGGCGCTAGACTGTCGGCATGGTCACCAGCGCGATCCACGAGCGCCCGGCCGCCGAGGCGATCCCCGAACTGCTCGACGCCTACGGCGATCGGCTCTACGCGGTGGCCCGGCGGCTGGTGCGGACCGACGCCGACGCCCAGGACCTGGTGCAGGAGACGTTCCTGCGCGCCCTACAGAAATGGGATCAGTTCGAGGGCCGGTCCGACCCCGGGACGTGGCTGCACACGATCCTGGTGCGGCTGGCCTCGCGCCGGTGGCGCGACGACAAGCGCCGGTCGGCGTCGGCGCCGACGATGCCCTTCGGCGAGCGGGTGCTCGATCTGCCCGCGACCGACGACGGCCCCGTGGATCAGAGCCTCCGGGCCGAGGCCGTCGGCGCGGTGGAGCGGGCCATCGCGGACCTGCCGCCTGAGTTCCGCCTGCCGCTGGTCCTGCGCGAGATCGCCGAGCGTCCCTACGCCGAGGTCGCCGAGATCCTGGGTTTGAAGGAGGCGACGGTGCGCGTGCGCGTGCACCGCGGCCGGCTGGCGCTGCGCGAGCGGCTGCTCGAGGCCCTGCCCTCGCGCCAGGCGCCGCCCGCAACGGCGAGCAAGCGGCTGTGCCTCGACCTCCTGGCGGCTAAGCAGGCGGCCCTGGACAACGGCACGGAGTTCACCTTCCAGGGCGGGCCCCTGTGCGAGCGGTGCAAGTCTGTTTTCCGCGACCTGGAGCTGACGCACGACGCATGCAAGGAGGCGCCGGACGCCGCCGCGCTCCCTGAGCCTCTGCGAGAAAGGCTCGAGGCGGATCTCCGCGCCGCCCGGGGGCGCTCGCGAGGGCGATGACGCCGGGCCGGTCCGCGGACGCCGGCCCGGACGTGTCCCGCGGGCCGGGAACGACCCCCTTGCATTCTGGGAGTGGTAATGTATGTTGCGTTGGGTGGCGCGAAGGGCGCCGCCGCGCGGATCGAGAGGCGCCTCATGGCGAGCGTGCTGACAGGCCGGCTGACCGCGGCGACGCGCGGCGCCACGGCGAGTTCGGCTCCTGGGCCGGCGCTGCGGCCGGTCCGCGTCGCGGCCCCGTTCCTCGCGGCCGGGGCGCTGGCGTTCACCGGCCTGGCCAAGATCAACGACCCGTCGCCGGCGAGCGATTTCCTGGTCGAACTTGTGTCGATTCGTTCGATCGGCCTGGTCCGTGCGATGGGCTTCGCGGAGGTCCTCCTCGCCCTCTGGCTGGTCAGCGGGGTGGGGCGACGGGCCGCCCTCCTGATCGGCGCCGCGGCCTTCACCGGCTTCGCCGTCATGCACGGGTGGGCGG
>RFGI01000138.1 GCA_003696725.1 Planctomycetota bacterium | reverse complement strand
TGATCGATGCGGCCGCGGTCCCGCTCGGCGTTGGCGCGACAGACGTGCGCGCCGCGATCGCCCAGGGAGAGGACTACGAGCTCCTGTTCACCTGCCGGGGCGCCCCCCCACCCTCGTCGCCGACGGGCGCCCCGATCACCGTCGTCGGCCGGGTTGAGTCGGGCGCGGGGTGCGTGATGACCCTCGCGGACGGTTCGATCGTCGACATCGCCGGCGCCGGCTGGGATCACACCGGGTGACCGAGGGCGCCGGCGTCACGTTCCGGACCGCGTCCGAGGCCGAGACCGAGCGGCTGGCGGCGTCGCTGGCCGAGCGTCTCGTCGCCGGGGACGTGGTGGCGCTGACGGGGGAGCTCGGCGCCGGCAAAACGCGGTTCGCCCGCGGGTTGGTGCGCGGGCTCGGGGGCGACCCGGCGCGGGTGTCGAGCCCGACCTTCGTGCTGTCTCACGAGCACCCCCTGCCGGCGCCGATCCGCGGGATCGAGGTGGTGGTGCACATCGACGCGTACCGCTTGACGCCGGCGCAGGGGCTGGCGTCGGCGGGGATCGAGTCGGCCAGCGACGCCGAGGCGGTAACGGTGATCGAGTGGGCCGATCGCATCGCGGACGATCTCCCGCCCGGCGCCGTCCGGATCGACCTCCGCCACACGGACCGGCCGGGCGAGCGGCTGGTCACGGTTTCGCCGATGGCGCCTACACTCGGCGTGATGGCGGACGAGACGGCCGAACGCAGAGTGGGTGAGGCGCAGACCGAGCCGGCCCCGGCCTGCCCGATCTGCGGCGAGCCGTCGCGTCGGGCGTCGACGCCGTTTTGTTCCGACCGCTGCCGGATGGTGGACCTGGGCCGGTGGCTGCGCGGGGAATATGTCATCAGCCGGGACGCCGATCCCACCGACGCCGACGAGAACGCCTGACGACGGCGCGCACGGCCCGTCGTCCGGGTCGAGCCGTCAAGGCTGGAGCCGGCTCGACGACCAGCCGCCGGGCTGCGACGGGTCGGTGATCGGTCGTCTCCAACGGGCGCGGTCGTGGATCCGCCCGGGCCCGCCGACCCACAGTTCAACCGCCGACGCGACGATGTGCCACCCTCCCCAGTGCGGCGGACGGGGGATCTCGGCGTCGCCCCGGTCCAGGTCGTCGAGCGTCACGCCGAACCGAGCCATCACGTCCATCACCCGGGCCAGGAGCGCTTCGCGCGATTCGATCGGTTCGGACTGGTCGCTGGCCCACGCGCCCAGCCGACTCTCGAGCCGGCGGGTGCGGAAGTAGGCGTCGGATTCCGCGTCGCCGGCGCGGTGCGCGAGGCCCTCGACGCGAACCTGCCGGTCCAGCGCGTCCCAGTGCATCACCGCCGCGACGCGCGGGTTGGCGTCGATCTCTCGGCTCTTGCGGCTGCGGTAGTTGGTGTAGAAGGTGAGCCGGCCGATGGTCGGCTCGATCGCCTTGCACAGGACGACGCGCACGGACGGAGCGCCATCGGCGCCGACGGTGGCCAGCGCCATGGCGTCCGGGTTGGGCTGGACGCGCCGGTTGCGGGCCTCATCGAACCATGCGCACAGGAGCCCGAACGGCTCGTCGGGCAGCGGGTCGGGCAGGGCCGGATCCGTCGTGTAAGGCAGGTCGGTCATGCGCGGTCACCGGTCCGCCGCCGGGTCGGGCAGGCCCAGGCGCTGCATGACCTGCCGCATGTCGGACCAGACGCGGGCGCGGTTCTCGGGGGTGTAGGAGCGCAGCAGGAACGCGGGGTGGTAGGTCGGCATGAGGGGGACGCCCTCGTACTGGCGCCACACGCCGCGCAGCCGGCCCATGGCCTCGTTGGTCCCGAGCAGGAGGTTCGCGGCGGGCTTGCCCAGGGTGACGATGACCTCGGGCTGGATGATGCGGATCTGCTCGAGGAGGTAGGGCCCGCAGCGGGCGGCCTCAGCGGCCGTCGGGGTGGCGTTATTGGGCGGCCGGCTCTTGAGCACGTTGGCGATGTACACCTCGTCGCGTGACAGGCCCATCGCCTCGATGATCTTGTCGAGCAGCTTGCCCGCGCGACCGACGAAGGGCCGGCCCGTGCGGTCCTCCTCGGCGCCGGGCGCCTCGCCGACGAACATCAGCCGGGCGTCCGGGGCGCCCTCGCCGAAGACGGTCCGCGTGTGACCGGTGGCTGTGGTGCAGTGCGGGCATTCGCTGTCGTGCCGCCGGCGCAGCGCGTCCAGGAGCGCCTGCTTGTCCGCCGGCGAGTCCGAGGGCCGGCGCCCCCCTTGCTCGGCGGTCGGCGACCCGACGGCGACGGGCACGGCGTCGGCGCCGAGCAGCCGGGACGTCTCGACGAACTGGCGGGCCGCGCGCCGGGCCCGGTCCGTCTCAGCCGTCATCGTGATCGCCCTCCAGCGCCCGCGCGTCAGGCGGGGGCGGCTCCGACAGCCCGCGCCGGATCCGGCGCGCGATGCGCCGGGCCAGGGCCGGGTCCTCGCCCGCCGGCCGGGCGATGACACGGGGAGTCTCGGCGGACTCTGTCGTGCTGCTCAGGCGGACGCCCGCCGCCGAGAGGCGCAGCCCTGGACGGTGGAGGATCTCGCGCTCCACGGCGACGCCGGCGGTCAAGCTCCCGGCGATCTGGGTGAGGGGCGCGCCGGCCTCGGCGGCGTCCGCGGGCTCGAACCGGATCGTGACGCGCCGGCGGTCGCGGTGCAGCAGCGAGCCGACCTCCTGCCCGAGCGAGCCCTCGGTCCGGGACCACGGCGTGGCCAGCCCGCCGGATTCGGCCGGCGCTGAGAGGATCACCCCGCCGCGGGCGTCGACGAGCTCCAGGGCGAAGCCTCGTCGGAGCAGCTCGTCCCGTGCGAGGTCGAACGCCCGGGCGTACTCGCCCGGCGCGACGGTGAACCCGGCCGGCCCGTTCGCGGCGCAGCCGACCTGGGCGAGCCCCCCGAGAAAGAGCGCCGAGATCGCCGCCAGCGCGCGTCGCACGGCGCCGAGTGTACGCGCCGGCGCGCCGGCGGGCGAGCCTCTACGATGCCCGGCGGATCGTTGACGGAGGAGATCGCGATGACGACCGACCCGCCGCGGGGCGCCGCGGTCATCGGGCAGGCCGGCGGGCCCACCGCCGTGATCAACCAATCGCTCGTGGGGGTGGTCGAGGGGCTGCGCGCGGGTGGCCTGGTCGGCCGGGTGCTGGGCGCCCGCCACGGCGTGCGAGGGATGGTCGACGACCGGTTCGTCGACCTCACCGACACACCCGACGCCGCCCTGGACCGCGTGGCCCGCACGCCCTCGGCGGCGCTGGGCTCGACCCGCGACAAGCCCGACGAGGCGTACTGCGAGCGGATTTTCGATCGGCTCCGCGCGCGCGAGGTGCGGTACTTCTTCTACATCGGCGGGAACGACTCGGCGGACACCTGCCGGATTGTGAACGAGGTCTCGAACGCCGCGGGCTACGAGCTGCGCTGCTTCCACGTGCCCAAGACGATCGACAACGACCTGATAGAGAACGACCACACCCCGGGCTACCCCTCGGCGGCGCGGTTCGTGGCCCACGCCTTCACCGGGGACAACCTGGACAACGCGTCCCTCGGGGGCGTCAAGATCAACATCGTCATGGGCCGGCACGCGGGGTTCCTCACCGCGGCGAGCGCTCTGGCCAGGCGTCGTGAGGACGACGGGCCGCACCTGATCTACCTCCCCGAGCGGGACTTCGACCCGGCGCGGTTCGTCGCCGACGTGGACCGCGTGTACTCGAAGCTGGGGCGCTGCCTGGTCGCGGTGAGCGAGGGAATCCACAACGCCGCGGGCGAACCCATCAGCGCCCTGATGAGCGGGCTGAACGAGTGCGACGCGCACGGCAACGTGCAGCTCTCGGGCTCGGGCGCCCTGGGCGACTGGCTGGCGAACCTGATCCGCGTGGAGCTCACCCCGGCCGGGGGCAAGCCGCTGCGCGTCCGCGCCGACACGTTCGGGTATCTCCAGCGGTGCTATCCCGACCCGAGCCCGGTGGACCAGCGCGAGGCGCGGGCGGTGGGGCGCACGGCCGCGGAGGTCGCGCTGCTGGGCGACCTGGACGGGTCGGTCGCGATCCGGCGGGTGCGGTCTGCGCCGTACGAGTGCCGGTTCGAGCTGGAGCGTCTCTCGGCGGTGGCCGGCAAGACGCGCGTTATGCCGGAGGAGTTCCTCGACGGCGAGCACGGCGTGACGCCGGCGTTCCTCGATTACGCCCGCCCGCTGGTCGGCGATCTGGCCGTCGTAGAGCGGTTGTAGGAGCCAGACCCCCGGGGCGCCCGGTGGCGCCGTCACCCCGCGCCCGAGAGAATAGACGGCGCCCGCGCCGGTCCGCGCGCGGCGCCGAAGGAGCAACGTGATGCCAAATC
>RFGI01000137.1 GCA_003696725.1 Planctomycetota bacterium | reverse complement strand
GGCGGCGCCGACTTGGACGAGTACACTTGCCGCCCGTGGCCGGAGTGGCGGAATTGGCAGACGCGACGGATTCAAAATCCGTTGCCCGCAAGGGCGTGTGGGTTCAAGTCCCACCTCCGGCATGTCCCCGACCGCCAACCCCCGCGCCGACGCCGGCGCCCCACCCCAGGAGCCGTCATGGCCGACCAGCCCCAGCCGACCGCCCAGCAGCAGATGCAGATCCGCGTCGACGAGTCCAAGATGACCTCGTGCTACGCCAACACCATCCGCTCCACCTCGTCCCTCGACGAGATCGTCCTAGACTTCGGGCTCAACGTCGCCATGCAGCAGGCGTCGGGCCAGCAGCCCGTCCTGGTGTTCTACGTCGGCTCGCGCGTCATCATGAACTGGGCCGGCGCCAAGCGCCTGATGAACTCCCTCCAGCAGGCCGTCACCAACTACGAGCAGCAGTTCGGGGAGATCCGCCTCGACCAGCCGCGCCCGCGGCAGCAGGGCTGAGCCCGTCACCGGCGCTGTCGATCCCCATGACCGCGCGGATCATCGGATGCGTCACGGCGTCGCTGAGGAATAGTCGCGCTCGATCGCCTCGGCGACGGCGTTGATCAGCGCCAGCGTCTGGGGCCCGCGGTTGGCTTCGATCAACCGCTCGACGGCGCGCGCCAGGGCCGCCGCCTCTGCCGACCGACCCTCGGCGCGCAGACGCGAGATCTCATGCGCCGCCGACCGTCCAAGCCGGCGCAGCGCCCCGGCCCGGTCGAGGTCGGCCTGTCGGCGGGCGTCGCGACGGGCCACGGGCAGACGCACAAACTCCGCCTCCGGGAGGTCGATCGCCCGCATCGCCCGGCGCCAATCCTCGCGATCCGCGATCCGACGCAGCGCATCGAGATCGTCCGACGTGACCTCGGCGCCCGGCCCGCGCGCCGCCAGCGCATCCACGAGGGCGCTCACCGATGCCGCTGCGTCGCCTGCCTGAGCCGTCGGCGCGCGCTCGCCGGGCGCCGACGAGCACCCGCCCAGCGCCACGCACGCGGACCACGCGAGCGCGGGGATGATCCGCCTCATCGGATGAACAGCCCGAGTTCGTCGATCCAGATCCGCCCGGGCTCGCTCCACGCCGGGCTGAACGACACCGACCCGGCGGCGTCCGTACCGGTCGTCAGCCAGACCAGCTCCATCTCGATCGTCACCCCGGCTTGACCCGTCGCCGGGTCCATGCCGAGGAACGTGAATCTTGTCGGCCACTGCGCGACGCGACCGTCGGCGCCGCGACGCTCGACGTGCGAATCACACTCGATCACTGACATCGCCGCACCCGTCGCGGCGTCACGTCGTTCAACCCTAACCACCCGCCCGGGGGCGTCGAAGGTCAGGTCGAACATGGTCTGCGCCCCGTCGATCCGATCGCCGGCGCACCTGACGGTCGCCCCGCCGCCGTCGCGTGGCCGGATCTCGACCGGCGTCACGCCCGCCCGCGCGCCGGCGCGGACGCTCGCCAGCAGCAGGTCCGTGTTCAGATCGTCTCCCGGGGCGCAGAACCGGCCCAACTCCAGGATCGGGTTCGGCAGCGACATGCCCGTGGCCCGCCGAGGCCCGGCGAACGACACGGACGTGATCTTCTGATCGCGCATCGTGTACGAGTACGCCGACCCGTCGTACGCCACCGTCGTGTTCATGCCTGGGAACTTCGACGCGTCGAGCACCGAAGATCGGCGCCAGCGCGCTCCGTCCGCGGCGTACTCGAAAAAGCCCTCGATCGGTTCGCCGACGGGCACGCCGGCGCCGGGGATCGCCTCGTGAACCGTCACCGTCACACGGGCGCCCAGCGACACCGCGTCGAGCGACGCGAACTGCCCCGTCAGATCATTCAGTGCGCGGCGGGTCTCATCGGCCCGGGCATGCATCGCGCCGACAGTCAGCGCCACCACCGCGCCTGTCGCCATCGCTTGGATCGTCTTCATGGATCGTCTCCTGGATTCTGGATTGTCAGATCACGGCTCGACACGAGGGTCGGCGGTTCAGCATGCGCCCGAGGCGCTCGGCGGCCCGCACGGGATCACAATGAAGATGAACACCCGCTTGAATCCGCAGTTCGATTCCATGTCGCCGTCGAAACACAACTCAGGACCGCAGCACGGCTCGTCGGCCTGGAGGCACGGCAGGCTCGTTGGCAGTTTGTCACACCCCGGCCCCGCGTCGGCCGTCCCTTCGAAACAGTTCGAGCGGGGACGCGCCGCTCCGTCATCACCCGGCACGAGTGCGGCGACCGCAGCGATGCATGCCGCCGGTCCAACCCAGGGTCGCTTCATGGCGATCTCCTTCCGTGAGTTCTTTCGACCTCGACCGCTCTGCGGCCGGTGGTGTCGGCGATTGTCCCCCCCCCCGCAACTTGTCAAGAACAAAATGGAGGATTGTGTGACCTGTCCCCAACCCGCCCCCGGCGGACACGTCAGAGGACCCGCCGGGATCGCGGATAACTGCCGAGCACCTGCAGTGTTGCGCACTCGTGGCCGGCGACCGCGAGCGCCGTGCGCAGGGGCTCGTCGCGCTGGTGCCCCTCGGCGTCGATGAAGAAGGTGTACGTCCAGTTCTCGCGCCCGCTGGGGCGTTTGTCGATGTGGGTGAGGTTCACGCCCGCGCGGTCGAAGATGCTCAGGACGCGCACCAGGGCGCCGGGCTTGTCCTCGGTGGTGAACATGATGGAGGTCTTGTCGTCGCCGGAGGGCTCGGCCTCGTGGCGCGCGATGACGACGAACCGCGTGAGGTTGTTGGGGTTGTCCTCGATGTCCTCGAAGAGGAGGTTCACGCCGTGGACCTGCCCGGCCAGCGCCGAGGCGATGGCGGCGGCGCCCGCCGCCGGGTCCGCGTCCTGCTCCTCCTTGGCGGTCATCACGGCGCGGGCGGTGCTGGCCGCGGCGACCTGCTCGGCGCGCGGGCATTGCGTCGCCAGCCACCGCCGGCACTGCGCGAAGACCTCGGGCTTGGAGTGGATGCGCCGGACTTCGCTCGGCGGGCAGTTGGCCAGCAGGCTGTGGCGGACCTGCATGACGACCTCGGCGTAGACCCGGACCTCGCCGCGCGCGTTCTGGAAAGCGTCGAGCGTCTCGACGATCCCGCCGCCGGTGGAGTTCTCGATCGGCGCCAGCCCGTAATCCACGTGACCGCGGATGACCTCGGTGAAGACGCCGTCGATGGTGTGCAGGTCTTCGACATCCACGGACGAGCCGAACTGGGCCACGGCGGCCTGATGGCTGAACGACCCCGGCGGGCCGAGATAGCCGATCCGCAGCGGCTGCTCCAGCGCGAACGACCCGCTCATCAGTTCGCGGTACACGCCCTCCACCGCCCGGGCCGGCAGCGGGCCGGTGTTCAGCGAGAGCACCTTCTTGAGGACCTCCGCCTCGCGGTGCGGGGCGTAGATCGGCGTGCCCGACCCCCGCTTGAGCCGGCCGACCTCCACGACCACCCGGGCCCGCTCGTTGAGCAGGTCCACGAGCCGGCGGTCGACCTCGTCGATGCGGGCCCGGAGGGCCTCGAGGGCGTCCCCGCCAGACGTGGGACCGGATTCGTGGCTTCCCTGACCCATACAATCCGACATGATCGGCTGGGCCGGGCCCCGCCGCCAGCCCGCCGCTG
This sequence comes from Planctomycetota bacterium, assembly GCA_003696725.1. Classification (GTDB taxonomy): domain Bacteria; phylum Planctomycetota; class Phycisphaerae; order Phycisphaerales; family UBA1924; genus J020. The sequence goes on along the minus strand of RFGI01000137.1, from coordinate 14,155 downwards.
TGGCCCGGCGCCGGGCGCGGGGCATCATTGGTCGATTGGGCGCGGCCGAGGCCCGCCGCAAGCCCCAGTCCCGGACGCCGAATACCGGGTGTCGGGGACAGAACCAGACGGGAGAACCGCACACCGGTGTTCAAATCGGCGCCCATCTCAAACCTCGCCCAGGTCGCCGACGCGAGCCTCTCATCGCTCCCGCCGGCGGGGCTGCTGGTCGTCGGGGCGGTGCTGATCGGCGGGCTCCTGATGTGGGCGTTCGGCGGGCGTCTGGTCAAGCCGATGTACGGCTTTCTGTTCGGGGTCGCCGGCGCCGTCGCGGGCCTGTTTCTGCCTGCGTCGGTGGGGCTCGCCGTGAACCCGTATCTCGGGATCGGGCTGGGGGCGGTGACGGGGGCCCTGGCCGGGATCCTAGTGTTCAGGCTGTCGATGGCGGCGGCGCTGGGCGTTGCCGGCGGGGTGCTGGCGCCGACGGTCGCCGGGGCCGTCCTCTGGCTGAACCCCGCGGCGTCGGCTCAGACCGGCGCCCCCCTGGCCGGGGAAGACCTGTTCCTCCCGGGCGTCCCGGTCGAGGAGGCCGCCGGCGAGGGGGTCGGGCCCCTGGACTCCTTCTTCGCGACCGACGGCGCCGGCGCCGACGACGGCCGCGACCCGGCGATCGACGAGGCCGCCCAGGCCGCCGCCGCCCTGGCGCGCAGCGCCGCCGAGCGCCTGCGCAGTTTCGGCGCGGAGCTCGCCGGCGAAGCCCGCACCGCGTGGGACAACCTGCCGGGCGAACAGCGGCTGGTGCTGGCGATCGCCGGCGCCCTCGGGGCGCTCGCTGGGTTCCTGCTGGGCCTGTCGTTCCCCAAGAAGGTGGCCGCCGTGGGGTCCGCGTTCCTCGGGGCGGGGGTGTGGGTTCCCGTGGCGGCCCGTGTGATCCACGACTTCTCGCTCCCCGGCGCGGGGGCCCTGCCGGGCACGGCACGCGGGTGGCTGGCGGTGTGGCTGATCGTCGCCGCGGCGGGGCTCGCCCTTCAGTGGACGGTTCTCAAGCCGAAAGCCGATACACCCGCTCGCGCCGAATGACGGCGTAAAGCGAGGTCGGCGTGCCCACTCTACTCAGCCCCGCGCAGGTCCTGCTCGCCCAGGCCGGCGACACCGTCGCCAACCCGACGCTGCTGGAGCTGGCCCGTTCGATGCGCGGCCGGCTGGACATCCTCTGTCACCCCGACAGTTTCGCGGGCCCGCTGGCCGATCTGCACCTGATCTGGGCCGCGGTCTTCGTCTTCCTCGGCGGGCTGTGCGTGCTCAACGGGTACGCCTGGCACAAGACGCTGGTGGTGCTGCTGGCCGCGCTAGGGGGCGTGGTCGCGGGGCTGGCGCTGGGCCCGACGCTGGGCACCCACGCCGCGGTGACCGGGGGCGCCGCCGCCGCTCTGATCGCGGTCCTGGCCCTGCCGATGATGCGCTACACCGCCGCCCTGCTGGCGGGTCTGGCCGGGGCGTTCCTGGGCGCCAACGCCTGGACCGCGGTGACGCAGGACCCGTCGCAGCACCTCTTCGGCGCCGTCGTCGGGCTGATCGTGCTGGGGATGCTCGCGTTCCTCGCGTTCAGGGTCGCGATCATGGCCTTTACGTCGATCCTGGGGTCGGTGCTGCTGACGGCGGGCGTGCTGGCGGCGCTGCTCAAGGCCGATGATCTGCGCGGCGGGTTGACCGAGGCCCTCACGGACAGCCCGCGGATCGTGCCGATCATCGTCGGCGTGATCGCCGCGATCGGCTTCGTCCTCCAGCAGACCGGGGGGTTCAAGGGCCTCTCCGAGGCCGCCGACAAGGCCGACCCGACCAAGGCGAAATCCGCGAAGTCACAGCCCGCCGCCCAGGGCGGCTGACCGCACGCGGCGCCCGGTCAATTATGCCGCGCCGTCGGCGTCGCCGCTGGAGGGCTCTGGCGCGCGGGCGCTTCGACTTTGAGAAACTCGTCGTACCTCGGGTTGGGCGTCGCCGCCGCGTGGCTCGCCGATTGCAATGTCGAGGCGAACACGACCACCCCGACCACGCCCGCGGCGCTGAGCCCCGCCGCCAGACGCCGGCCCAGAGCCTCGGTAACGATCGGGCGCTCGGCGTCCGGGTCGCGCTCGTCGAGCATCGACGCCCGCACCAGCCGCAGGTAGTAGAACGCGGCGACGGCGCTGTTGAGCCCCATCACGACCACCAGGCCGATCTCCCCCGCGCCGATCGCGCTGGTGAACAGCACCAGCTTGCCCCAGAAGCCCAGGAGCGGCGGCAGGCCCAGCAGCGACAGGGCGCACAGCGTCATCGCCCAGGCCAGCCCCGGCCGCACGCGGAAGAGCCCGCGCAGATCGTCGATCGCGTCGGCCTCGGCGGGCTCGCCGTCGCGGCCGCGGACCTCCAGGCTCGCCAGCACGGCGAAGGCGCCCAGGTTCATCACGCCGTAGCACAGCAGGTAGAACATCGCCGCGGCGAGCCCGTTGCGCGCCACTGTGCCCCCTGGGCCGGCGATCAGACCCACCAGCATGTACCCCGAGTGGGCGATCGAGGAGTACGCCAGGAGCCTTTTGGCGCTCGATTGCAGGAGCGCCAGCGTGTTGCCGATGGTCATGGTCAGCGTCGCGATCACCCACAGCGCGACGCGGATCGCGTCGGGCAGGGCGTCGCCGGCCTCGCCCCACGACCAGCCGACGGTGGCCAGGAGCTGGATCAGCACGATCAGCCCGGCGGCCTTGGGCATGAACGCCAGGAACGCCGACACCGGGGACGCCGCCCCCTGGTACACATCCGCCGTGTAGAAGTGCATCGGCGCCGCGGCGATCTTGAACGAGACGCCGACCAGCGCCATCACCAGCCCCAGCGTGGCGATCGTGGACAGCCCCTCGCCGCGGAACTGGATGGTGATGGCGTCCAGGCTCGTCGAGCCCGTGGCGCCGAAGAGCATCGCGAACCCGTACAGGAACGTCGCCGCGGCCAGCGCCCCGAGGAAGAAGTACTTGACGCCCGCCTCCTGGGCCCGCACCCGCGGTGTGCTGATCGCGACCATGATGTACGTCGGTAGGCTCGTCAGCTCCAGCGCCAGGAACAGCCAGATCAGGTCGTCCGCCGTGGCGCACAGCATCACCCCGGTGACCGACAGCAGGAAGAACGCGTAGAACTCGCCGCGCGTCACACGGAGGGCGTCGAACGCCGCGCCCTTGGCCACCCGCCGCTCGTACCACCGGTCCACCGTCCCGGACATCACCGGCAGGATCAGGAGCGCGACCCCGGCGATCATCGCCTTGGTGTACGCCAGGAAGTGCGGGAAGAGCCCGTCCGTCACGGGCGAGCGCAGCGCCAGAACGAACGCGGCGGCCAGCGCGCCACCCGTCAGCCACGCGCACGCCGACCGCCACACGGCCGACCGCGCCAGGCCCAGCACCATCACCACGCACGTCGCGGCGAAGAGGACCATCTCCGGGTGCAGGAGCGCCAGTTTCTCACTCATGACCGGCGCCCTCCGGGCTGGTGTGGCTCACGGGGGCCGGCGCCGCCGGACTCGCCGCGTCGGCCAGCCCCTCGACGGGCCGGGCGTAGTCGATCACCTCCACCGCCGCGGCGATCGTCTCGCCCACCGGCGCTTCCAGCGCCCGGATCACCGGCGTCGGGTACACCCCCAGCGCCACGCACAAGACCGCCAACGGCGCCAGGACCAGCGTCTCGCGCAGGTTCAGGTCCGTCGGCAGCGTCGGGTGCGGGTGATGGCCCGCCGGCTCCTTCAAGGGCCCGAACACCACCGCCCCCACCATGTACAGCAGGTACATCGCGGCGACGATCATCCCGGACGCCGCCACGGCCGCGAACCACGGGCCCAGGGGCCCGATGGTCGCGCCCGGCCCGAGCCCGTACGCCCCGGACTGGAACGCGCCCATCAGCGACATGAACTCGCTCACAAAGCCGTTGAGGCCCGGCAGGCCCACGCTCGCCATGGTGAAGAACACCATGAAGAACGCCCACAGGGGCATGCGCCGCGCCAGCCCGCCGACCTCCTTCATCGAGCGCGTGTGGTAGCGCTCGTACATCATCCCGATGCAGAAGAACAGGGCGCCGGTGCTCAGCCCGTGGTTGATCATGTACAGCACGGACCCGGCTCCGCCCACGATGTTCAGCGCCACCAGCCCAAGCACGCAGAACCCCAGGTGGCTCACCGAGGAGTACGCCACCAGCTTCTTGACGTCCGTCTGCACCCAGCAGATCAGCCCGGCGTAGAGGATGCCCACGATCGACACCACCGCGATCAGCGGCGCGTACTCGGCGACCGCGACGGGGACGAAGGGCAGCACGAAGCGGTAGATCCCGTACGTCCCGAGTTTGAGCAGCACGCCCGCGAGGATCACGCTGCCGGCCGTCGGCGCTTCGGTGTGCGCCAGGGGCAGCCACGTGTGCACCGGGAAGAGCGGCACCTTCACCGCGAACCCGGCCAAGAGCGCCGCCAGCACCCACCCTTGCTCGGACGCGCTCATCGTCTGCGCGGCCCGCCGCAGCGCGTCGATCTGGAACGTCCAGGCGCCGTCGTTCATCGCCGCCGCCACCGACGCCACGTACACCAGCCCGGCCAGCGCCAGGATCGAGCCCGTGAACGTGAACAGGAAGAACTTGATGGCGGCGTAGCGGCGGTTGTCGCTGCCGTAGAGGCTGATCAGGATGAACATCGGGACCAGCGTGAACTCGAACGCCAGATAGAAGAGGATCAGGTCCCGCGCGACGAAGACGCCCGTCATGGCCGCCTGCAGGACCAGCAGCCAGCCGTAGTACGTCTTGACGCGCTCGGTGATGGCGCTGAAGGAGCCGAGCACGCACAGCGGCCCCAAGAGCGCCGTCAGCAGGACCAGCAGCAACGCCACGCTGTCGACGCCCACGCTCAGGCTGATCCCCACGCTGGGCAGGAACGGGGCCTCGGCGTCGAACTGGAACCGGGCCGGATTCGCCCAGTCGAACCGGCCCGCGGCGAACACCGCAGCGAGAAGCGCCAGGCCCGTCCACGCCAGGGCGATCCACTTCGCCTGCCGGGCCGGCGACCACGCCACCACCAGGGCGCCGGCCAGCGGGATCAGCATCAGCGCAAAGAGCGTCATGACAGCGCCCACACCACCAGGAGGATGAAGACCAGCCCGCCGCCCATCCCCACGGCGTAGTTCTGCAAGAGCCCGTTCTGGCTCGGCCGGAGGGACTTCCCGAACAGCCGCGGCGCGAAGCCCACGCCGTCGACCAGCCCATCGACCAGGGCCTGATCGATCAGCGCCAGGATGTGCGCCAGCAGCCTCAGCGGCCGGCGGATCAGGGCGTCATAGAGCTCATCGACGAGCCACTTCTTTTCCGCGAGCGTGGACCACGGCCGGAGCCTCGCCTTGAGCGCGTCGGCGATCGGCGCCCGGTCGGCGCTGACGCGGCCCGTCATGTGGATCACCCACGCCAGCAGGATGCCGATCGCGCCGACGACGCTCGACGCGAGGAACATCCACCGGTGCGGGTCGCCGAAGAACCCGCCATGCTCGGCCGCCGCGGCCTCGCCCGCGTGGGCGGCGGCCTCGCCATGCCCCGCCGACGCCCGAACGATCTCGCCCGCGGTGGACGAGTGCACCAGCCCGCCGACCCAGCCGTGGTGCTCCTTGTCGATGAAGTACGGCGCCGCGGCGGCCAGCGACCCGATCACCAGCGCGATCAGCACCAGATTGATCGCCCAGCCCGGCGCGTGCGGGTGGAACCCGTGGCCGTGGTCGTCATGGCCGTCGTCGCCGTGGTGCTCCTCGCCGGCGTGAAACTCGACGGGCCCGTGGAAGACCCGGAAGTACACCCGGAAGGCGTAGTACGCGGTCAGCCCCGCCGTCGCCAGCCCGATCCAGCCCAGCAGCCGGTAGCCCGGCCCGGGGGTGACGAACGCCTCGGCGAGGATCATGTCCTTGCTGAAGAACCCGCTGGTCCCGACGAACCCGGCCAGGCACAGGCACCCGACGAGCATGGCGACTGCCGTGACGCGCCACCCGGGGACTTTGGCCAGCCCCGAGAGCCGGCGGAGGTCCAGCTGCCCCGCGAAGCCGTGCATGACGGCGCCGCAGGCCAGGAACAGCGTCGCCTTGAAGAACGCGTGCGTGAAGACGTGGTACGCGGCGCCGGTCGCCGTCAAGACGCCCAGGCCCAGGAACATGTACCCGAGCTGCGACACCGTGGAGTACGCCATCACCCGTTTGATGTCGTACTGCGCCATGCCGATGGTCGCGGCCAGCAGCGCCGTCCCGGCGCCGACCCACGCCACGGTCCCCAGCGCCGCCGGGCTCAGGGCGAACATGGGCAGGAACCGGGCGACGAGGTACACCCCGGCCGTCACCATCGTCGCCGCGTGGATCAGGGCGCTGACCGGCGTCGGGCCCTCCATCGCGTCGGGGAGCCAGACATAGAGCGGCAGCTGCGCGCTCTTGCCGAACGCCCCGACCATCAGGAGCAGCGGGATGAGCTCGACCTGCCAGGGCGCCGACCCGCCGGCCTCGACGACGGCCTGGATCTCCGCCAGCCGGGCGAAGATCTCGCGGTACTCCAGCGTCCCGAAGTGGACGAATGTGAGCATCAGCCCCAGCGCCAGGCCCAGGTCCCCCACCCGGTTGACGATGAAGGCCTTCTTCGCCGCGGCGACGGCGCTGGGCTTCGTGTAGTGGTACCCGATCAACAGGTACGAGCACAGCCCCACGCCCTCCCAGCCCAGGTACAGGAGCAGGAGGTTGTCGCTCATCACCAGGCACGACATCATGAACACGAACAGGCTGAAGAAGGAGAAGTACCGGGCGTACCCGCCGGTCTTCTGGTCCTCGGCCATGTACTCCGTCGAGTAGAGCGCGATCAGCGTCGCCAGCCCGGTGACGAAGAGCATCCAGAGCCAGGTCAGGCTGTCGATGTAGAGGCTGAACCCGGCGGACAGGGTCTCGCCCGGGCCGTCGCCCCAGGAGACGCGGAGCCAGTCGAAGCCGTGCACCACCTGGGCGCCGTGCCCCCCGAAGGAGAGGTACCCGCTGAGGGTGACGACGAACGCGACCGCCAGCAGCAGCACCGTGGTGTAGCCGGGCAGCTTGCTGGTGACGCCCCAGGCGCGGAACAGGCCGCACAAGAGGCATGCGAGCAGGGGCAGCAGCGGGACCTGCAAGAGCCACGCGACGGACGAATCGGGGGCGCCGGCGGACGCCGCGAGCAGCATGGTCGTCGGGTCGCTCATGGGTTCAGCCGGCCAGCTCCGCCCACGCCTGGGCGTCGAGGGTGCTCTTGCGCCGGTACAGGTACACCACCAGGCCCAGGGCCAGGGCGGCCTCGGCCGCGGCGATGGTCAGGACGAAGATCACGAACACCTGCCCCGTGGGGTTCATCCAGTGCCGGCCGAACGCGATCAGCGCCAGCCCCGCGCCCTGGAACATCAGCTCCGTGCACAGGAACATGATGATCAGATTCCGGCGGGAGAGGAAACCGATCACGCCCAGGGCGAAGAGCGCCGCCGACACGAACAGGTAGTGGTACAGCGTCACCGATCCGAACGCCGACGCCTGGGCCAGCAGCGCCGTCACGACGCGCCCCCTTCTACGCCGAGCCCCAGCCGATGGGCCGCCAGCGCTTTGCGTTCTTCCTCGACCTCGGTCTGCTTGCGCGCCAGGACCACGGCGCCGACCATCGCCAGCAGGAGGATCACGCCGGCCAGCTCCAGGGACAACGGGTGCTCCCCCACCAGCGCCAGGCCCACCGTCTCGATGTTCGTCGGGGCCAGGGCCTCGGGCAGCGCGACGGTGAGCGTCGCCAGCCCGGTGACGGAGTCCTCGAAGTAGGCCGGCAAGCCGGGGATCTCGGCGATCCGATCCATGAGCGCCGACGGGAGGCCCGCCTCGTCGTCGGGGTCCGTGAGACTCGCCTCATACCGCGCCTTGAACGACCCGGGGTCGAGCGGCACGAGCTGCACCAGCCCGACCGTCCCCTCGCCGCCGGCGCTGGTCAGGATGATCTGGGAGTGTGATCGGCGCCAGGTGTTGTACTCCTCGACGCGCTCGGGGCTGGTCAGCGGGCCGGCCAGCCGATCCGGGAGGAACGCCGCCGGCGCCACCTCGTCGGCGACGCCGAGGCCCTCGACGAACGCCCGGACCTTGCCCGGCAGGCGCGCCAGACCCTGAGCGGGGCTCGCCCCCTCGGGCCCGGGCAGCCCGGGCACGCCGAAGGCCAGCATCCCCGACAGCGCGCCCAGGAGCGCGAACCCGACCACCGTCGCGGCGATCGGCTCGCGGCTGACGGCGTCGTACTCGCTCAGCGCCTCGAGCGTCTCCTCTGTCGGCGCCTCGGTCGCCAACATGATCACGAACAGGTAGGTGATGAGGATCGCCCCGGCGTAGATGATCACCAGGGCGAAGGTCATGAACTCCGCCGCCAGGAGCAGGAACAGCCCCGCCGACGCGATGATCGTCAGCACGAAGTAGAGCGCCGCGTACACCGGCCGCTGGTGCGTGATCACCCGCAGCGCCGACCCCAGCCCGATCAGCGCGAAGACGTAGAAGAACGCCCCGGGCAAGCCCTCGCCGGCCCTGAGCCCCACCACCGCCAGGGCGATCAGCACGGCGCCCACGGCGATCCCCGCCACCAGCGCCCCGATCATCTGAGGGTTCAAGCCCCGGCGGGGCATGGCCAGCGCCACGCCCAACGCCCCGAGCGCCAGTCCCGCGTAAAGGATGATGGGGCTCAGGATCGGGCTCACGAACGGCGGGCTCCCATCGTGGCGACCGCTCGGGCGGCGCTGAACCGACGCCCGGACCAGGCGGACCCGTGAGGGGCCCCGCCCAGCCGACCGCCCGGGTGAGGTGTTCCGACCCGACGCCCACCGCGACACGCAACGCCGTGGGCCACGGGACGCAGAATAGATTCCGCCCCACGGGCCAGCAACCGGACCGCCACCGGCTAGCATCGCGCCCGCCGCGAGCCTCCGATGCCATCGACCGAGCCGAGCCCGACCGCCGACGCCCGCGCGTGGGTCCCCAACGCCCTGACCCTGGCGCGCGTCGCGCTCGCCGCGGGGGTGATCGTCGCGCTGGCGCTGTACGACCACCCGGCGGGGCCGACGCGGGCGCTGCCGACGGCCGGCGGGCTCTTCATCCTCGCCGCGCTGACCGACGCCCTCGATGGTCATCTGGCGCGCCGGTGGGGGGTGGTCAGTCGGTTCGGCCGGGTGATGGACCCGTTCGCGGACAAGGCGCTGATCCTCGGGTCGTTCGTCATGCTCGCGGGGCCCAACTTCGCCGGCGCCGACGGCCGACCCGTCACCGGCGTCGAGCCGTGGATGGTGGTCCTCTTGCTCGCCCGCGAGCTGCTCGTGACCAGCATCCGCGGCGTGATGGAGGGCGCGGGCGTCGAGTTCGGCGCCAACCGGTCCGGCAAAGCCAAAATGATCCTCCAGTCCGTCGCGGCGCCGGCGATCTTGGCGCTCCTCTGGCTCGGGCCACGGGACGCCCTCTTGGACCCGGCGCCGCGGGTCCGCGGGGTGATCCTCACAGTCGTCTGGCTGACGGTGGTCGTGACCGTGATGTCCGGGGCGCCGTACGTCTGGGCCGCCGGGCGGACGGGGCCGAGCGGGAGGGCCTGACCGTGCGCGACGCGCTCAACGTGCTGATCGTGACCGTCGGCGGACTGGGCCTCATCCGCCGGGCGCCGGGGACGTGGGGATCGGTCCCCCCGGCGGCGTTGGCGCTGGCCTTCATGCTGAGCCGCGCCCCGACCCGGGCGACGCTCGCTGCGCTGGTCGTCGTCGGCGTTCTGACCTCGGCGCTGTGCGTGCGGCTGACGCCCTGGGCCGAGCGGCGGTTCGGCCGGGCGGACCCGCGCCAGATCGTCCTCGATGAGGTCGCCGGGCAGGCGCTCGCGCTGATCCCCGTGGCGCTGATGGCCCCGGCCTCGGTGGGCGCGACCGTCGCCGGCGTCCTCGCGGCGTTCGCGCTCTTCCGTATCTTCGACATCGCCAAGTTCGGGCTCATCGACACCGCCCAACGGCTGCCGCGGGGCCTGGGGGTGCTGATGGACGATCTCGTAGCCGGCGCCGCCGCGGGCGGGCTGGTGTGGGTCGGGTGGAAGGTGATCGGCTGACCGCCGAAGAACACCGACGGGAGGCCCGCCGATGCCCTGTCTGATCGCGCTCCTAGCCCTCGTGGCGCCGCGGCTGACGATCGTGGTTCTGGTGATCGTCAGCGACTGGATCGGCGCCGCCTACCAGACCGTGCTCTGGCCCCTCCTCGGCTTCGTGTTCATGCCGTACACGACCCTGGCCTACGCGCTGGCGATCCACCAGGCCGGGAGCGTCTCCGGCGGGTGGCTGGCGCTGGTGGTGCTCGCGGTGCTCGCGGACCTGGGGTCGATGGGCGGGGGCGGGCGATCGGCGCACGCCGTGGTGGTGGTCCGCGAGCCGTAGACGCGGCTCAGCCGTGCCGGCGCGCGCGGTTGTTGGAGCGGTCGATGTCGGGGAACGCTTCGTCCGGGTCGATGACGACCTCGCGCACGCGCCGGCCGGGCGTGAGGGTGACCGTCCACTCGTCGGTGGTCGCCCACGCCTGAACGGGCAGCCGCCGACGCTCGGCCGAGCCGTCCTCGAACACCACGTCGTAGACCACCGGCATCACCAGCCGGCCCAGGTTGCGGAAGGTGATGGACGCGTCGCCGTCGCCGGCCTGCTTGACCCTCGTCACGGCCTGATCGAGCGCCCCCGTCTCCAGGAACCAGCCGCGCCAGAACCACGCCAGGTCCGCCCCGGCCGAGTCCTCCATCGAGCGGAAGAAGTCCGCGGGCCTCGGCGACTTGAACGCCCAGCGGCGGATGTACTCGCGGAACGCGCGGTCGAAACGCTCGGGCCCGAGGATCTGCTCGCGCAGGAGCACCAGCCCGGCCGAGGTCTTCGCGTATTCCAGGGCCCCGAGCAGCCGGCGGTCGAGATAGTCGGCCGGCGTCTCGACGGGCTGCTGCCCGTCGACGGTCATGAACCGCGCGAACCGCGCCGGGTCCCCCCGCCGGGGCGGTTCGTCCGGGAAGTACTCCTTGAACGCGTAGTAGTTGATGAATGTGTTGAACCCCTCGTCCATCCACGCGTGCCGGCGCTCGTCGGTGCTGACGGTCATGGGGAACCAGTTGTGCCCGATCTCGTGCGTGGTCACGCCGAACAGGCCTTGCTCCGAGGTGCGGTTGCGGCAGAAGATGATCATCGGGTACTCCATCCCGCCGACCCGGCCGTTGACGTTCGTCGCGACGGGCCAGGGGTACCCGAACCACTTCTCGCTGTAGTGCTCGACGCTGAACCGGAGGTACTCCGTCGAGTGCTCCCACAGGGGCAGGCCCTCCTTGGGGTAGACGGACTGGATCAGCGTGCCGGTGCTGGCCTGGGCGGCGTCCCAGATGAAGGCGTCGCTGCTCGCCCAAGCGAAGGTCCGGACGTTCTCGGCATGGAACCGCCAGGTCAGGGGCCCGTCGCCGGCGGGGCGCGAGGCGGGGTCGCCCACCTCGTCGGCGCCGCGGATGACGACGGTCTCGGGGCCCGTGCGGGCCTGCGCCAGCCGGGTCATCTGCTCCTCGGTGAGGACCTCGGACGGGTTGGCCAGCTCACCGGTGGCGACCACGATGTGATCCCTCGGCGCCGTGATCGAGACGTCGTAGTCGCCGAAGTCCGTGTAGAACTCACCCTGGCCGATGTACGGCAGGGTGTTCCAGCCGTGCACGTCGTCGTACTTGGCCACCGCGGGGAACCACTGCGCGATCTCGAAGACCGTGCCCTGCTCGACCTCCTCGATCGCCAGCCGGTCCGAGCCGTACGGCGGGACGGGGAAGGACCAGGCGATGTCGAACTCGAACACGCCCCCGGCCGGCGCGATCGGCTCGGGGAGCTCGACGCGCCCGAGCGTGTCGTACACGGTCAGCTCGAGGGGTTCGCCGTTGTGGGTGATGGAGTCGATGTCGTACCCGCCCTGGAAGCCGTCGCGGTTGCCGAAACGCTCGACGCCGCGGGTGAGCCGGCCGCCGATCGAGTCATCGTTGAAGAGGTTCTGCTCGAGGTTGAGCCAGAGGTAGGTCAGGGGCTCGGGCGCGTTGTTGGTGTAGGTGACGTGCGCCGTGGCTGTGATGGTGCGGTTCTCCGCGTCGAGCGTGGCGTCGATGCGGTAGTCGGCGCGCTGGGCCCAGTGCGCCGGACCCGGGGCGCCCGAGCCCAGCCGGGCCAGCGTCGGCGTGGGCAGGTCCAGCGCCCGGAAGATCGAGTCGGCGTCCTGGCGCCAGTCCGGGCCGGCGTAGCGCGCCCCGCCCGCGCACCCGACCGCCGCCACCGCCAGCCCGCATGCCGTCGCTGCGCTGAACACCTGCTTCCGCATCGCTGCACCTCTCGTTGTGGCGTCATCGGGGAAGGCGAGCCGGCTCGACCGAACGGGCCGGCGCCTCGCGGCGTACTCTACAAACCGCCCGCTCGCGTGCGGCCCGACCCGCCCGGATCCCCGAAGATGAGCAACCCGCGGCACGCCGAGGTCGACCGGTTCTTTCTCGACGCGCTGCCGGCGCCGGACGAGGCGCTCGACGCCGCGCTCGCTGACAGCGCCACCGCCGGGCTCCCCGAGATACAGGTGACACCCGCGCAGGGGCGGGCCCTCGGTCTGCTCGCGCGCGCGATCGGCGCGGCGCGCATCCTCGAGATCGGCACGCTCGGCGGGGTCAGCGCGATCCATATGGCGCGGGCGCTGCCCCCCGACGGCCGGCTCGTCACTCTCGAACTGGAGCCCCGGCACGCGGCCGTCGCCCGACGCAATCTCGACCGGGCGCGCCTCGCCGACCGCGTCGAGATCGTCGTCGGCCCGGCGCTCGATTCGATGGACCGCCTGATCGAGCAGGGCGCCCCGCCCTTCGACCTCGTGTTCATCGACGCCGACAAAGAAAACCTGGACGGGTACTTCGCCCGGGCCCTGCGCCTGACGCGGCCCGGGGGGGTGATCCTCGCGGACAACGTGGTGCGCGACGGCGCCGTCGTCGACGACGCCTCCGGCGACCCGCGCGTCCTTGGCGTGAGGCGGATGCTCGGGCTGATCCGCGACACCCCGAACGTGTCGGCCACGGTCATCCAGACCGTCGGCGCCAAGGGCTACGACGGCTTCCTGCTCGCGGTCGTCGACGGCTGACCGCTCGGCTAGACGCGCCGGTCGAGCAGGCGGTACTGCACGGCCTCGGCGACGGCGCCGGCGCCGATCGTCTCACGTCCCTCCAGGTCCGCGATGGTCCGCGCCACACGCCGGATCTTGTCGTACGCCCGCGCCGACAGGCCCAGCTCGCGCATGGCCTGGCCCAGGAGCTCCTTCGCGTCCGGCTCGATCGGGGCCAGCTCGTCCAGACGCCGGCCCGAGAGGTGCGCGTTGGGCGTCGCGCCCTGGCGCGCCCGCGAGACGGCCCGGGCCCGCGCGACCTCCTCGCGCATCGTCGCCGTGGTCCGCCCGGGCGGGCCCTGTTTGGAGAGCGTTTTCCAGGGCACCGCCGGCGCCTCGACGTGCAAATCAACGCGGTCGATCAGCGGCCCGCTGATCCGCCCGAGGTAACGGTCCATCTCGCGCCGCGAGGCCTGGTCCGTGGGCATGTGGCCCTTGGGCGTCGGGTTCATCGCCGCGATGAGCATCACCCGCGCCGGGAACCGGACCGTCGAGTGCGCCCGGGCGATGGTGACGTGGCCGTCCTCCAGCGGCTGGCGCATAGTCTCCAGCGCGTCGCGTGGGAACTCGGGCAGCTCGTCGAGGAAGAGGATCCCGCGGTGGGCGAGGGTGATCTCGCCGGGCCTGGGGATCGCGCCCCCGCCGACGATCGCCGCGGTGCTGGCGGTGTGGTGCGGGCTGCGGACGGGCCGGCGGGTGACGACGCCCGCGCCCTCGGCGTCGCCGCGCGCCGTGAGCCCGGCGGCGGAGTAGATCCGCGTCAGCTCCAGCGCCTCCTCGACGGTCAGCCGCGGCAGGATCCCGGGCAGCGCCTTGGCGACCATCGTCTTGCCCGTCCCCGCGGGTCCGAGCATGAGCATGTTGTGGGCGCCGGCGGCGGCGATGACCGCGGCGCGCTTGACGCCCTCCTGGCCCTTGATGTCGCCGAAGTCCACCGTCGCCTCGGTCTGTTCGAGGAGGGC
>RFGI01000136.1 GCA_003696725.1 Planctomycetota bacterium | reverse complement strand
GCGAGGGGAGCGACGATCGGCGCTCCGGCGTGCCCGACCCACGGAGTGAGTTTCAATCCACGCTCCCGCGAGGGGAGCGACGTCCTCCGTGCGGCACAGGGCGCGGCACGCGTCGCGGTTTCAATCCACGCTCCCGCGAGGGGAGCGACGGCATGGATTCTAACCCATTGAGTGTCGGTCGGATACGGGGCTGATCCCGCGAACCTGCCTTGTTGTGTTGGCTCGGCCGCGGGGGGGCGGCGTTGCAACAGTCGTAAATATTTGGGAGACAACACCATCGGCGCATCGCGAACCCGCCCGGCGGGTGATGGCCGCTTCGGGTTCGCGTGCCCTGGCCGGCGCGGCCGGACTCAGACGATGAGCGGCCCATCGGGGTCGATGGAGGGTTTGGCGCCGACATGTTCGATGCGTCGTTGCCAGTTTTTCCCGAGGAAGTAGAACCGGACGGAATCCTGTTCGGCGTCGATGAGATCGAGGATCCGTCTCTTGAGGACGGCGAAGTGGGCCGGGTCGACGCTGCACTCAAAGACCGAGTTCTGGACGCGTTGGCCGTAGTCGAGGCACGCGCGGGCGACGCGCCTGAGGCGGGCTCGGCCCTCTCGAGTCGAGGTCGACACATCGTACGTGACAAGCACCATCATGGCTTATTTCCAGATGAACGGTGGGTAGGCGTCCAGATCGCCGCGCAGGTGCCGTGAGAGCAGGCGGGCCTGGAGGTGGATGATCAGGCCGACGCTGACGCGCTCTTTGATGAACGGGTGTATGAGTTCGTCCTGCTTCCGTCGCTGATAGGCGGCGAGGACGGTTCTGCGGGCGGCGTCGGTCATGATGACCGCTCCCGAGGCCGACGTGGCGAACCCGTCGGGGGACACCTGCCGGCGGTTGATCAGGGAGACGACGAGGCGGTCGACGAGGAACGCGCGGAGTTCTTCGATCAGATCGAGGGCGAGGCTTGGCCGGCCGGGCCGGTCGCGGTGCAGGAATCCGACTTGCGGGTCAAGGCCGGCGATTTCGCAGGCGGAGCGCGCGTCGTGAGCGAGCATGGCGTAGAGGAAAGAGAGCAGGGCGTTGACGGGATCGAGCGGCGGTCGTCTGGTGCGCCCGGGGAATGTGAAGGCCGGCTGTTCGGTCGTGAAGAGGTCGTTGAACACGGCGAAGTAGTCGCGGCTGGCCTCGCCTTCCACGCCGCGCAGCTCGTCGAGGGTGGCCGCCGTGGCGGCCCGGTCAAGGGACTGCGCCAGCCGTGCGGCGCGGGCCGAGAGGCGGTCGGCGCGTGCGCGGTCCGCGGCGTCGCGCGCGGCTCGGAGCAGGACGGCCCGGCTGTTGGCGATCTTGGCCTGGACCATGGGGCGGGCCAGGGCGAGGCTGGCCGGGTCGCTGTCGGCGCGGCGGAACTGTTCTCGGCGGAGCAGGACATTGCCCGGCGTGAACCCGAGCACGCGTCCGAGGAGCCTCCCCGTCGGGGCGCAGAACGACACCGACACCCCGTGCTCTGCGCACAGGGCCATCGCGGCCGGGCTGCACCCGACGCGCCCGAAGCAGACGACGCCGTCCAGCGTGTGGATGGGGGATCTGAAGACCACGCGCCGCTCGACACGGACGGTCAGCGCGAGACCCTCCTTGGCGAGATAGGCGCCGTCGGTGGAGACAAACAAGGTGTTGAGGTGGATCTTCACGGGTCGCCCGGCGCCGGTCGGGGCCCGTCGGGGATCATCGAGCGCAGGTACGCGGACGCGGACACCCCGCCGCCGGTGGCGCCCGGCAGGCACAGGCGCAGCAAGGAACATCGGTCGCACTTCTTTTCACGGCGAGCGGTGGGCGTGCTCAGGCTTTGCAACAGGTCCGCGACGGCGCGGGCGGTCGCCTCAGTCTTGGCGCGCAGCGCATCGGTGAACTGGACCTCCTCCCTGCGGCGGATCGAGTGGTAGAAGAGCGCCCCGCGCGGGACGGGCGTCGCCAGCATCTCTTCGAGGCATAGGGCCTGTGCGCAGAGCTGGACACGGTCGGCGTCGTGGCGCTTGGGTCGGCCTCTCTTGTACTCAACCGGGTATGGGGCGGGGGTGTCCGAAGCCGGGCCCGGGTGGAATTCGACCACATCCGCGACGCCCCGCAACCCGAGCCGATCGGATCTGAGCGGGACGGCGCGCTCGGTGGTGCGGCCGGGCCGGCGCTCGCGGGCGCCGTCGTGCGCCCGGCGATGCACAGAGGCGCCCTCGACGGTTAACCGGTTGTCGGCCCAGAGCCCTTCCAGGTGGATCAGCGCGCACTGCCGGGGGCAGAAGAGGAAGTGCTGCAACGCCGAGATCGGGATGGCATCAGCGGCTGTCACATCCCATCGGTTGGCCAGTCGATCCAGCGCTCGATCGACACGCCTTCGGGCAGGTCCGATTCGTCGACCGAGAACACGAAATCGCGGTGGGAGCGCGGCGGCGCCCCGCCGAGCCCCGGATCCGGCGCGCAGGTGACCCGAGCGAAGAGGCGATCGGCGCGCGCGTTCCCGAAGCGCGACTCGTGCCGGAAGGCGATGCACGCCAGCGGCCGCATGACACCGCGCGACGCTGAACGGTCATGCTCGAACATCTGATCGAGCGCCGTTTTCAGTAGCGCGAGGTCGCCCTCCGAGAACCCTGTCCCGTGATCGCCCATCGCCAGGTTCGGGTTGATGAAACCGTGAACCCGGTAGAGGCCGTAGGGCACGGCGAACTTGCGGCCCATGGTGCGGTTGCCGCCCTGCTGGGCCTCCGACTCGCGTTCGGTCGTGACGGCGCAGCGCGTGACTGAAAACTCACTGGAGACGATGGGCGTCACCGAGCGCGCAAAGCCGAGCTGGACCGGCCCGCGGACCTGCCCGCAGTTGACGTCGGTCGACATCACGGCGCCGAACGTCCTGATGTCGAAGAAGTTGTCGCACATCCAGCG
>RFGI01000135.1 GCA_003696725.1 Planctomycetota bacterium | reverse complement strand
GGCGCCGGCGACGACCTTCGCCCACCTCGACGCCTTTGTCGTGCTGGCCCGCGGCATCGCGGAAAAGGGCATCTACCCGGCGGTCGATCCGCTGGCGTCCACGTCACGTATCCTCGACCCGGGCGTGATCGGTGAGCGGCACTACGCGGTGTCGCGCCAGGTCCAGCAGATCCTTCAGCGCTACAAGGACCTCCAGGACATCATCGCCATCCTCGGCGTGGATGAACTGTCCGAGGAGGACAAACTCGCGGTGAGCCGAGCGCGCAAGATCGAGCGCTTCCTGTCCCAGCCCTTCTTCGTCGCCGAGCAGTTCACCGGCTTCCCCGGCATCTACACGCCGCTCGAAGAGACCATCGATTCGTTCGAGCGGCTCTGCGCGGGCGAAGCGGACGACCTCCCCGAGGGCGCCTTCATGTACGTCGGCAATCTCGATGATGCGCGAGCCAAGGCCGAGCGCATGAAGGAAGACTGAACCGGAACTGCCGATCGCGCCCGTTCAGCGAGGCTGCGCGGGTTGCGGCGTCGGAAGTCGAATGGGACCGCGGTCGTCTCGTGCGAAACGGACACGACTGTTGGGGCCGTCGAGCGTGATGGTGAACTCGCCCATTATGCGACTGCCGACGTTGAGCGTTCGGAAGATGTCGGCAAAAACGGCAGTCAGGTTCTGAAACTCGAATTCTCCGATCCAGAGTGGGCCGTCGAGCGTGGCGCCCTTGATCTCGATGGTGTTGACTTGCGTGCGAGCCTGACCGATCACGCGCGGCTCATCAGCGAACGCGAGCGTGGCGGCGACCTCGGACGGGATGACCAGCGCGCCCATGTTTCGAGCGTCAAGGTGCGCGGTGTATGTCTGGTCACCGATGCGGACGGGGATCGTCGGAATCGCTCCATCCGGGTCCAGTGCGAAGATGTTTCGGCCGTTGGGTTCGGGGAGCGCCTCGCGCGAGATTCGAACGCGATCGGCGGGGTAATCGAGGGTGAGGGTGAGATCCCAGAACAGGCCGATGCCGATGATGCCGTCGATGGGCTCTGAACCGAGCGGTCCGCGGTTGTAGTCACCGCTGATGGCGTCGAGATCGTGGAAGACGGCGCCGCCGATCGCCAGCGTGTCCACGCGACGGACCGGAGTGCGCCGCGAGCCGACGCCGGTGCCGTCGTAGACCTCGATGTCGCCGACGCTGGGGAAGTCGATCTCTTCGATGAGTCGTTTGTCGAGGGCGAGCGCACCGCTGGCGCCCGTGTCGAGGCCGAAACGGAACGGGCCCTGGCCGTTGACCATCGCTTCGACGACCGGGAGGTGGAGTTGACGCTGCATCGGAACCTCGACGCCACCAGCCGGGAGGTCAACACGGATCGGCTCCACACGCCGTTGGAACCGGCCCTCAGCGGGGTCGCCCACCGGTTGAGCAACGCCGTGGAGGGCTGGAAAGACGGCCAGCGAACCGAAGATCAGCACGGGGAGCGCTCTGCGGGCAGCGAGGGACATGGCGGGTCCTCCATTGAACCATAGTTCGATTCGCACTATACTCCAGGGACGCCTCCTTGATGCGGCTCCGTCAACGTTTCGGAAAAAATGAAACCTCACTCCGCCTGCAAGAGGATCATGGCTGACGATGTCTCCACGTTGGAACGGACGCTGCTCGGCCTGGTTGCGCTAGACCAGCCCTGCACGGCGTATCACATCCGCCAGCGGTTCATCCAGTCGCCTTCCCCGCGCTGGAGCGGGAGCGCAGGCGCGATCTATCCAGCGCTGTCGCGGCTCACCGAACGCGGGCTCCTCGCTGCGCGAGAGGACTCCGAGAACCCACGGCGGGCGCGGTGGCTCCGCATCACGAGCCGTGGGCGGAAGGCGCTCAAGGATGCGTTGCTTGCTCCGGTCACCCGACGCGACGTGATGGATTATGACCCGCTGCGAGCGCGCGTGCGAGCGCTGGGCGCACTGCCGGCGTCGTCGCGCGTCGAGGCGCTGGCTCACTCCTCGGAGGAGCTCGATGATGCATTGACCGACGCGAAGAACTTTCTGCGCGACGTCATGGACGAAGCCGCCGATCCATACCGGGTTCTCGCGGCTCTCGGCGGGCTCCGCGCCGCGGCGGCGCGACGGCGGTGGCTCGACGACGTGATGATGGTCGCGCAGCGACAGGCGCAGGCGCGCGACGGATGGGCGTGGGTACATGACGCAGCGATCGGAGCGCTGAACGAGATGGGCCATTCGCAGAGCGGAATCCATGAAGCGCCGGTCGAAAAGACATCTTCGTCATAGATGCAAGCACCTTCGGTATAGCGACTTGCACATAGTCGACGCGCACGTCGCCCGAATTCCCTATGAACGGAGGATCTTCTCCGATATCATGATTATATCCGGGCTTCCTGAAGGGAAGGGCCGCGTCATGGCAGCAGAGTCTGCCGTCAGGTTGGTGTGTCGGGCGGATTCCGCCCGAGGCCCGCCGAGCCCCGGCGGGGGCGTGGCCACCCAAACCCATCGAACATGACCTGCACTTCGTGTTCTTGACGCCGCGCGCGCCACACCGGCGGGCAGGCACTCACGGCTTGGTGGGACTTTGGAGGGAAACGTAATGAAACATGTCTTCGCGCTGGGGGCTTCGTTCAGCGCCGCGATGCTGGCGTCGGCGCCGGTCAGCGCATCGATTCTCGGATCCCACGCGTTCACCTGGTGGGACGATCCTGGGTTGGGCGTGGTGGTGACTGCGTTGGGGGCGCCGGCCCCGACGGCCGCCTCGACCGCGCTCTTCGACCTGCGCGAGTGGCACCTCGATCAGAACCAGACGCAGGCGCTCTACAGCGGGTTCGCCGGCGCCACGACCGGGATGGGCATCGCCAACCCGTTCAACCCCGCCTCGCACGCCGGCGGATTGACCGCGGGCAGCGTCCTGCCCGGCGCGATCGCCGGCGCCGAGGCCTTCATCTACCAGCTCACCAACAGGAACTTCGGCAGCGGCAACGGCTTTACGTTCTCTGGCCCGCCGAACCAGCCGGGCGCCAACGGGCTCTCGGGGATCAACGTGATCGACACGCACGGCGCCCTTGGCATCACCGGGCCCGCCGCCGGCAGTCAGTTCATGTTCACCAATAACGCCGCGGGCCTCGGCGTGCTGGACCTCACCGCTGGGCACGCGCTGGGCTCGCAGAACGACTGGGAGTTCAACGCCTTTGCCGGCGCCGGCAACTTCGAGTGGGACATCAACAACGAGCCCGGGCCCGCGCACCCGGCCGCCGGCCCGCTGGTGCGCAACGGCGTCCTCGCCGGGCAGAGCGCGATCTTCGGCTTCGCCATGCCCGGCCTGTGGCGCGACGCCGTCAACAACGGCTGGGTCCACTCCTGGGACCTCACGCCGGCCGGGGCTCTGATCCCGTCCTCGCAGGTCAACATCACGCCGACGATGTTCGGCTTCTCGGGGCCGGCGCGCATCCCGACGCCAGGCGCTCTGGCGATCTTCGGCCTGGCGCTCGGCGCCGCGGCCCGACGCCGGCGCGCGTGACGACCAGTCGGCGGGTGTGAGCGAGAGAGAGATCGTGTCGCACGCCGCGGGCGCTTCGGTGGGCGCCCGCGGCTGCTTTCTGGTTTCACCGACACGGCCGGCATGACAACGGCCCGCGCACGGGCGCGGGCCGGTCATGGATCCACTCGACGCCGGGGCGCCGGGTTCAGTTGTCGAAGCCGCCGACCGAGCCGTCCTCGTTGACGTTCGCGAACGCGGGGCGTTGGGCGGGCTCGCCGTCGAAGAGCGACGGGAACGAGGGATCGAGCGTCGGCCACTCGAGCTCCACGTCGCTCGCGGGCATCGCCAGGCGCGCGTCCCAGTTCACCCGCGCCGACCGCTCGAACGCCTGCTGCTTCTCGCTCAGCAGCGCCACGGCGGCCTGCGACAGGTCGCGGTACGCGGCCGCGGCGGCCTGGGCCTTGGCCAGCCGGGCCTGACGCTGGGCGTCCGACAGGTACTCATGGGCGAAGGCGCGGTCGCGGTCGGCCTGCACCGACGCGATCCGCGACTCGAACACCGCGCGGACGTTCTCGTCCTGCGCGTCGGCGCTGACCAGGGCCGTGTTCACCCGCGCCTCGACGCCCTGCGACCGGGCGTAGACGCCGGCCCGCCGGGCGATGTCCTCGGCCTCGGCCTGCTCGCGCGACGCCGCGGCCAGCGCCAGCCGGCGCTCGACCTCGGCCTGCCCGGCCAGGTCCTCCGCGTTGACCAGGTTCCGCTGGTGCTCGACCGCGGCCAGGGCGATCTTCCGCGACACCTCGTTGTCGATCGTCATCCGCGCCGACGCGATCCGCGTCTTCTCCGCGAAGGCGTCCGCGAGGGTGACGGCCTCGTCGTACGACGCCCGCGCGATCTGGATGAACGACTCCGCGGCCTGATCGAGCCGGGCCAGCTCCGCCCGGAGGATCCGCTCCGCCGAGGCGATCTCCTGCCGCATCTGCGCCACCTGGGCGCCCTGGCCGGCCTCGACGGCGGCTGCCTCGGCGATCAGCGCCCGGGCCTCGGCCTCGCCGCGGGTCTGCGCCGCGGCGCGCTGCGCCTCCAGCGCCCGCAGCTCCGCGGCGCCGCCGGCGTCGACGGCCTCGGCCTGCGCCAGCAACCGCGACGACTCGGCCTCGGACTCCTCCAGCACCCGCTGGGCCTCGGCCCGCAGCGTCGTGATCCGCGCCTGCGTGTCGTACCGGAACGCCTCGGCGTCGGCGACGGCGCTGTCGTGCTCGGCCTGCGCCAGGCGCAGCGTCTTCTCCGCCTTGGCGCGGATGGCGTCCGCCTTGACGGTCGCCTGCTGGGCGAAGACGCCCACCTCGGTGATCATCTGCTCGTGCCGGGCGTCCTGCTGTCGGCGCCAGGCCTCGAGCGTCTGCATCCGCTCCTCGTACGTCGCCAGGAGGGCCCGCTCCTTCGCGTCCGCCTCGGCGCGCAGGCGGGTGGCCTCGGCCAGGGCCACCTTGAACGCGGCGACGTGCTCGGGCTCGACGACGGCCGGTTTGGCCGCGACCTGCGGCTGCGCCGGCGCGGGCGTCTGCGCGAACGTGGGATCGTTCGGCGTCGCCGGGGGCTGGGCATCGGCCGGCCCGTTCGGCGGGTTCTTGGCGTTCTTGCCGCTCTTCTTCTTTGAGCCCGTGTCCGCGCCGTTCGCCGCGGCGCCGAGGCCCTCGGTCTTGCCGGGGAGCTCGGTCGAGTTCTGCGCCATCTGCTGCGCCAGGGCCGCGGTGACCTCGGCGCGGATGCGGGCGGCGTCCGCCTCGGCCTGGGCCTTGAGTTCCTCGAACTGCTTCTGGGCCAGGTCCGACAGGTGCGCCGCCTCCTCCCGGCCGGCCCGCGCCAGGGCGGCGGCCTGGGCCTTGACGAACTCCTCGCGCGCCTCGCGCTCGATCCGGTCGGCCTTGGCCCGACCGACGAACACGTCCGCGAGGTTGTGCTCACGGAAGCGCTTGGTCGCCGCGATCTGCTGCTGGTAGTCCGCGTCGGTGATCAGGAGGAACTTCTCGGCCTCGGCGCGCATGCGCTCGATCGAGCCCTTGGTCTCGTCCATCACCGCGTCGGCCTGCTGCTGGGCCTCGGCGAAGCGGGCCTTGGCCTGCGCCAGCGCGGACTGAGCCGCGATCGTGCGCTGCGCGACCTCGTGCTCGCCGTCGCGGGCGGCGAGGGCCTCGGCCTCGGCCAGGAGGGCGTCATGCCGGGCCTGACCGGCCTGGGCCAGCGACGCCGACCGGGCCCGCAGGCTCGAGCTCTCGGCGCCGATCTGCTCGGTCAGCGAGTCGATCCGCTGGCTCAGGTCCTGCACCAGCGCCTCGGACTGCTGACGCACGGCGTCGGCCTGGGCCCGCAGCGACGCGACCTTCTGCTGCGCCCGCTGCTCGGTCAGGTCGGCGATCTGCGTCATCGTGCGGATGTCCGTCTGGCCCGCGGCCTGCACCTCGGCGCGCTCGGCGAGCATCCGCTCGTGCTCGGCCTGGGCGCGCTCGAACTCGGCGACGGCCTGCGAGCGCATGGCCTCGAACGCCGCCTGGCGCTCCTCGACCATCGACCGGACGTTGGCGTCGTTGAGCCGGGCCTCGGACTCGATCGCCGACTCCCGCGCCGCCACGCCCGTGGTCAACTCGTCGAGCCGGGCGTCGAGCGCCTGGCGCAGCCCCTGGGCGTCGGCGACGGCGATCTGCTCGGCGCCGATCGCCTGCCGGAGCTGCGCCTCGGCCTGGGCGAGCGCCTTGTTCTCGTCGGCGTGCGCCGCCACCCGCGCAGCGATCGCCCGGGCCCGGGCGGCGCGGGTCTCGGCCGTCGCCTGCACGGCTTCACCCAGCCACAACGGGGGCAGGCCCTCGGCGTTGGCCCGCTCGGCGTACCACGCCGCGTCGTACCGCCCGACGGTCTGGTTCGGATCGACGGTTACGCCCGAGCGCGCCGCCAACCGGCCGGTCGCCGAGGCGCCCGCGTACGCGTGCCGAGTCGGGCCCGTCGCGCACCCCACCGCGGACACCGCCAGCCCGGCGGCGAGGGCCACCTTCAGCGCGGCGCCCCGGATCGTGTCTCTCTTCGTGATCGGCGTGACGGTGTGGCTGCGGCTCATGGCTGACTCCGTTGGCTCGCGCGTCGTGCGGCGCTCCCTCGCTCGTTCCCCCGGCCTCGCCGCGCCCCCTGCGCCGGGCGCATCTGCCGCCGGTCCCATCACCCGCGGGCGCCCAGCCCGGGGTTCGGCCGAGCATCGGCTGGGCCCCCCGACCGCTGAAGACCCCGACCGGCGCCACCGGCGCGATTGACCGAGCCGCGAAGGTCTCACACCCACCAGCCCGCACAGCCCGCGCCACCCCCCGGGCTTCCCACTGACCCGCGGGACAGCCGCGGCGGGGTCCGTATACTGCCCGGTTCGGCGTCCGGGCCCACCGGCCCCTCCGCGCCGCGATCCCCCCCGGCGACCACGCATGACCACGCGACGGCCCTTCGTGGGCGGCAACTGGAAGATGAACCTCACCCGCGAGGGCGCGGTGGCGCTGGCGCGCGCCCTGGCCGGCGACGACCCGGCCTCCGAGGCGCTGGAGGTCGCCCTCTTCCCCGCGTTCGTCCACCTCGACGCCGTCGGCGCCACGTTGGCATTGGCCCGGTCCGGCCTGGCGCTGGGCGCCCAGGACTGCTACCCCGAGCCCGACGGCGCGTTCACCGGCGAGGTCTCGATCCCCATGCTGGGCGACCTGTCGGTGTCGGCCGTGCTCGTCGGCCACTCCGAGCGCCGGCACATCATCGGCGAGCCCGACGACCTGGTCGCGCGCAAGTGCCGGGCTGTCCTGGACGCGGGCCTGACGTGCGTGCTGTGCGTCGGTGAGACGCTCGACGAACGCCAAGCCGGCCTGACCGACGCGGTCAACGAACGGCAGGCGCGCTCGGCGCTGCAGGGCGCCGACCTGGACGACCCGTCCCGGCTGGTGGTCGCGTACGAGCCGGTCTGGGCCATCGGCACGGGGCGCACGGCGACGCCCGAGGACGCCCAGGAGGCGCACGCGCGCCTCCGCGCGGTCCTGAGCGATCTCTACGACGCCGACACCGCCGAGTCTGTGCGCATCATCTACGGCGGGTCGGTCAAGCCCGGCAACGCCGCCGAACTGTTCAGCCGGCCCGGCGTCGACGGCGGGCTCATCGGCGGCGCGTCGCTGGACGCCCGCGGTTTTCTGGACATCTGCGCCGCGGCCCGTGGGGCCCGCGCCGCCCACGGAGCCACCACGCCATGATCCTTCCGCTCGCCCAGACCGCGCCGTGGCTCACGGCCGTCGGGATCGTGTTCTTTTTGTTCGTGTCGATCGTCATGATCCTGATCGTGCTGATCCAGCGGCCGCAGGGCGGCGGGCTGGGCGGCGCGTTCGGCGGGGGCGCCGCCGGCAGCGGGCAGACGGCCTTCGGCGCCCGCACCGGGGACGTTCTGACCTGGGCGACGATCACCATCTTCGTCGTGTTCCTGGTCACGGCGGCGCTGCTGAACTTCGCCGTCCGCCCGGACGTCGCCGACATCCCCACCCTCGCGCCGGCGACCGGCGAACCCGCGGATTCGGCCGTCATCCCGATCGCCCCACCGGAGACGACCGCGCCCGACGCCCAGCCCGAGAGCGCGGGCGGGACGGCTCCCGTCAATCCGCCGGAGGATGGCGCCCCGACCCCGACCGAGCAAAGCGCCGACCCGAACGCCGAGCCCTCGACCGAACCGCCCGCCGGCGAGCCCGCGCCGGACCCCGACCCGGGGAGCGGCGGGTGACGCCGCGCCGACCGCGCCGCGTCGGGGGGCGCCGCCGATGATCCGCAGCATGACCGGGTTCGGCGAGGCGTCGGGCGACGCCGACGGCGCGCACCTGGCCGTCGAGGTGCGCAGCCTCAACGGCAAGTATTTCAAGGCCGTCTGGCGCCTGCCCGAGGAGCTCCAGGGCGTCGAGGCCGAGCTCGAACCCATCCTCCGCCGGCGGCTCAGCCGCGGGTCGATCGTGCTCGCGGTGCGCTGCTCGGACGAGGGCGCCGACGCCGCCTACGCCGTCAACGCCGGCGCGCTGTCGTCGTACCTCGACGCCCTGCGCGCCGCCCCGGGCGTCGACGCGGGCGCCGTCACGGTCGACGCGGCGGCCCTCCTGGCGCTGCCCGGCGTGCTCCAGCCGCCCGCGGACGACCTCGAGCGCCGGGCCCGGATCGCCGCGGCGCTCAAGGACCTGACCGCGCGGGCGTGCGACGCGGTGCTCGCCAGCCGCGCCGCCGAGGGCAAGGTCCTGGCGAAGGAGCTCGCCGACCTGGTGCGGGTGATCCGCGATCGGCTGGCCGTGGTGGCCCAGCGCGCCCCGCTGGTGGTCGACGAGTACCAGGACCGGCTCCGCGCCCGGATCGATCAGTTGCTGGCGGACGTTGAGGTGAACGTGGACCAGACGAGCCTGGTGCGCGAGATCGCCGTCTACGCGGAGAAGACGGACATCACCGAGGAGATCGCCCGTCTGGGGGCCCACCTCGATCAGTTCGAGAGCCTCATCGGCGCCGACGCCGAGGCGCCCGTCGGCCGGACGCTCGACTTCGTCTCCCAGGAGATGCTCCGCGAGGCCAACACGATGGCCTCCAAGTCCAACGACGCGGCCATCAGCCGGGCGGTGGTCGAGATCAAGGGCGCCATCGACCGCATCAAGGAACAGGTCCAGAACGTCGAATAACCACCCGGCCCGCCGCGGCCCGGCCGCCCCGTCCCCGGTAGAATCGCCGCAGAGCCGGGCAGGCCCGAACCCGGCCGGGAGGCCCCATGACCCGCCGCACGCCCAGTCCCCGACTCGCCCTCGTCGCGCTCGTCGCCGCCTTGGCGAATCTGTCGGCGTCGGCGCCCGCGGGGGCGCAGCCCGATGCGGCCAGCCGCGCGAGCGAGGTCCGGCGGCTGGTCGACCAGCTCGGCGCCGACACGTTTTCGAGCCGCGAGGCCGCCACCCGCGCCCTGGCGGAGATGCGCGTCGGCCCGGCCGACCTCAGCGCCGCGGGCGTCGAGATCGCGTCCCTCTCCGCCGAGCAGCGGGCCCGGCTCGAGTCGGCCCTCTTCGAACAGTTCGCCTCCACGTCCCGCGCCGGGCTGGGCGTGCAGTTCGACGGCGCGTTCGCCAGCGGCGTCCGGCTGTCGCGCGTCATCCCGGAGTTCCCCGCCGCCGCCGTCCTTATGCCCGGCGACGTCGTCGAGCGCGCCGACGGGGCGCCCCTGACCCTGACCGGGGTGGGGACCCAGCCGTGGCTCCCGCTGCGTTACCGCATCCTTTCGCACGACCCCGGCGAGACCATGCCCATGGTCATCCGCCGGGGTGGTCGGCGCCTGACCGTCGACGTGCCCCTGGGCCGGTACGAGGACCTGGGCAACGCCCAGCCCGTCTCGGATCGTGACCTCGCCGCGGCGTGGTCCTACCGGCTCCAGCGGATGGGCCTGACGCTGCGCGACGCGGGCCGACTGGCGGCGACGCCGACGGCCGACGGTCAGAGCGTGTGGGTCCCCATGCCGAACGCCGACCAGACCGGCCTGCGCCCCGAGACCGGCCTGATCCCCGGCGGGCGTGGGGGCAATAGAGCCCCGCGCCGCAGAGCCGAGCTCGCCGGCGCCGGCCGTGCGACCTCGACGCAGATCGTTCTCCGCCCGGGGCAGGCGCAGGTCCGGGTGATCCAGCCGCAGGCCGTCCCGCAGAACATGTCCCGGGCCAGCCTGGTGCGTCAGATCGAGCAGGTGTCGGCGTGGCTCGACGCCGCCGTCGCCGCCGCCTCGGATCCCGGCCTGAGCCCGCACGATCGCGCCGACGCCGCCGACCGGGTCGTCCAGGCCCGCGAGCGGCTGGCCCAACTCCAACGCCAGCTCGCCCTCATCGACGAGCGCTAAGCCCGCCCGCGTCGGGCCGGCTCACGTCGCCACGATGTTCACCAGCCGGCCGGGCGCGACGATCACTTTGCGGATCGCCTTGCCCTCGATCAGCCGGGCGATGGCGGGGTCGGCCAGGGCGGCGGCCCGGTGAGCCTCCTCGTCGGCGCCCGCGGGTGTGGACACCCGCCCGCGCACCTTCCCGTTGATCTGCACCGCGATCTGGACCTCCTCCTCCACCAGCAGGTCCGGGTCCGCGACGGGGAACGGCCGGCGCACCACGAACCCCTCGCCCCCGACCCGGCGCCAGGCCTCCTCGGCGACGTGCGGCGCCAGCGGCGCGAGCATCAGGATCAGCGCCTCGCCCACTTCCCGGGGGCACGACGCCGACGAGTCCAGCGCGTTGTTGAACTCGTTGATCTTGGCGATCGCTGTGTTGAAGCGCAGGGCTTCGAGGTCTTCCCGCACGCCGGCGATCGTGCGGTGCAGCCGGCCGCGCAACTCCCGCGACGCCGGCTCGTCGGTCAGTCGGCCCTCACCGGACTGTTCGTCGACCAGGGTGCGCCAGATGCGTTGCAACATCCGGTGCATGCCCACGATGTCGCGCGGGTTCCAGGGCTTGGACTGCTCCAGCGGGCCCATGTACATCTCATAGAGCCGGAGCGTGTCGGCGCCGAACTCCGTGCAGATCTCGTCCGGCGTGACGGAGTTCTTCAGGCTCTTGCCCATCTTGCCGAACTCGCGCGTCACGGGCTCGCCGCGGAAGAAGAACGCGCCGTCGCGCTTCTCGACCTCGTGCGCCTCGACGTACACGCCCCGCGCGTCGCGGTACGCGGGCGCCAGGATGTAGCCTTGGTTGAAGAGCCGCTGGAAGGGCTCGACCGTCGAGACGCGCCCCAGGTCGTAGAGGATCTTGTGCCAGAACCGGGCGTACAGCAGGTGCAGCACGGCGTGCTCGACCCCGCCGACGTACAGGTCCACCCCGCCCCTTCGGGCCGGGGCGTCCCCGCGCATCCAGTACCGCTCGTTCGCCGGATCGCAGAACGCCCGATCGTTGGTGGGGTCCAGGTACCTGAGGTAGTACCAGCACGAGCCCGCCCACTGCGGCATGGTGTTGAGCTCGCGCGTGTACCGCTTGGGCCCATCGCCCAGATCGAGCGTGACCTCGGCCCACCCCTCGGCCCGGCCCAGCGGGGGGCGCGGCGGCGCGTCCGGGTCGTCCGACGCCGACGGCGCGAAGTCCTCCAGCTCCGGCAGCTCCACCGGCAGCATCGACTCCGGCAGCGCCACAGGCAGGCCCGCCTCGTCGTACACGATCGGGAACGGCTCGCCCCAATACCGCTGCCGGCTAAAGAGCCAGTCGCGGAGTTTGTACGTCACGGCGGACTCACCGGCGCCCCGATCCTCCAGCCATGACGTGATCGCGGCCTTGGCCTCATCGGTCGGCAGGCCGTCGATCGGGGGGGAGTTGGCGGCGACGCCCGGCTGGGTGTAGGCCTCGCCCGCGTGCGCCCAGTACACCGCCCGCGTAAACAGGTCGCGCGCCGCGGTGAACCCCATCCCGATGATCTCGCCCAGCGCCTCGATCCACTCGCGCTGCACCACGCCGCGCCGCTCGCCGACCGCCCCCGGATTGGGCGAGATCACCGACAGCGGGTCGGCGGGCCGGCCGCCGGCCGGGTCGCGCCGCCGGGCCACCTTGCGCAGGATCGAGGGGTACGCGGCGGCGAAGTAGCCCTCGAGTGTCGCCAGGGCCACGAAGTCCGCCAGCGCCAGATCCCACCCCAGTGGGAAGGCGTCTGGGTCCTCCGTGTGGGTGAGGAACCACGCCGCCGCGGCGATCGGCGCCGGGTACACCACGTCGCGGGTCGGCAGGGCCAGTTCTCGTGCGAAATCGAAGTCGCGCTCGTCGTGCGCGGGGACGGCCATGATCGCCCCCGTCCCGTAGCCCATCAGCACGTAATCCGCGATGAAGATGGGGAGGCGCGCCCCGGACGCCGGGTTGACGGCGAAGGCGCCGGTGAAGACGCCGGTCTTCTCTTTGGTGTCCGCCTGCCGCTGCACGTCGGACTTAGCCGCGGCCTGAGCGCGGTACTCCTCGACGGCGCGGCGCGGGCTCTTGGCCCCCGCGGTCCACCGATCGTCCGTCCCCTCGGGCCACGCCTGTGGCGTGATCGACTCGACCAGCGGGTGCTCCGGCGCCAGCACCATGTACGTGGCGCCGAAGACCGTGTCCGGCCGGGTCGTGAACACTTCGATCGCGCCGGCGCCGCCCTCGACCTCGAAGCGGACCCGGGCGCCCTCGCTGCGCCCGATCCAGTTGCGCTGCATCAGTTTGACCGGCTCGGGCCAGTCCACGAGGTCCAGGTCGCGCAGCAGCCGCTCGGCATACGCGGTGATCCGCAGCACCCACTGCTTCATCGGCCGGCGGTAGACGGGGTGGTCGCCGCGTTCGGACCGCCCCTCGGCGGTGACCTCCTCGTTGGCCAGCACCGTCCCCAGCGCGGGGCACCAGTTGACCGGCTGCTCATCAAGGTACGCCAGCCGGTGCGAATCGACGATCCGCCGGCGGGCGCCCTCGTCGAGTTCCGCCCACGCCCGACCCTCGGGATTGTGCGGGCCGGCGGGCGCGCGGGCGCCGGCCTCGAACGCCTCGATCAGTTCCGCGATCGGGCGGGCGCGGTCCTCGGCCTCGTCGTACCACGCGTTGAAGATCTGGAGGAAGATCCACTGCGTCCAGCGGTAGAACGGCACGTCCGTCGTCGCGACGCTGCGCCGCTCGTCGTGCCCCAGCCCCAGGCGGCGCAGCTGGGCGCGCATGGATTCGATGTTCTGCTCGGTCGTGACGCGCGGGTGCGTGCCGGTCTGGACGGCGTACTGCTCCGCGGGCAGGCCGAACGCGTCGTACCCCATCGCGTGGAGCACGTTGAACCCGGTCATCCGCTTGTAGCGGGCCAGGATGTCCGTCGCGATGTAGCCCAGGGGGTGCCCGACGTGCAGCCCGCGCCCGCTGGGGTACGGGAACATGTCCAGGACGTAGCACTTGGGCCGGTCCGCGACGGCCTCGAACCCCTCGGCGAGGTCGCCCGCCGGGTTGGGCGCGTGATAGACGCCGGCCTCGGCCCAGCGGGCCTGCCAGGCGCGTTCGATCTCGTTGGCGAAGCCGGCCGTGTATCGGAACGGCGCCGCCCCGGCGTCGCGCGCGGGCTGCGCCGGGCTGGTTGAACCGGGTTGCGTCGGCATGGGCGGTCAGTCTACCCGCGCCGGGACCGGGGCCGCGGCCTGGGTCAGGCCCGTGCGGCTTGGGCGCTCGCGTGGGCCAGCCGCTGGGCCAGGTGCTTCTTCGCCTCGCCCACCAGATAGAACGACCCGGTGACACAGATCAGGTCGTCGCGGCCGACGGCCCGGGCCGCGGTCTTCAGCGCCGCGGGCAGCGTCTCCTCGACCTGGGCCATCTTGCCGCTGATCGCGCCGAACCGGGCCCTGAGGTCGTGCGGGTCCAGCGCCCGCGGGTTGCCCCGCGCGCGGGTGAATATGACCTTGTCCGCCCCCAGCGCCAGGCGCCGGAGCATCCCGTCGGCGTCCTTGTCCTCGCTGCACCCGAAGATCACGACCATCGAGTCGTAGGGCACGTGCAGCCCGATCGTCTTCATCAGCGCCTGGATGCTCGCCGCGTTGTGGGCGCCGTCCAGCAGCACCCGCGGCGACGGCAGCGCCAGCTCCATCCGCCCGGGGATCTTGAGCCCCTCCAGCCCCGCGATCACCTTCGTCTCCGGCGTGTCGAACCCCAGGGCCCGCAGCCGGTCCAGGATCCCCAGCGCCAGCCCGCAGTTGAGCGCCTGGTGCTCGCCCGGCAGGGGCACCACGAGGTGCTCGAACGCGCTGCGCGGCGTGTTCAGGCACACGCAGGTGTGCGGGCCGTACTTCGGCGTCGACTCGAACCGGGAGGAGAAGTCCACGTCCTTGCCGACGACCTCGAGGGTCGTGCCGGCGGCCTCGGCGACCTCGCGCATGGCCTGGAGGATCGGCGCCGGCTGCTGGAAGGTCAGCGCCGGGACGCCCTTCTTGAAGATCCCGGCCTTCTCCCGCGCGATGTCCGCCTCGGTGGCGCCAAGGACGCCCGTGTGATCCAGGCTGATGCCGGTGACGGCCGTCACCTCCGGGCGCACGATGTTGGTCGCGTCGAGCCGGCCGCCCAGCCCGCACTCGATCACGGCGATGTCGACGGCCTGGTGGGCGAAGTGCCGGAAGGCGGCCATGGTCAGCAGTTCGAAGAACGTCGCCGGCCCGTGCCGACGCTCGACCTTCGCCGCCGCCTTGGCGACGGCCTGCATGGCCTTGGCGAACGCCGGGTAGGTGATCATCTCCCCCCCGACCCGGATCCGCTCGCGGAGGTCCACCAGATGCGGGCTGGTGTAGAGCCCGACGGTGAACCCGCACGCCGACAGGGCGCCGGTGACCATCTCGCACACCGACCCCTTGCCCTTGGTCCCCGCGACGTGGACGATCCGCAGCTCGTCCTGCGGGTTGTCCATCGCCCGGGCCAGGGCCCGCATCCGGTCGAGCTTGAACGCCGTCTTGCGCAGCCGGGAGAGCCGGGTCCGCTCCAGGTCCAGCCGGTCCTCGGTCAGGTAGCGGACGGCGTCGGTGTAGGTGCCGATCTTCGGCCCCCGGGGCGCCGACGCCGACCTGCTTCTTGTCGTTTTTTTGCGCCCTCGGGGTGGGGCAGCGGTTGTCTTCGCCATGATCGGGCACACCATACCAACCCTCGGGCAAACCTCCAAAAAACCGGCCTGACGATGCTCGTAACTGTTTTATAGGAAGTATCTTACGGAAAACACCCGAACTCCGGCCATCCCGGCGCCAGCACGCCCTTATCCAAGCCGTTTAGCCCATATCACGGGGGTCATGGCTGACCGACCGGGGGCGCCTCCCGCTCGAGCACGATCTGGCCCATCCCGGGCAGGGGCTGGAACTGGCCGCCCGGCGTGACCCGCATGGTGCCCGTCGAGAGCAGGTACTCCAGGATCGCGATGCGCAGGTCGCGCACGGCGTCGTCGCGGTCGTTCTCCGAGCCCAGCAGCTGGTCCTCGGCGTCGGTGATCTCCAGGGAGTCCGCCTCCTCCAGCTTGAGCTGCTCGAGCACCAGCCGGTTGATCTCGACCCGGCGCTCGGCGAGGTCCAGCGCGAACCGCGCCTCGTCGATCGCCCGCACCGCGGCCCGGGCGTCCACGATCACGTTGTCCCGGAACTGGTCGTAGGTCCGGCGCGAGCGCTCGGCGCCGATCATCGCCCGGCGGAGCGACAGCCGTTCGATCCGCCGGTCCAGGGGCAGCCCGAACGTCACGCTCGCCGAGTAATCCGCCTCATCGAACGCGAAGTCGAAGTTGCCGATCTCGTCGTTGGGGTCCGTCCCCACGGTCAGGTTCGCGGCGAGATCCAGGTCCGGCAGCAGGTCGTTGCGCGCGTTGGACACCCCGCGCCGGGCGTCCTCGACACGGTCGCGCTCGACCTGGAGGTCCAGCCGGTACTGCATCGCCAAGGCTGTGGCGTGTGCCGGGGTGATCTCCGGCTCGGGGATCTCCAGCCGCGTGGGCACGATGGCGATCTCCTCCTCTACGGGCAGCCCGAGCCGGACCTTGAAGCGGTCCAGCGACAGGAGGAACCGCTCCCGCGCCGTGATGAGCCCGTTGCGGGTGTTGAGCACGCGCTCCTCGAACCGCCGGGTCTCGAACGCCGCCAGCCGGCCCGCCTCGACCTGCGCCGCGGTGCGCTGCTGCGATTGCAGGAGGCTGTTGAGCGACCGCTCCTGGTTGGCGATGGCCGCCTGCTGGGCCACGAGGTTGAAGTAGTCGCGGGCGATGTCGACCAGGAACTCGCGCCGGAATCGCTCGAAGTCCCGCGCCGCGTAGACCAGGTTGCGCTCGGCCTGGATCAGCGACTCGCGCGCCACCG
Source organism: Planctomycetota bacterium (assembly GCA_003696725.1). Classification (GTDB taxonomy): domain Bacteria; phylum Planctomycetota; class Phycisphaerae; order Phycisphaerales; family UBA1924; genus J020. The sequence continues at coordinate 28,874 of RFGI01000135.1, read as the reverse complement.
GCCCGGCCCCGCGCAGGAGCGGGATGTTGGCGTCCAGCACCAGCGACGTCGCCGAGGTGTACTGCCCGGTGACGCCCTCGCGGAGCGTCTGGGCGGCGTCCCAGATCAGCCGCGCTTCGAGGCTCCCGCCGGTGGTCAGCTGCTTGGTCGCGCGGAGCTCGTTGACGATGCGGATCGCGGTGTCCGCGTTGGTCGTGTCGAACGAGCCGTCCGCGCTCGCCGAGAGGTCGTTGAAGAAGCGCGGGCTGAACCGATGCCGCTCGATCAGCAGGCTGATCGCGGCGAGGATGTACTCTTCCTCCGCCGTCAGATACTCGCGGGCCGAGCGCTGGGCGATGCGGAACGCCTCGGGCAGGTCGATGATCGTCCCCGCAAAGCCCGGCTCGACGTAGGAATCCAGCCGCGCCTGCACGTCCCGGTCGGGTTCGGCGGGGTCGAAGGGCAGGGCCTCGGCCGGGGGGTTGACCGACGCGGGCGTCTTCTCGAGCTGGGCCCGGTCGCGGTACTCACGCGCCGGGGCGTAGTCCCGGGTCGGGGCGACGGCGCCCCCGTCGAGCCGCTCGCTGTAGTCCTCCACCAGCCGGCTCAGCCTGTTGTCCGTGGCGCGGAGGGAGCAGGCGCCCAGCGCCATGAGCGCCGCCGCCCACGCCGTCGTCAACGCCCACCGAATCTGCGCGCTGCGTGAGTTTATCATGGCTCGGAGTCTACCCCGCGCCGCCGGCGTCGTTGCGGCCCGCGCGCCCGGCCCGTACCTTGCGCCCTCCCGCTCCGGGACCCGCCCTGCGCTATGGCTTCCATCACCCACGACGGGCGCACCTTCATCATCAACGAACGCCGGCGTTGGCTCGTCGGCGCGACGATCGACCTCGGCCGGCACGACCGGCGGCTCTGGCCCGCGCTGCTGGACTCGGTCCGCGCCGCCGGGTTCAACACGCTCGGCGTGCGGCTGGCCTGGTCCATGCACGAACGCGCGCCGGGCTCGTTCGACTTCACGGGCGACCTGGACGCCGCCGCGCTCATCCGCGCCGCGGGCGAGCGGCGGCTGTTCGTCCTCCTTCGGCCCGGCCCGTACGTCGGCGCGGGGTTCGACGCCGGCGGGCTGCCCGGCTGGCTCGTCGACGGCCGGCCCGAGATCGTCCGCACGGGCGACGGCGCCTTCAAGGAAGCCGTCAGCCGGTGGTTCAGCGCGCTGTTCGGCGAGGTCGGCGGGCTCCAGCTCCTCTCCCGGGGCGCGGGCGGGCCGATCATCCTGGTGCAGAACGAGCACGCCTATTTCAAGGGCTCCGACGCCCTGGCCGGCGAGTACCTGACCGAGACGGCCCGCTTCCTGCGTGAGGCCGGCGCCCGGGTTCCCATCATCAACGGCAACAACCTCTTCGCCGCCGCCGAGGGCGAGCTCGACGGCTGGATCGCCGACGGCGACCCCTTCACGACCGTCCGGCAGCTCCGCGTCGTGCGCCCTGAGTCTCCGCCGATCGAACTGGACATCCCGCTCTCACGGCACGAAGCCTTCGCCGAAGCCCCCGCGCCGGTCGACCCGCACGCCGCCGCCCGGGCCTTCGCCGGCGCCCTCGCGGCGGGCGGGCAGGTGTTCGTCGATGGGATCGCCGCGGGGTTGACCCCCGGCTTCTTCGCAGGCCGGGACGGCGCCGACCCCTCGCGTCATTTCACGCCCGCGTCGCGCCCGCTGGCCCCCATCGACCCCGCCGGTCGGCCCACGCCGCACCTGGCGCCGGTCGCGAGGCTCGCGACCTTCGCCGCGTCGTTCGAGCGGGTGCTGGCCGCGATCGATTGGGGCGCCGAGCAGCCCGTCGCGGCCGCCCCGGAGGCCGGCGAGTCCGTCGTCTCGCTCCGCGGTGAACTAGGGGGCGTCGTGTTCCTCTTCCCGCAAGCGCGGTCCGCATCGAGCACGCTTGTGCTGCCCGACGGCCGAGCCGTCGAGGTCGCGACGCGCGGCCTGCCGGCCCTGCCGCTGCTGGTGGGCGTCCGGCTCGGCGCCCGGGCGACGCTCGAGTACTCCACCTTCCCGGCCCTGGCGTCGATCGGCGAGTCGCTGGTCTGCTACGGCCCGCCGGGGGCCCGCGGCGTGATCAGCATCGACGGCGCCGAGCTCGAGACCGCCGCCCCGACCGGCGACGCGCCCGCGATCGTCGAGCACGCCGGCGTCACCGTCGTGCTCCTGAACGCCGACCAGGCCGCCGGCGCCGAGCTCAACGAGGACTCGGTCGTCCTTCCCGGCGCGGGGCTGACCCTCCGCCGGACGGGGATCGCACCCGCGGTCGCCGCCCCGGGAAGCGCCGCCAAAGCCGGTCGCGCCCCGCGCCTGGGGGCCTGGTCCAGCGCGGCCGACCCGGCCGTCTCAGACGACGATGGCTGGATCCCGATCGACGCCCCCGCCCGGCTGGCCGACCTCCCGCCCGAGACCGGCGGCGCCGACGGCTACCGCTGGCTCCGATGCCGGTTCACCGCCGGCAAGCCCGCCCGAGGCTCGCTCGGCTTTCTCGATCTCAACGACCGCGCCCGCGTCTGGCTCGACGGCGAACCCCTCGGCGTCGTCGGCGACGGGCCCGACACGCGCACGCGCGCCGCCGCCGTCGCGCTGGGCAAGGGCGAGCACACCCTCACGCTCCTCGTCGATCACCTCGGCCGGCCCGACTCGGGCGGGATGATCGGCGAGCCCGTGGGCCTGACCGGCCCGCCGAGGTTCGTCGCCGCGCTGCGGCTGAACAAACCTCGGCTGGTCCCGGCGGCGCCCGTCCACCCGGCGCGCGAGCTGCCCGCCCGCGTGTGGGACCTCCACGACGAAGACGCCGCCGACCCCCACCGCGTCGAGTGGCGCTTCACCTACCGCCGGGCCTCCCCGCTGCATCTGCGGGTCGAGTCGTTCCCGGTTCACGCGCTGGCGATCCTGAACGATCGGGCGTTTGTGTGGCTCTCTCCGGGGGACAGCGCGTGCGTCGCGTTGCCCTCGGACGCCCGGCGCCGCGGCGGGAACACGCTCCAGTTCGCGGTCGAGGGCGACGCCCGACGGGCCGCGCCGGCGATCGCCCGGGCCGTCACGGTGTACGAATCGAAGTCCGACCTGCCCGGGGCCCCGGTGTGGTCGGCCCGCGCATGGGCGCCGCCCGACCCTGAGCGGTTCGATGCACGGCGCGCCGCCGGCCCCGCCTGGCATCGCGCGGTCTTCACGCACGGACCGGAAGATGCACCGATCGCGTTGGTCCCGGTGGGTCTGCGCAAGGGCGCGGCGCTCGTCAACAGCCGGGTCCTGGGCCGGACGCTGCACCCCCCGCGGAGCCGGGCCAAGCCGGCGCCGATCCCCGTCCCGCCGTCGTGGCTGCGCCGAGACGAGCCGAACGAGCTCCTGATCTTCGACGAGACCGGCGCCGGGCCCGCGTCCTGCCGGCTCGTCACGGTGTAGCGCCGCGGTCGCGCGCCTGGCGCTGGCGGACCATCTTCCGCACGCCCAGGTCCGCCAGCGTCGGCACGAGCGCCGACGCGATCATCCCGAACCGGACGAACCGGCTCGTCCACACCTCGGCGCACGGCTTGCGCAGGCAGCGCACCACCGCCTGAGCCACCGTCTCCGGCGTCTGCATAAAGCGGTCTGATGTGTGCTCGATCAGCGACGCGGCGCCGCTCCTGGCGCCGGCGACGTCGAAGAACTCCGTCTTCGTCCCGATGGGGTGCACGGTCGACACGTGCACGTCGTACGGCGCCAGCTCCAGGCGCATGGCCCGCCCGGCGTGGTGCTGCGACGCCTTGGTCGCCGAGTACGCCGCGTAGTACGGCAGGGGGAACCGCGCCAGGCACGACGAGCAGAACAAAACATGCCCGGTGCGGCGCTCGATGAATCGCTCCACCGCCGGCCAGACCGTGTGCATGGAGCCGAAAAAGTTCACGTCGAAAATCCCGCGGAGCTCCTCTTCGGTGATCTCGTGCATGGCGCGCTCAACGCCGTAGCCCGCGTTGGCGAAGACGGCGTAGAGCGGGCCGAAGGCGTCCTCCGCCGCCGCGATCATCCGCCGGCAGGCGTCGGGGTCTGCGACGTCGACGACGAAGACCTCGGCCTTGCCGCCGCGCTCGCGGATGCCGTCGGCGACCTCGACGAGCCGGTCCTCGCGCCGCGCCGCCAGGAGCACCGGCATCCCCGCGTCTGCGCACGCCACCGCCGTCGCCGCGCCGATGCCCGCCGACGCCCCGGTGATGCAGATCGGCTTGCCCGCCAGGTCGATCTTCGCCATGGGGCAAGAGCCTAACGGGCGGGCTGCGCGGCCGGCGGCCCCGGCGAGCGGTCCCCGGCGGGCCCGGAGCCCAGGGCCAGATACGCCGTGACCCCGCTGGCGACGTCGATCAGGACGTGCGCCGCAGCGGCGACCCAGATCGATTGCGTCAGGGTCACGATCACGCCGAACACCACGCCCAGGGCGAAGATGCGCATCGCGCCGTCGACGCCCTGGTACGCGTGCCCGGCGCCGAACAACGCCGCCGTCACCAGGACCGCCAACCACACCGGCGACCCCAGCGACACCGCCCACCACATCAGGTACCCGCGGTACAGCAGCTCCTCGCACACCCCGGCCGTGGCCCCGAGAGTCAGGAACAATCGGAGTTCGCCCGGCGTTCTGGGCAGGATCGGCGCCACCGCGCCGAGCTGGCCGCGCACCCGCCGGCGCGCCTCGTCGCTGGCCCGCACGCGGGCGACCTGCACCGCGAACCCGACGCCCGCCAGGCCCACCACGCCCAGGATGATCCACACCAGCGCCCCCGCCGGCGCCCCCACCGAGAGCGTGATCCACGGCCGACCCGACCACGCCCACCACGCGACGATCAGCCCCGCCATCAGCCACTGCACGGCCAAGGTCTCGGCGTAGACCCGCGTCCGCGAGATCGCGCCGCCCGCGTCCCATCGGCGCATCAGCGAGCGGGCGCGCCACACCCCCAGCGCGGGAACCGCCACGCCGAACACCACCGCCAGCGCATGATCGAACACCGTCGGCATGGGGGCGCTACTCCTCCAGGAGGCTCCGCCCGGTCATCGCGGCCGGCGCCGGGAGCCCGATGATGTCCAGCGTGGTGGGGGCGATGTCCGCCAGCCGCCCGCCGGCGCGCAGCCGCCGGCCCCGGAACGCCTCGCCCGCCACGATCAGCGGCACGTCGTACGTCGTGTGGGCGGTGTGCGGCGAGCCGGTCTCGGGGTCGAACATCTGCTCGGCGTTGCCGTGGTCGGCGGTGACGATCGCCGACCCGCCGCGCGCCAGCGCCGCGTCGACCACCGCGCCGACGCAGGCGTCGACGGTCTCGCAGGCGCGGACGGCCGCTTCCAGAGAGCCCGTGTGCCCCACCATGTCCGGGTTGGCGAAGTTCACCACCACCACGGGCTCGCCCGCGGCGTCGCCCAGCCGGGCCAGCACGGCGTCGCGCACGCCCGCGGCGCTCATCTCGGGCGCCAGGTCGTACGTCGCGACCTTGGGGCTCTGCACGATGACCCGCGCCTCGCCCGGGAAGGGCTCGTCCCGGTAATCGTTGAAGAAGAAGGTCACGTGCGGGAACTTCTCCGTCTCGGCGCAGCGGAACTGCCCGACGCCCAGGCGCGAGAGATACGCCCCGAGGATGTCCTGCATCTTCGGCGGCTTGGGGAACGCCACACGCACCCACTCGCCGAGCTCCTCCTCGTACGCGGTCATGGTCACGAAGCGCAGGCCCAGCCTCGGCCCGCGGTCGAACCCCCGCGCCCCCGTGTCCGGCGAGGGCGGCACGCGCCCCTGGAACTCGGGCATCACGAACGCGCGCACGATCTCGCGCGGCCGGTCCCCGCGATAGTTCACGAAGACCACCGCGTCGCCGTCGCCGATGCGCGACGCGCGGGCCTCCTCCGGCGAGCCGATCATGGTCGGCGTGACGAACTCGTCGCCCTTCTGCGTGTCGGACATCGGGGCGTCGTAGTACGCGCGCACCGCGCCGACGGCCGACGCCGACGTGACGACGCCGCGTTCGCCCGCGCCGCGCCCGGTCAGGCACGCGTACGCGCGGGCCACGCGCTCCCACCGGTGGTCGCGGTCCATGGCCCAGTATCGGCCGATCACCGACGCGATCCGCCCGACGCCGATCCGCCGGCACGCCCGCTCCACCTGCTCGACGTACCCGGCGCCGGTGAAGGGCCCGGTGTCGCGCCCGTCGGTGACGCAGTGGACGAACACGCGCTCGGCGCCGAGACGCCGGCACAGCTCCAGGCACGCGAAGAGGTGCTCCAGGAGCCCGTGCACGCCCGCGTCCGAGCAGATCGAGATCAGATGGACGGCGCGGCCCGCGTCGCGCGCGCCCTCGATCGCCCAGCGCAGCGCCTGGTTCTCGAAGAACTCGCCGGATTCGATCGCCTTGCTGATCCGCACCGATTCCTGGTCGACGATGCGCCCGGCGCCGATGTTCTGGTGCCCGACCTCGCTGTTGCCCATCGTCCCGGCGGGCAGCCCCACGTCCAGCCCGCTGGTCCTGATCAGCGTGCGCGGGTACTCGCGCTCGAGCCGGTCCGCGACCGGCGTGCGGGCGATCTTCACCGCGTTGAAGGCGTCGTGCTCCGGGTGCGGGTTCTCCCCCCACCCGTCGCGGATGATCAGGACGAACGGGGTGTTACGCGGTGTCGGCGTCGGCATCGGCTCTCCCCAAAGCCCCGAGCACGTCCTCCATCCGGATCGCGTCGCCCGGCTCGCGGGCCGACACCCACGTCACCCGCCGGTCCGGGCCCACCACCACCGTCCCCCGGCTCGCGACGTTCAGGTCCGGCCAAAAGAACCCGTACGCCCGGCACACCTGCCGGTGCATGTCCGCCAGGAGCGGCAGGTCGAGGCCGTGCTTCTCGGCGAACGCCTTGTGGCACGCGAAGGAGTCGCACGAGATCCCCACGACCAGCGCCCCGGCGGACTCGAGCCTCGCCTTGTCCCGCGTGAAGGTTTCCATCTCCGTCGTGCACGTGCCGGTGAAGTCCAGCGGGTAGAAGGAGAGCACCACGTCCCCCCCGGCCGCCTCGAGCAGCAGCCCCGACAGCGACACCTCCCGCCGATCCTGATCGAGGAGGGTGAAATCCGGCGCCGACTCGCCGACGGTGATCGGCGCGTCCCTCGGCGTGAGATGATCGTTCTTCATCGGCGCTGCTCCGTGTCGGGGGCCCGCACGCGCAGCATAGCCGTCTTGGACGCGATATCCTGCCCCCGTAGATCCGGTCGGCGGGCAGGACGACGCCGACCCCGAAGCCCACTGCGCCCGCGTCGGCGCATCACGCGGAGGCGAGATGCAGACGCTCATGTCGATGAAGGACCGCTACGCCGAGGTCACACGCCGGCTGGCCCGCGCCGCGCAGCGCTCGGGGCGGTCGGCCCGCGACGTGCTCCTGGTCGTGGTCACCAAATACGCCGACCCCGAGCAGATCCTGGACCTGATCGAGCTGGGCCACCAGGACTTCGGCGAGAGCCGCGTCCAGCAGCTGGCCCAGCGCGCCGCGATGGTCCAGGAGTGGCTCGACCGCCGGCGGACGCTCCCGGCCGTCGCCGCCGCCCACTCCATCGGGCGGGGCCTGCGCGACCCGGCCACCGGCGGGCCCATGCGCACGCCCCCCGAGGTCCGCTGGCACATGATCGGCCCGCTGCAGCGCAACAAGGCCAAGAAGGCCGTCGAGCACGCCCGGCTGATCCACAGCGTGGATTCCCTGCGCCTGGGCGAGGAGATCCACGCCGCCGCCATGCGCCGCGACCACATCGCCGACGTCCTGCTGCAGGTCAACGCGTCCGGCGAGCCCGGCAAGCACGGCGTGTCCCTGCCCGCCGCCCGCCACGTCGCCGAGCAGCTCGACACCATGGTCCACGTCCGGCTGCGCGGGCTGATGACCATGGCGCCCCTCGTCGACGACCCCGAGGACGCCCGGCCCACGTTCGAAAGGACCCGCGACGCCTTCGACGAGATCCGCGCCGCCGGCGTCGCCGCGGGACACTTCAACATCCTCTCCATGGGCATGAGCAACGACTTCGAGATCGCGATCGAGTGCGGCGCCAATCTCGTCCGCGTCGGGTCGGCGATCGTCGGCGAACGCCGGGACCGTCGCGACGACGACCCTCAGGCCGCGGAAGGCTGATCGGTCAGCCGTCCGCAACGAGCAACCGCCGACGCGCCCGCGTCACTGGGCGGGCCGTCGCGCGAAGAGCGCGGCCAGCGTGGACGCGGGCCCTTCGCCCACAATGTGCAACCCGCAGCGCCGGCCGGGGCCGCTGAAGACGCGCGACACGGCCCGGGTGTGCGCCTCGACGGCGCGCGCCGCCCGGGCCGCCGACGCCGAGTCCCGGACCGATGCGCGGGCGCCCGTCTCCGGGTCCACGAGGGCGCCCGGTGTCGCCGGGGGCGCGATCTCGTCCGCCGTGAGCACGCGGATCAGGGCGAGGTCCCGGGGCCCGCCGCGCCGGCGCGTTATCCGCGATGCCGCGCGGGCCAGCGCCTCGACCGGCTCGAGCGCATCGCTGACGGCGACGATCAGGTCCGCCGCGGGCGCCTCGGCCCGGGCCCGGTCCAGGAGCGCCGACAGGGGCTCGCGTCCCGCCGGGGTCAGCCGGGCCAGCCGATCGCACGCACGAACCAGGCCCGATCGCCCCGGTGCGGCGGGCTCGACCGGAGCGTCGCCCGCGACCAGCGCCGCTCGGTCGCCGCGCGCCAGGACCGCCGCGATCACCGCCGCCGCGAGCAGCCGCGCCGCGTCGAGTTTGCTCGGGTCGGTCGGCGCCGCGCCCAGCCCCCTGAACCCCATCGACGCCGACGAGTCCACGGCCACGGCCACGGTCATCGACGCCTGCCGCCGACGGACGCTCGACACCGGCTCGTCCCGGCGGGCGCTGGCCCGCCAGTCCACGCGCGCCGCGGTTTCGCCCGGGCCGACGCGGCGGAACTCGTAGAACTCGTCGGCCTCGCCCGGGCCCGTCGCCGCGTGCCGGCCCGCGCGCCAGCGCTGGGCGACGGCGCGGGCCGCGATCTCCAGGCCCCTCGCCGTCTCGGCCGCCGCGGCGGCGTCCACCTCGCGCCCGCCGCCCCTCACCCGACCACGCGCCACTCGGCGCCGGTGCGCTCGACGCGCCGGTACAGGGTGTCGCGCTCCACCGGCTCGAACCCCGCCTGGCGGATCGCCCGCTGGAGGTCCCACACGGTGGTCTCCTGGTGCGTCGACGCCCCGCCGACCTTGGTGATGTCGTACCAGACCACCGTCCCGTCGAGGTCGTCGGCGCCGGCGCGGAGCATCAGCTGCGCCATCGGGAGCGACTGCATGATCCAGAACGCTTTGACGTGCGGCACGTTGTCCAGCATCAGCCGCGACACCGCCAGCGTCCTGAGGTTCTCCAGCCCCGCCGGGCCGGGCAGGGCCTCGAGCGCCGACCCGTCCGGGATGAAGGGCAGCGGGATGATGGTCTGGAAGAACCCGCCGCGGGCGCTGTCCGCCGGCGCGGGCGCCGCGACGCCGGCGCGCGTGAGGGTGACGGCGCCTTCCGCGTCGGGCTCGTAGCCCAACCGCCCGAGCGCCTCGTCCTGCGCCCGCCGGAGCAGGTCCATGTGGATCAGCCGGTCCTCGGCCGACTCGATGTGCCCGTACAGCATCGTCGCGTTGGTGTTGAGCCCCAGCTCGTGCGCGACGCGGTGCACGTCCAGCCACACGTCCGAGCGGATCTTGCCCTTGAAGGCCTCGTCGTGGACGCGGTCGTCGAAGACCTCGGCGCCCCCGCCGGGGAGCGACCCCAGCCCCGCCTCGCGCAGCCTCTCGAGCACCCAGCGGATGCCCTCGGCCCGGTCCGACGAGCGGAACCGCCGGGCGATCTTCGCGAGGTGCACGATCTCGACGGCCGTGAACGCCTTGATGTGCAGGGCGGGCGCCTCGTCAGCGATGGCCCGCAGCATGTCCGGGTAATACTCGAACGGCAGGTACGGGTGCAGCCCGCCGACGATGTGGATCTCGGTCGCCCCGGCGTCGCGGGCCCGCGCCGCCTCGGCCCGGGCGTCCTCGATCGAACGCTCGTACGCTCCGTCCTGCCCGCGCTTGCGGTGGAACTCGCAGAACGCGCACGACAGGGCGCACACGTTCGTGTAGTTGAAGTGCCGGTTGATGTTGTAGTACGCGATCGGGCCGTGCAGCCGGTCGCGCACCAGGTGCGCCAGGGCGCACACGCCCCAGACATCCGGCGTGGCGAAGAGCGCCCGACCGTCCTCGAGCGACAGGCGCCGACCCGCCCGGACCTTCTCCCGGATCTCGCCCAGCGGGTCGCCGGCGTCCGATCGTCGCGGGGGGCTCGTGATCTCTGTGGCGGTGGTGGGCATGGCCGATCCGTGCGGGGTTGACGATCCTAGCACGCGCGCCCGAGGCGTCCCCGATCCACCCAGCCGGCGCAGGTCCACCGCACAGCCCGGCCTGCCCGGACCTCCCGGTTCAGCGCCGCCCGCGATCCGTCGATCCCGGTCGATCGGACGAGCCGGCGCGATCGGCGCCCGCGCCGCCGCCGTCCGGGAACCGCTCACCCCGGTCGCCGAGGCCCACCCCGTGACCAACCCCTCGGACCCGTCGATCACCGATCCCGGCGTGGAGCGCTTCAGCGCCGGCGAGGACGTGCTCAGCATCATCTCCGGCGTGCAGTCCGAGCTGGACCGGCTCAAGATCGCCCAGCGCAAGCAAGCCGAGGACCAGGCCGCCCTCGACGCCCTGCGCGCCGAACTCGACGATCGCCGGCGGGAGCTCGAGAACCGCGCCGCCGAGCTCGAGTCCCTGCACGCCCAGCACGAGGAGCGCGCCGCGGAACTCGCCCGGCAAGAGGACGCGCTCGCCCAGGCCCAGGCGTCGCTGGACGACGCCCGCCGAGCCGCCGCCGAGGAGTCCGAAGCCCTCGAACAGCGGCAGCGGGAGATCGCCGACGCCGACGCCGCGTTGGACCGGGCCCGCGCCGAATCCGCCGAGGCCGAGTCGCGCCTCGCCGATCAGACCCGGGCCCTCGACGCTCGCGCCGCCGACCTGGACGCGCGCGACGAACGGCTCCGCGCCGCCGAGCAGGACCTCGCCGGCAAGCAGGAGGAGCTCGACGCGGCCGCCGCGCGCCTCGCCGAGGAATCCGCCGCGGTCCACCAGCAGCAGGCCCGGCTCAAGGAGAAGCAGCAGTCGTTCGAGGACGCGGTGGCCCGGCGCGAGGCCGCGCTGGACGAGCAGGAGCGGGCCCTGGCCGCCGACCGCACGTCCGTCGACCAGGCCCAGCGCCACGCCGAGACCATCCGCGAGGACCTGGCCCGCGAGCGCGAGCAGCTCCGCAAGGACCAGGAGGAGGTCGAGGCCGAGCAGCGCCGCCTGGAGCAGCAGCGCGCTCACGTCGTCGACCTCCAGGCCCGGCTGGAGCGCGCCACCGCCGAGCGCACCGATCAGTCCGACCGCGTCGCCGAGCTCGAAGCCGCGGTCGACTCGCTCACGCGCCAGCTCGACGACGCCCGGGCTTCGGCGGACGCCGGCCAGAGCGCCGCCGAGGCGCTCCGAGCCGAGCTCGACGAGGCCCGCGCCCAGCGCGACCAGATGCAGCGGGCCGCCGACGACGCCGCCACACGTAGCGCCGAACTCGAAGCCCAGCTCAAGGAGCGCGGGGACGCCGGCGCTACAGCCGACACGCTCCAGCGCATGCAGGCCGAGCTCGACAAACGCGAGCAGGCCGTCCGCGCTCTGGCCGACAAACTCCGCGCCGCGCAGGAGGAGCTCGCCGATCTGCGCGAGCGCCCCGCGCCGGCCTCGGCCTGTCCCCCGGGGGTGGACCCCGCCCTGCGCCGCGAACGCCTCCGCCGCGTGCGCCGCGCGGTCCGGGCGCGCTCGCGCACGCTCGTCCAGGCCAAGGAGGCCCTGTCCAGCCGGCAGCAGGAGGCCGAGCGCGTGCTTCAGCAGCGCAAGTCCCTGGCCGCCGCCCGCGCCCAGCTCGTCGAGCGCGAGAAGCAGATCAACGCCCGCGCCGCCCGCAACCGTGGGATGGTCGCGGTGTTCCTAGGCGTCCTGGCCGTGCTGGGGCTGGGCGCCATGTCCTGGGCCGTCGCCGACCGCGCCGCCCCGGCCGTGTATCTCGCCGACGCCACGCTCGCCGCCGACGACACGTCCGCGGCCCTGACCGACGAGCAGCGGTCGGCGTGGTCGCGGTCGGTGCGTGAACTGATCGACGACCCGCGCCTGATCGACGTCGCCGCCGACCGCATGCGCCGCCGGGGCTTGCTCGAGTTCGGTTCAGCCGGCGCCCTGGCGGCGAAACTTCGCGCCGACCTCGACCTCGCCGAGCCCCGGCCCGGCGCCCTGACCCTGACCCTGCGCGCTCCGGGCGCCGACCGCGCCCGGCGCGTCCTGGACACGTTCGCCGCGGCGCTGATCTCCGTCGCCAACGACGCCCGCGACCGCCGGTCCGACGGCGCCGCCACCGCGCTGGCCGAGCCGCCCGCCACCGATCCCACGCCCATCGACGACCAACGCCTGACCTACGCCGGCGTCGGCTGGGGCGCGTCGACCGCCCTCATGCTGATCCTCAGCCTGGTGGTGTGGGTGCGGCTGTCGGCGGCGCGCAAGCGGTTCGAACGCGACGCGCAGGGCGCCGCCGAGGCCGACTTCGCCTAGGTCTTGAGGTGGATCATGTCATGACGCGGCGGGACAGGAACAAACCGGTGGGACGGCCGTCTCGGCCGTCATCCCAACCACACCGAGGGGCGAGACGCCCGTCCCACGGATCCGTCACACGACCCCTTGTTCGCACAGCGTCGAGGGCCGAAACCATGCCCGGCGCGAGTCACGCCGCGGGCTGAGCCGGCGCGCGGGCGTGTCAGAGGCTGCGCAGGATCGGGCCGGCCTCGGCGCCGGCGGCCGGGGGCACGATCGCCAGCCCCATCCCGGGGGTGATCTCCGCTTCGATGAGTCGGCCGCTGAGCATCCCGTTGGCGGCGAAGGTGGTCACCGAGCGGTCGATCTTGCCCGCGTCGTCGAGGATCACCAGCCGGTACTCGCCCGCCACCGCGGGCAGGTCCCGCGTGACCAGGTACGCCGTGCGCGACTCGGGGTCGATCAGGATCGCCGCCCGCGCCGACACGCTGTCGCTCACCGGCGTGAAGGAGACCTTCTGCGTCAGCGGGTCCAGGAACCGCTCGGCGAACTCGTGCCCGAGCTGCTGGGTCATGAGCTGGGTGAGTTTGGTGTCGTTGAAGTCCTGCACCGCCGAGCGGTACGTGGCGCTGATGTGGAACCCGACCGCGACGAGCACGACCGTGGCCGTGGCGAACCCGATGCACGCCGCCCGCCACAAGGGCGAGACCTGCCGGCGCACGGCGGCCCAGTCCGTCGCCCCCACGCGGGCCAGAGCCAGGCCCGTCCGCGCGGGGGACACCGCCGCGATGGCGTCGCGCACCGCCGCCAGCACCCGCTCGCGCAGGGACGCCGGGGGCTCGACCCGGGGCAGCGTCGAGTCCAGATCCGTCAGGCGTCGCTGCTCGCGGCGGAGCTCCTCCTGCAGCGCGGGCGACGCGGCGCGGAAGGCGTCCTCGAACGCGCGCCGCTCCTCGCCGTCGAGCAGGCCCAGCGCGTCCATCGTCGCCATCTCGAACAGATTCTCCCGTTTCATGTCACCGACTCCTCGCCGACCCGTTCCCGCAGGCGAACCAGCGCCCGGCTCAGTGTTGACTTGATCGTGCCGAGCGGCTTGTCCAGTTCAATCCCGATCTGCCGCAGCGTCTGCCCCCCGAGGTACGCCCGGGTCACCACCGTTCGCTGAAGCTCCGGCAGCTGTTCGATCTTTTTCATGAGCGATTCGTACCGCTCCTCCGTCACCACGCGCGAGCCCGGCTCGGATTCCTGGGCCGCCGGCAGCCATTGTTCCTCGACCGCCGCCCGCGCTTTCACCCGGGCCCTGGCCCGGCGCAACCGATCCACCAGGTACCGCCGGGCGATCAGCACCACCCACGTCGAGAGCGCCGCCCGTGTTGTGTCGTACCGGCCCGCTGTGCGCCACAGTCGGACGAAGATGTCCTGCACCGCGTCCTCGGCCTCCGAGCGCGTCGGCATCATCTGGTACGCCAGTCGATACACCAGCCCGCCGAACCGGTCGTACAACTCCGCGATGGCGGCCTCGTCGTCCGACGCCACCGCCGTCATCAGCGCTTCATCGGTCTCGAACAGGCGCTGGGTCATCCGCTCTTCTTCTCGCGCTGCGTCGCTCCACACTCGGACGCGCGACCCTTCTCCGACCGGCGCCCGATCGGCGCAAGGGCCGCCCTCGAACACCACTGAGTATACGTCGGGCGCCTCGATTCGGATCCGTTCCTTGCGATCTGATCGTATTCTGTTCGGGTGTTTCGCCAAGATCAATGAAATCAGACTGTTTCAGGGGCTTCACCCCTGTATTGAACCCCGATTTCGCTTGAGCATTCCCGGCCCTTGCGGCTACACTCACCCGGGTAGGCATCTGCCCGGTGGTGGAGGTGGTTGGTGGCCGACGCGCTCCCCGATCGTCAGTTTGACGAGTCCCGCACACGGTGTGGCAATGGTTCGCGCCGCGGCGCCGGGTTCTCGCTGATCGATCTCTTGGTGTCGATCTCGGTGATGGCGATCCTGCTCGGGCTGCTCTCGCCGACGCTCGGCCGGGTCGCCGAGACCGCCCGCCGGGTCAAGTGCCAGAAGAAGCTCGCGGACGTCGGGCTGGCCCTGACGATGTACGCCGCCGACCACCGCGACACGCTCCCGCCCAGCGACGTCGCGGACGAGGTGTTCGCGCCCGCGCGCGAGTCGGCGCGCCGCGAGCCGTTCCAGCCCTCGCGTTTAATGGAGCTCGCGCATCTGGACACCGGCGAACCCGGCGATTATGACGGGCTAGGCCGGCTTGTCGGCGACGGGTACTTGGCCGACCCCTCGGCCCTCTACTGCCCCAGCCACGACGGCGAACACCCCATCGACCATTACGCCGGCGCCTGGATGACCCTTCAGGGCGAGATCGTGATCAACTTCCACTACCGCCTCTTTGACGGCATGGCCATGCTCGGCCGGCTGGACCCGGCGATGACCCTCGTCACCGATGGGATGCGCTCCCAGGCCGACTACAACCACCGCACCGGCAACAACCTCCTCCGAGCCGACATGAGCGTCGATTGGTACGCCGACAAGACGCAGTACATCACCGGCATCCTGCCCGTCGCCGAGACCGCGCCCTCCGCGGGCCTCCCCCTGTCCACGACCTGGCGGGTCATGGACACCGGCAAGACCCCCGACGACGACACCACCGACCGCCCCGCACAGGCCGGTGTGCAGATGCGCTCATTTAATCCCGTCCCGGACGATTTCAACTGACCGCGCCGGCTGGGCCCGTTGAACCCGCGGGCAGGCCTCCCCATACAATGCAATCCTGTCCGTGAGCGCGCCGTCGGGTCGGCTCTCCCGGCCGCGAGCGCGCCGCCGTCATTCTCACACTCCGGACAAGCCCTTGTGGCCCTCATGGGAGCCGTCATGCGTCACGCCGTCACCGCCGCTCTCGCGATCACCCTGGCCCCCACCGCCCTGGCCCAGCTCGTCCCCGATCGCACGTACTACGGCGTCAATCGCCCCATCCCGATGCGCGTCGACGCGCCCGAGGCCGCCGAGGGCCCGGTCTCGATTCACCTGCTCGCCCCCGGGCCCAACGGCAGCGCCGACGCCGAGATCGTGGCCCAGACCGAGGTCGAACCCGGGGGCGTGGACCTCGCCGGCCTCTTCCCCATCCTCTGGACCTCCGCCGAGCCCCGCCTGCTGTACGCCCAGCTGGTCGTGAACCACGAGGGCGTCGGCCCGGCCGTCGTCCTCCAGCCGATGGTCACACCCCTGCGCGCCCGCGCCGCCGGCAACACCGTCCAGTTCCCCCCGGGTCAGCCGCGCGTCTATTCCGGCCTGCGCGCCTACCCCGACGCCCACATCGTCTTCACGACGTCCGAGGGCGAGATCGAGGTCGCCCTCCGCCCGGACCACGCCCCCAACACGGTCTGGTCGATCCGCTCCCTGGCCGACGGCGGCTACTACACCGACATCGTCGTCCACCGCGTCGTCCCCAACGTCAACGGCAACCCCTTCGTCATCCAGTTCGGCGACCCCACCGGCACCGGTCAGGGCGGGCCCGGTTACTACACCGACCTCGAACCCTCCTCCCTCCCGCATGACTTCGGCGTCATGTCCATGGCCCGCACCAACGACCCCGACACCAACGGCTCGCAGGTCTTCATCTGTCTCAGCCGCGCCGGGACGTCCTTCCTCGACACCCGGTACACGTCCTTCGGCCAGACGGTCCGCGGCGCCGACGCCATCCTCCGCATCGAACAGACCCCGCTGGAATCTCCGCGAAGCCAGCGTCCAGCCGATCCCCCCGTGATCCTCAGCGCCCGCCTGGTCCCGGCGCCGCCCTACGGCACGGGGCCCGCGCCCGTCACCCGACCGCCGGCCAACGACGGCTCACGCTGAACCGAACCCCGCCCCGGCCCTCAACGCCCCTGCTGGCGCCAGATGCGCACCGCCTCGGGCTGGCGCGGGTAGATCGGCGTGAGTCTGTGCGGCGCGATCGGCGCCAGCGTCGCCCCGAGCCGGGCGGCGACCTCGGCCCGGAGCGTCGGCGCCTCGACCGGGACGCCCGCGCGCTCGAAGGCCTCGCGCAACGGCACGGGCAGGCGCTCGTCGGCCAGCGCCGCGTCGGGCCGGCCGGATTCGAGCAGCTCAGTCAGCCCGGTCGCGTCTAGCACTCCACCCGAGCGGGCCGACGCCGCCCGATCCTCGGCCGAGCCCGCCCGCTGCACCACGGCGAGCCACGCCGACTCGCGCTTCGACGCTAGGGCCACCAGCACGCGCGACGCGCTGGGGTGGCGCGCCAAGGCCGGCTCGGCCGCGACCAGCGCCGTGGGGACCGCGACGCACTCGGCGCCGGCCGCCAGTGAGATCATCTGACCCGTCGCGCACGCCACGCGCAGCCCGCTGAACCCGCCCGGGCCGACCGACACCGCCACCCGCCCGATCTCGACCGGCGCCACGCCCGCCGAGGCGCACGCCCGCGCCAGCGCCGGCGCGAGCGCATCGTCGTGCCGACCCGTCGGCGCCAGCGTCTCGACCGCGAGGATCTCGACCCCGCCGACCGTCTGGCGCGCCACCGCCACCTCGGCCCGGCCGAGCGACGGATTGCTCGTCTCGATCGCCAGGATCACGCGGCCGGCCGGCATACGCCGAGTCTACGACCCGCCGGCGGCGTCAACCGCCCCGCGCGATCAGGTCGTCGATCCGCTCCAGACGCCGGCGGTGGACCTCCCGGCCGGGCTCGAGCCTCGTCAGGGCGGCGATGTGCCGGCGCGCCCGCGGCAGGTCCCGCTGCGCCAGCGCCACCCGCGCGGCGAGCTCCCGCAGCGCCGGGTCGAAGGGCGCGATGGTCGTGGCGCGCTCGGCGCGCGTGGCCGCCTCGTCGAGCCGGCCCGCGTCGGCCAGCAGACGCGCCAGCGCCGACGCGTACACCGGCGCCTGCTGCTCGCGGGCGTCGAGGTACTCCAGGTGCTCCACCGCCCGGAGACGATCGGCCGGGTCCTCCGAGGCCAGCCACAGCCGGGCCAGCAGCCGATGCGGCGCCGGGTCCACGGGCCTCGCCGCCGCGTACCGCTCCAGCGTCGGCGCCAGGTCCATCGTCGGTTCGCCCCCCGTCCGTTGCAGCGCGAGCCCGATCTTGAGCTGCAGCGCCCCCGGGTGGTCCCCGAGCCGTTCGAGCCACCCGTCGACCATCGCCTCGGTGGGCTCGACGAGCGGCGGCTCGAACGCGCCCGCCCGCCCGGCGCCGGCCAGCGCCAGCGCCGCGTCCAGCGCGAACCGCCCCAGCGCCGAGCGCACACGGTCGCGCCCGGCCTCGTCGGCCAGGGTTTGCTCGACGAGCAGCGCCCGGACCGTCGGCTCGGGCAGCATCCCCCACGACGCCGCCTGCGCCCGCGCCCACACGGCGAAGTCGCGTGAGAACTCGTCGCGCGTCACGCCCAGGACCTGCCGGAACGCCGCCTCCTCGCGCACGCCCTCGGCGTACAGGTCCATCAACCGCAGCGGCGCCGACGCCCCCCACCGCTCGACGATGTACTCGTACATCCAGTGCCCCTGCGCGTACGCCTGGGCCCGGTCGGTCGGCTTCTTCGGCCGGACGAACGCGATGTTGATCTCCTCCATGTCGAAGAGCGCGTCGTTTGTCAGCGCGTCCACCAGCAGCCGCACCGTGTCGTAGTCCCGCGGCGCCCGCTCGAGGTAGACCGCCGCCGCCTCGGTGAACCAGTGCGGGATCCGGTTCTTCGTCCGCGACAGCGTCACGGTGTGCACGTACTCGTGCCGGATGACGCGCACCCAGTCGTACTCGCCGGTGTGATTGGGCCCGACCTTCGGCGCCTCCATCGCGATCACCGGGCCCGTCGAGGCCGCGATGGTGTGGATGGCGGGCATGCCGGTGATCCTGACCGCGAACCACCGGTGGTCGGGCATCAGTTCGATGCGCGTCTTGCGCGCCGGCTCGTGCTCGATGGCCCCGGCCACGATCCGGTGGTTGTCCTCCAGGGGGCCCAGCATCTCCTCGGCCATCACCCGGTCCACGCCGGGCTTGAAGCGCACCACGAAGTGCTCGCTCTCGACCGTGTCGTAGGTCAAGAGTTCCTCGATCAGCTCCAAGCTGTTGCGCGCCCGGACCTGGTAGGGGTCGAGCTCGGCGACCCGCCGCAGCGCCGCCAGCGCCCGGCTGTCGCGCCCCGCCTGGAGCTCCAAGAGCCCCAGCTCCACCAGCGGCGGGGGCCAGTCCGGGCGCCGCGACGACGCCTCCTCCAGGTACGCCGCGGCCCGCTGGTACTGCCGGGCCTCGGCCAGCGCCCGCCCGACCTCGAAGTATCCGAGCGCCGCGCCGGGCGAGACCTCGTCCAGCGCCGCCAGCCTGGCGTCGGCCTGCGCGAAGTCGTACCGGACGGCGTGCGCGGCCGCCTCGAGCGCCCGCAGCTCGCGCTGCTTGGGCATCCGCGCCAGCGTCGGCGCCAGGGCCTCGAGCGCCCCGTCCGGGTCGTTCCGCCGCAGCCGGGCCCGCGCCCGCAGGGACGACGCGATCGCCGAGCCCGCGCCCACGGCGTCGGGCAGCGTCCCGAGCAGGGCGTCCAGCCGGCCCGCGATCGAGTCGACCCCGTCCATGTTGAACCCGTCGACGGCCATCCGGCCCAGCAGCCGCCACGCGTCGGCGCACCGCGGGTTGAGCGCCAGCGCCCGCACCAGCGCCTCGCGCGCCTGCGCCGAGTTGTCCTTGTCGTAGAGCAGCTCGGCCTCGGCGACGTGCGCCGGCCAGTACAGACGGTCGATCTCGTCCCGCGCCCGGGCCACCAGCGCCAGGAATGTCTGATGGTTCTGCGCCGGCTCCCCACGCAGCCGGGCCCGGATCGCCAGCGCCCGCACCCCCTCGACGAGGTCCTCCGCCCGGTCGGCCCGGGCGCGCCTGAGCAGCGCCGCGACCGGCTCGATCGCCGCGTCCGCTTCTTCGAACCGCCCCAGCCCCTCCAGCGCCTGGGCCCGGATCCGCCGTGAGCGGACGCTCGTCGCGCCGGCGAGCGCCTCGATCGCCCTCTCCAGATCCCCCCGCCGCAACATGGCCTCGGCCCGGTCCTCGGCCGGGACAGCTTCATCGCTGAAGACCGGGTCGTCCCACGCCCCGACGATCAGCGCCGCCCGCGCCCGCAGGGCCGGCGAGGCCAGATCTTCCGCGGACCACGCCCCGTGAAAGACGCGCAGCGCCCGCTTCTCGTCCTCTCGCAGGTGCCCGGCGCCGAGCAGCCGTGAGACGCTGTCGGCCAGCGGCGGGGCCTCGGCGATGGGCGCCTGGGCCTGCCGGGGGTCCTCGCGCAGCACCTGCCCGATCGCCGGCGCCGACACCGCCAGCGCCGCGACCCACACCAGCGCACGGATCGGCCGGCCCGTCATCGCCCGCGGAACTCCTCGATCTGCACGTCCCACCCCGCGCCCGCGGCCGGCGGCTCGATGTCGAACACGCCGTCGACGATCGGCCCGTTCACCCGCGTCCCCACCAGCACCACGAACGCCTCGTCGCCGTCGGTGTCGATGGTCTTCGCCAGCCTCGGGAGCAGGGTCTCGCGGTCGTACCACAGGCGGACCTCCTCGAAGCCGCTCTCCTGCGCGAAGGACTCCCTCGGCGTCAGGCGCAGCTGCCACGTGTCGGCGACCAGCTCGTGGACCGACCCGGGCTCATCCTCCAAGCCGTTGTGCGGGTTGACCAGTTCGGCGCGGAACCGGGCCAGGACGTCTGCCGCCCGCTGGCCGATGGGGATCGGCAGCGGCCCCTCGCCCAGACGCAGGGGATCGATCTGCTCGCCCGCCGGGGCCAGCTCCCGCGCGACGTACTGCTTCTCATCCGGCCGGCGCTCCACCAGCCAGCGGCCGTCAAAAACCCACGCCTGCCGATCCGGCTGGCGCCGACCGCTCACGTACAGCGTGTCGAACACCACCGCGAATCGGCGTCGCGGCGGCTGACCCTCCCCGGCGGGCGACTGCTCGAAGTACAGCGCCCCCTGTCGGGTCTGCTCGTCGCCCTGAAGGGCCATCCGGCGGACGTACCGCACCCCCGCGCTGAGCGTCCGGATCTCGCGGCCAGCGTCCTCCAGCGCCGAGAGCAGCGCCTCGGCGGAGTCGAACTGCTGCGGCTGACGCGACTGAGCGTGCGCCCACGACGACGACGCGACGCACACACCGATCAGAACCCACACACGACCCTGTGCTCGCATGCCCTCACTCTAGGGTCGGCGGGGTCCGCGGTGGCGCCCCCGCCCGCAACACACCGCCTTGTCCGGCGGTACGGTCACGCCGGGGCCATCGGCGCCGCGGGCGCCCTCCTCACACGTCGCCGACCCGGGAGACCGAACCCATGAGAACGACCCTGATCGCCGTGAGTCTCGCCGCGGGCGTCCCCGCGATGGCCTCGCTCGCCGCGGTTCCGCCGCGCACGCCGTCGGGCCTGACCCTCGAGATCCCGGCCGAGCACGCCGCCGTCGGCACGCCGTTCTACGTCGTGACCGGCGCCGACACCCAACTCACCTTCATCTCAGATGCGCCCTTCGAGCGGATCAGCGGCACGAGCAGCGACATCGTCGGCTACATCGTGGTCCCCGACCTGGGCGACGCCGTCCCCGACACCATCGAGATGGTCGGCGCGTTCCGCCTGCCGGTCGCCTCTATCGACACGGGCCTGCCCGCCCGCAACGGGCACCTCCAATCGGCGCGCTGGCTCAACGCCGAATCCTTCCCCGACATCACCTTCGAACTCCGCCGGGCCCGAGGCGTCTCCGTCGAGCGACGCGACGACGAGAAGAAAATCACCGTCTACACCGCCACTCTCGTCGGCGACATGACCATCACCGACACCACCCGCGAGATGGCCGTCCCGGCGCGGATCACCCTCATGGAGGACGCCCCGCGCCAGGTCCGCGGCGGGGGGACGCTCCTGGCGATCAACTGCGACTACACCGTGGACCTGGGCGAGTTCAGCCCGGGGGTCCTCGAACGAAACGCCGCCGCCATCGGGAGCCGCGTCGCCAGCGAGATCGAGCTCTCGCAGTTCCTCCTCTTGCGGCCGTCCTCGCCCGACGGCCAGGTCCAGAGCATCGCCGGCCGGTTCGAGACCACGCCCGAGGTCGCCGCGACGCTCCTGCGGTTCCAGCGCCTGCTCACCACCAGCCACGACCCGGACGCCGCCTACGCCGTGGGCGAGTCGCTGCTCGAGGCCGCGTGGGACAACGCCGAGATCCTGAACATCGCCGCCACGCTGGCGATCAACGACGCCGCCAAGCGCAAGGACCTCCGCTACGCCCTGCGCGCCGCCCGCCGCGCCGCCGAGCTCACCGATCACAAGGACGCGATGATCCTTGACACGGTCGCGGCGATTCAGTTCGAATCCGGCGACCTCGCGGGCGCCCTGCGGACGCAGCGCCAGGCCGTCGAGCATCTCGACAGCGCGCCCGAGCGGATGCGGGGTGAGATCAAGGCGAATCTCGAGAAATACGAGGCCGCACAGAGCGAAGGCTGATCCCACGCCGTCGCGCCCCGGCGGCGGCCCCGATGGTGCGCCGCGATCGGCGCCGCCCGATCGCCGTACGCTGTCGGCATGCCTGATGGACGCACCGCCCTTGCTGAAGCCGCCCTGACGCTCGCGCTGTTCGCCGCGACGCCCCCCGCGCCCGCGCAGCCGGCCCCGGCCTCACCCGACCGCGCCGGGGTCACGCACCGCGTCCTGGCCGGCGCCGACGCCCAGTTGATCCTGATCTCCGACGCCCCGCTCGAACGCATCGTCGCCCTCTGCAGTGGGATCACCGGCGCCGCCACCATCGCGCGTGAGGGTGACGCCCCTCCGGCGCGCCTCGCCGCTCGGTTCACGCTCCCCGTCGGTTTGCTGACCACGGGTGACGCTCGGCGCGACGCCCGGTTCCGCTCGGGCCGATGGCTCAACGCCGCCGACTTCCCCGAGATCACGCTCTCGATCACCGGACTCCGAGACGCCGCCCCCGCGCCGCCCGACGACGCGCCCGCGCCGGGCCGGGCCTACACCGCGACCCTCGCTGGAGAGCTCGCCATCCGCGGCGTCACCCGGGCCGTGGCGTTCCCCGCCCGGTTGACCTTCCTCGCCGAATCGCCCGAGACCCGCCGCAAGGCCCCCGGCGACCTGGTCGTCCTCCGGGCGCGCCTCTCGGTCGACCTGCCCGCGCTGGGCCTGAACGACCCAGCGATCAGCGCCGGCCTGGTCGCCCGGACCGTCACCGCCGACCTCTTCCTGATCCTCACCACCGCCCCGCCCGACGCCCGAGCCCCCTGAGACGCCGCGAGCCCCGGGCCTTCCCGGACGGCCGCCGCGGTGCGCTCCTCGGAATAGACCGGCCGCCGCCCCGGTTTTCATAGCCAGCGGGCGGCGTCCGCCCGCCGTGGGAGACCCCTCATGCGAACCGGTTCCTCGATGCTCCGCCGCGCCCTGTCGTTGGTGTGCGCCGCCGCGGTCATCGCCATGACCCTGATGCTCTGGAACGCCACCGGGCGGGCCGTGTACACCCAGCAGTACGACCCCGACCGCGCCGCCCGGGAAGCCGCCAGCACCAATGATCTCGCGTCACAGTTCGGCGACATGGAGCTCCCGAGCGACAGCGCCGTGTCGATCGAGCCCGTCCCCAACCGATTCCGGCTCGGGCTGCTCCCTTCCACCTACCCGTGGGACATCTTCAATCCGGACATCGTGTCCGTCCTGACCCTCGCGACCCCGGCCCTCCTGATCGCGCTGATGCAGCTGACCCCCGCGCGGTTCACCCGCGGCGTGGCCCGCCGGCTCCTCGCGCGCCGGACGGAGGCGCCCTCGCAACCCGCGCCGGACCCGGCCTGAGGCGCCCGCCCGATCACCGCTCGTTTTGTCCTTACACACAGAATCGAACACAAGGGAACACGCTATGCACGCACGCGCCCCGATGCTCCTCGCCGTCGCGGCCGCCGGCCTGATCGCCGCCGCCGCCCCCGCCCAAGATGACTGGCCCCAGCGCACCGAGGACGGCAAGACCCTCGTCGTCCCCGACGAGATCGCCGCCATGGGGACCGTCTACTACGTCGTCCCCGGCAAGCCCGGCCCCGACCAGGATCAGACCCGGTTCACCAACACCCCGCCCGAGCACAAGAAGGCCAAGCCCGTCGACGCCTTCACGGGGTTCTCCAATGATGTCGTCGGCTACGTGGTGGCCTCCACCGGCGACCCGCAGAACCTCCTGGCCGGCGAGTTCCTCCTGCCCGTCGAGTCCCTCGACACCGGCATCAAGCTCCGCAACAAGCACCTCGGGCAGAAGACCTGGCTCTATAAGAAGAAGTTCCCCGAGATCCGGTTCTCCCTGAAGGGCGTGCGAGACCTCGCCCCGGCCGGCACGCAGAACGGCGCCGAGCGGTACACCGGGGAGATCTTCGGCGAGATGACCATCCGAGGCGAGACCCGCGAGTTCTCGTTCCCGGCGACCATCGCCGTCCGTTCGCAGAACGGCATGATCGCCATCCTCACCCAGTATCCGGTCGTCCTCAAAGACTTCGGCGTGGACAACGGCATCATCGGCGAGAAGGTCGCCGAGGAGATCCGCGTCGAGCAGTTCCTGATCCTCTCCACGGCCAAGCCGTCCTGAACGGCCGCCGCGTCTTCAGCCGGTTTCCCCACGGCTGGCGAAGAACGATCGGAGGATCGCCGCCGCGGCCACCGCGTCGCGGCGGTTTTTCTTTTGCCCGCGCGTCAGCCCCGACCCCGCCAACCGCCAGCCTGCCTCGGCGCTCGTGAGCCGCTCGTCCGCGTAGTGGACGGGCAGCCCCAGCCGCGCCCCCAGCGCCCCGCCGAACGCCCGCGTCGCGCGCGCCCTTGGCCCCTCGGTCCCGTCCATGTTCAGCGGCAGCCCCACCACCACGGCCCCCACGCCGTGGTCCGCCGCCGTGCGCTCGATCGCCTCGACCAGCCGATCGCCGGACGCCTCGACCACGCCCGCGGGCGTCGCCAGCCGCGTCTCGTCGTCGCCGACCGCCAGGCCGGTCCTCACATCGCCCAGATCGATCGCCAGGTAGCGCATCACCGCGTGAACTTTACGACCCGCCCTTCCGCGGCGTGGTCGGCGTGGTGGCCCGAGCGATGACGGTGCGGCGCCCCGCCGGGGCGCGTCCGCGGTGCGCAGGCCCCGTCTACGTTCTGTGGAACGGATTCGTAGGACGGGTGTCTGGCCCAGTGGGACGGGCGTCTCGCCCGTCGTGGTTGACACAGACAACGGCCCAGCCGGCTGCTGCACGGGCTGTCCCCGCCTTGGGTGACGCCCGAGCGATCCGCCATACAGGACCTAGGACACTCCGGCCAGGCCGCGCGACGCCGGCCTGCCGCCCGTAGTGGGGGCCTCGGACTCCGCCGACACCGGCTCGGGCGCGATCGGGCAGAACCGGCTCCCCGCCAGGGGCACGCGGCGGTTCTTCTCCGCCGGGCCGGGCATCAGGGGCTGGATCGCCAGCACCGCCGCCGCCACCGCCGCGTTCATCAGGAGCGTCTGCCACCACGCCGTCCACTCGAGGTACACCAGCGCCGCGGTGAGCACCACCAGCGCGATCCCCAAGGGGATCAGCGCGTTCCACGCCAGCTTCATCACCTGGTCCCACCGCACCCGCGGGATGGTCCACCGCACCAGCATCATGAACGACACGATGAAGAACACCTTGGTGAAGAACACGACCACCTTCACCAGCGCCGGCCCCAGGCCCACGGCCGCCGGGCTCGTCCACCCCACGAACGGCAGGTGATACCCGCCCAGGAACAGGAGCGCCAGGAACGCCGAACTGGTGATCAGGTGCGCGTACTCGGCCAGCAGGAACATCCCGAACCGCATCGACGAGTATTCCGTGTGGTACCCGCCGACCAGTTCCTGCTCCGCCTCGGCGTTGTCGAACGGCGCGCGGTTGGCCTCGGCGAGGATGCACACGAAAAAGAGGAGCGCCGCCAGCGGCTGCGCGACGACGTACCACCCCCCGGCGACCTGCTGCTCGATCAGCGTCTGCGGCCGGACCGCGCCCGACAAGAGCAGCACCGCCAGGATCGACGCCCCCATCGGGATCTCGTAGGAGATCATCCCCGCCGTGGCCCGCAGGCCCCCGAACAGCGAGTATTTGTTGTTCGACGCCCACCCGCCCAGCGTCACGCCGTAGACCCCCAAGGACGCCACCGCCAGGAGGAAGATCACCCCGATGCCCACGTCCGCCCCGGCGACGACCACGCGCTGCCCGCCGAACGTCCCCAGCACCGGGAGCGTGAACTCGGGCATGGCCCACTCGCCGCCCCAAGGGATCACCACCCACCCGATCAGGGCGGGGATGATGATGGCCATCGGCGCCAGGCTGAAGAGGGCCAGGTCCGCCCCCTTGGGCTTGTAGTCCTCCTTGACCAGGAGTTTCACGCCGTCGGCGATCGGCTGGAAGAGGCCCACCGGCCCGCAGCGGTTGGGCCCGATGCGGTCCTGGATCCACGCCGACAGCTTCCGCTCCAGGAGGATCAGGTACGCCACGCCGACCAGGTTCACGTGCAGGATCACCAGGATCACCGCCACGCTCACCACCAGCTGCCCGGTCACCACCTCGTCGAGGAACTCCAGCATCCCGCCAGTTTACCCACACCCGACCCTGGCGCCGCGGGCCGCACGCGCCACTTGGCCCGGCCCCCTCTCCCCACCGGGAGAGGGGGGCGAGGCGCAGCGAGCGCCTCGGCCCTGTCCTCCTCTCCCCACGGGAGAGGGTGGCAAGGCGCGGCGCGCCTCTCGGCGCTGTCCCCCTCTCCCCACGGGAGAGGGTGGCAAGGCGCAGCCTTGACGGGTGAGGGGCGCCCCCCTATCTCCTCGCCCGCCTGCTCTCCGCTCCGCTCAGGCCAGGCGTCCCCTACCCTCGCTCCCCTGTCCCTCGATCCCTCTACAGTCACGCCCATGACCGACCAGCCCTCCGACGCGACCGACCCCGCCGCCAAGCCCATGGACGACATCATGGCCCTGTGCAAACGCCGGGGCTTCATCTACCCCGCGTCCGAGATCTACGGCGGGATCAACGGCTTCTGGGATTACGGCCCGCTCGGCGCCCAACTCAAAAAAAACCTCAAGGACGCCTGGTGGCGCGACACCGTCCTCTGCCCGCCCGATGGGCCCGACGGCGCCCCCCTCTGCATCGTCGGCCTCGACTCCTGCATCATCCAGAACCCCAAGGTCTGGGAAGCGTCGGGCCACGTCGGGGGATTCAACGACCCGATGGTGGATTGCCGGGAATCCAAGCGCCGCTACCGCGCCGACCACGTGCGCGTGCTCACCCCCGCAGACCGCACCGCGGCGCCGATCTGTTTCGCGTTCGTCGAGGGCGATCCGGACACCGAGGCCCCCGCGCGCAAGAAAGCCGACAAGCACGCCGCCAAGCACCCCGACACGGGCGGGTTTATCGAGCAACCGCTCACCGAACTCGACGAATCGGACCTCGCCGACGTGCTCGGGCCCCACGCGACCCAGAAGGGCACGCTCACCGCGCCCCGCGCCTTCAACCTCATGTTCAAGACGTACATCGGCGCCACCGCCACCGAAGAGGACGTCGCCTACCTCCGCCCAGAAACGGCCCAGGGCATCTTCATCAACTACAAGAACGTCCTGGACACCACGCGCGTGCGCGTGCCCTTCGGCGTCGCCCAGATGGGCAAGGCCTTCCGCAACGAGGTCACGCCGCGCAACTTCACCTTTCGCTCGCGCGAGTTCGAGCAGCTGGAGGTCGAGTTCTTCTGCCACCCGGACTCAACGCGCGAGTGGTACGCCTTCTGGCGCGACCTGCGCCTGGCGTGGTGGCGGTCGCTGGGGCTCACCGGCGCCAACCTCCGGCTCCGCGAGCACGACCGGGACGAGCTGGCCCACTACGCCACCGCCGGCGCCGGCACCAGCGACATCGAGTACCGCTTCCCCTTCACCGCCCCGGGCTTCGGCGAGCTCGAGGGCGTCGCCGACCGCGCCGACTACGACCTCCGCCAGCACGCCGAGCACTCCGGCGCCAAGCTCGAATACTTCGATCAGGAGCGCCACGAGCGGTACCTGCCCCACGTGGTCGAGCCCTCGGCGGGCGCCGACCGCGGCGTCCTGGCCCTGATCTGCGAGGCCTACACGCCCGACCCGGCGCGGCCGAGCAAGGTCTATATGAGGTTCCACCCGCGCGTGGCGCCGATCAAGGCCGCGGTCTTCCCGCTGGTGAACAAGGACGGGATGCCCGACGTGGCCGCGCGCCTGCACAGGGAGCTCCGCGCCCGCTTCGGCCTGGTCGAGACCGACCCCAAGCAGTCCATCGGCAAGCGCTACGCCCGCATGGACGAGGCCGGCTGCCCCTACTGCTTCACCGTCGACTCGGAGACGCTGACGGGCCAGACCGTCACCGTCCGCCACCGAGACACGCTCGAGCAGGAGCGGATCGCCATCGACGCCGTCGCCGGCTGGCTCGCGGCGCGGCTTGAGGCCTAAGCCTCTGAACATTCTCCGTCGAGCAGGCGCCCTCTTGCATTGAACGGGGACACGGGCGTCGGGGGCCGGCGTCCCTGCCTGCCGTGTTTCAGCATGTTCCTCGGCAGGCACGGAGGCCTGCCCCACTGTCGCAGACTCCAACCCACGCGTACTCCTGAATACCCGGCCATCGGCGCTGGGGGTTTGTCAGAATGTACCCGAGCTTTTCAAAGTACTCATCCTCATCGCGAACGATTCGATCAAACGATTCATCCTGCCAGACTGCGCCGACCCGCCCGGTCTCCCGCTGCATCCGGTTCGCCGTGTACGACTTCCAGGTATGAAGCAGGCCCGAGAGTTCACAGCCCTCATACGGCCGCACAACAAGATGAACATGATCGTTCATCACGACATACCCGATCAGGTCGTATCGCTCACCGTCGAAATGGCGCAGCGCATCAACAACAAGTGATCGCTCTGATTCGGACAACTCCCGCTGCGATGATCGCAACCGCCAGGTGACGAAGTAGGTCGCTCCGTCCATGCGCCAATGCGGCAACCTGCGACGACTGATACGGAGGCCGTCTCTGGCGGCTCCGGAAACACCCGGCGGCAGTGGGGCAGGCGTCTCTGCCTGCCGAGCCGGGGCTTTTTGTATGGCAGGCACGGAGGCCTGCCCCATTATGACGGAGGATTCACCGCGACCCTCGCGTTTCCCCGTCCGCCGGTACTGCGTCCGCAATTCCGCGTACTGAACCGGGTCCACGCCCGGCACGTCGGGCTCGGCGGCGCCGGCGCGGTGCTGGCGGTGC
>RFGI01000134.1 GCA_003696725.1 Planctomycetota bacterium | reverse complement strand
TGTGCCGATGTCGGACAGGGGAACCTCTGGGGTGGTGTGGGCGGTATCATCCCGGCCCCCAGGTGTGGGCTCCGCTGGCCCGTCACCCCGCACGAGACGACGCAGACCATGAACCGTCCAGATCTCATCAGCCGGCGCCGAGTCCGACGAGCGGTCCGTGTGGCGTCGGTGTGCGCGGCGCTGACGGCCGGGTGGCTCACGGCGGGGTGGATGTCGGAGGTGCGGGCGATCGAGCCCGGCACGCCCGCGGGCCCTGACGGCGCCGAGGCCGAGACCCTCCCCGGGGCGGATTCGCCCGAGCAGGCCGTCCAGCGGCTGCACGACGCGCTGCTGGCGGCGATGAAGATCCCCGGCGTGGAAGGGTTCGGCTCGCGCGTGGAGACGATCCGGCCGGCGGTGCTGGGCGTCTTCGACTTCTCCACGATCGGCCGGCTGGTCCTGGGCGGGCACTGGAAGACGCTGCCCGAGGCCCAGCGCGAGGAGTTCCTTGGCGTCTTCAAGCGGTACGTGGTCGCCAACTACGCCGCGGAGTTCGATTCGTACGCGGGCCACGAGTTCCGGATCGACGGCGCCGGCGAGCAGCAACCCAGCGTGGTTGTGGTGCGGGCCCGGCTGGTGACCGGCGCGGGCGAGACGCACCGGTTCGACTACCAGACGCGGGAGAAGGACGGCCGGTGGTTCGTGGTCAACGTCGCGGTGGACGGGGTGAGCGATCTGGCGCTCAAGCGTGCGCAGTACGACGCGGTGATCCGCAAGGACGGGTTGCCGGCGCTGCTGGCGACGCTCGAGGAGAAGATCGCCGGCTTCGCGCGCGGCGAGACGGACGATGACTAAAGGCCGGGCGCGGGCCCTGGCGCTGGCGGCGCTGCTGCTGGCCGTCGGCTGCGGGCGGGCCACGCAGGAGCGGTGGACGAGCCCGCCGGACCCATTCCGACCGGTCAACAAGGCCTTCTTTGGGTTCAACATGGGCGTGGACCGGTACGTGGCCCAGCCGGTCTCGGCGGTGTACCGCGGGGTGACGCCCAAGCCGCTGCGGGCGGGGATCCGGAATTTCTTCCGCAACCTGTCCATGCCGATTGTGATCGCCAACGACGTGCTGCAAGGCCGGCCGCGCCGCGCCGGGCGCGACGCCCTGCGGTTCCTGACCAACTCCACGGTGGGCTTCGGCGGGATCGCGGACCCGGCGACGACGCTGGGCTTGGAGTTCAGCCCGCAGAACTTCGGGGTGACCGCCGGGCGGTGGGGGATGGGGCCCGGGCCCTATCTGGTGCTGCCGTTCTTGGGCCCGACGAGCGTCACCGGCCTGCCGGACATCCCGATGCGGCTGGTGCTCAGCCCGGTGGGCCTGATCGGGCCGGGGCTCGAGCGAACGGCGACGGCGGGCGTCAACGCGGTGAGCACGGCCGAGTCCCGCCGCGAAGCGATGCGGCGTGTGCGCGAGGCCGTCGCGCCCTACGAGTTCATGAAGAGCGGGTACATGCAGCGGCAGTGGTCGCTGATCAGCGGCGAGGACGAGTCGGCGCCGTTCGAACCCTTGCCCGAGGACCTCCTCGAGGACGACGCGGACACCGAGCCGTCGGCCGACCCCGAGCCGGACTCGGCGCCTCCCGAGCAGGCGGAACCCGGCGCAGCCGCGCCGGGGCGGTGAGCGTCGGCGGGAGTCCTGATACGGTTGCCCGCGGATGGATCGGCGGACCGGCGTCATCGTGGTCGTGGTCTTTCTCGTCCTGGCGGCTCTGTCGGCGGCGCTGGCGGCGGCGTGGTTGCGGCTGGACACCAAGACCGAGGACCTGATCTCCTCATCGCTCCCGTTCCAGCGCAATCAGATCGAGTTCGAGCGCCGGTTCCCGCGGGCGGTGTCGCCGCTGATCGCGGTGGTGGACGCGCCGACGCCGGAGCGCGCCGACTGGGCCGCGGACCGGCTGGCTGAGCGGCTGGCCGGGTCGCCCGAGCTGATCGCCGAGGCATTCCGTCCCGATGGCGGGCCGTTCTTCCGCCGACACGGGCTCTTGTACCTGTCGGTCACGGATCTGGAGAGACTCTCGACGCGCCTGGCCGACGCTCAGCCGTTCCTCGGCCGGCTCGTGTCCGACCCGACGGCGCACGGGTTGGCGGCGCTCTTGACCGAGGCGCTGGGCCGCGAGGTGGACGCGCCCCCCGAGACCCTGCCCCGGCTGCTCGACGCCCTGCGCGACGCCCTCCCGGCGTTGGGCGAGCGCGCCGGCCCCCCCGGGGAGATGTCCTGGCGGCGGGTCGTGGGCGACGATTCGGACGAGGCCGGCCGGACCCAGCGCATCGTGCAGATCCGTCCGATCCTGGACCGTGATCGGCTGGGGGGCAAGGCCGAGATCATCGGCGCCGTCCGCCGGGCCGGGCGGGACGCCGGGTTCGATAGGTTTGGCGTGCGCCTGCGGTTGACCGGGCCCCTCGCGCTGGAGCGAGACGAGCAGCGGACGGTCATCCGAGGCATGTGGGTGTCGTTGCCGGTGTCGGTTGTTCTGGTGGCACTGCTCCTGCGGCGGGCGCTGCGGTCGTGGGCGCTGATGAACGCGTCGCTGGTGACGCTCGCGGTGGGGCTGTGCCTGACGGTGGGGTTCACCACGCTGGCGATCGGGCGGCTGAATCTGATTTCGATCGCGTTTGGCGTGCTGTACATCGGGCTGGGCGCGGATTTCGCGATCCACCTGGCGCTGCACATCCGGGCGCGGCGGGCCGAGGGCTTCGCGCCGGCCGAGGCGCTGCACGGCGCCGTGCGCGACGTGGCCGGCTCATTGTGGTTCTGCGCGATCACCACGATGGTGGGGTTCTTCGCGTTCCTGCCGACACCGTTTGTCGGCGTGTCCGAGTTGGGGTTGATCGCCGGCGCCGGGATGATCATCAGCCTGGTGACGACGCTGGTGATGTTCCCGGCGCTGATGACGATCCTGCCGAGCCGGTGGCGCAGGCCTCCGGCGCCCCGGCCGTCGGGCTGGCTCTTGTGGCTCCTGCACGCGCCGGAGCGGCACCGGTGGGGGGTCCTGAGCGTGGCCGCGGGGCTGCTGATCGCTGGCTCGTCGCTGACGCCCAAGGTGCGGTTCGACCCGGATCCCTTGAATCTGCGCGACCCGGATTCGGAATCGGTGGCGACGGTGCGGGAGCTGCGCCGGCTGCACGCGTCGGATCACTGGAGCGTCTCCGCCGTGGCGCCGGACCGGCAGGCCGCCGAGGGGCTGCGGGACAGGCTGGCGGCGCAGCCGCTGGTCGACAAGGCGGTGTGGATCGGCTCGTTCGTCCCCGACCGCCAGGACGAGAAGCTGGCGCTCATCGAGGATCTGGCGTTCCTGATAGGGCCGACGCTCACCCCGCCCGCCGCGACACAAGCGGCGACTCCGGCCCAGACATTCACGAACCTGTCCGCGCTGGTCGGCGCCCTGGACGAGGCCGCCGATGATCCCGGGACGGACGCCGCCACGGCGCGGGCGTCGCGCGACCTGCGGGGGGCGCTGTCCGAGTGGCTCACGCAGGCCCGGGCGGACCCGGCCAGCGCGGCCCGGCGGCTCGACGCGGCGTGGATGGGGTCGTTCCCACTCTTGATCGCCCAGCTCCGCGAGGCGCTCGGCGCCGGGCGTGTGTCGGTCGAGTCGCTCCCCGAGGCGATCCGCGATCGGTGGGTCGGCCTGGACGGCGCGCACCGGGTGCAGGCGTTCCCGCGCGCGGACCTGGCGAGCGTCCCGGCGATGCGGGCGTTCGTGGCGGCGATCAGGGAGGTCGCGCCGGACGCCGTCGGCCCGCCGATCTCGCACCTGGAGTCGGGCGACGCGGTGGTGCTGGCCTTCCGCGAGGCGCTGTCGCTGGCGGCGGCGGCCGTGGTGATCGTCCTGCTGATCGCGTTCCGCAGCGTGCTGACGACGTTGGAGGCCCTGGCGCCGTTCGCCCTCGCCGCGGTGGTCACGGTGGGGTCGATGGTGGTGCTGGACGTGCCATTCAACTTCGCGAATGTGATCGCGCTGCCGCTGCTCCTGGGCGTGGGGATCGACAGCGGGATCCACCTCGTGCATCGGTCCAAGGCCGGCACGCACGACCGGCTCCTGGAGAGTGCGACGGCGCGGGGCGTGCTCTACAGCGCGTTGACAACGATCGCGGGGTTCGGGTCCCTGGGCTTCAGCCCGCACCCCGGCGCCGCCAGCATGGGCGTCGTGCTGACGATCGGGATGACGGCGACGCTGGTGAGCACGCTGGTGGCGCTGCCGGCGCTGCTGACGTTCCGGGCGCCGGCGCTGCGGCGTTCGCGCCGGGCAGATCGTGCGCCCCGGGGCTGACGGAGAGTGCAGAATCCGCGCGTCGGCGTCCGATAGTCCGTCTCTGGGCGCGACGGGCGGCCGGCGGTCGGTCCGCGGGCGGTCGCCGCGCCGGCGCCGACGGACCGAGCCGCGGGGATGACCGACGCCGAACAGTCCGACACCGACACCGGCCCCGACCCGGAGGGGGCGCCGCCGACCGACCGCGGCTGGTCCGACCTCTGGCAGGCGCCGACGCTCATCGTGGGCGCGGTGCTCCTGGCGCTGGGGCTGCTGTCGGCGGTGGGCGGCAAGCCGCACCACGACTACCCGGCGGCGTTGGACGACGCCGCGGCGCTGATCCGAAGCCAGCGGCCCGTCGAGGCCCTCGATCTACTAAACGACACGATCGCCCCCGCGCTGACCACAGAAGCCGGCGCCACCGCCGAGGACTTCGCCCGTCTGCACGCCCTCCGCGCCGATGCGATCTCGATCGCGGCGGACCCCCTGGGCCCCGACAACGCACAGCGCATCGTCAACGGGTACACCGAGGCCGAGCGCTTCGGCCTGGACCTGGCGCCCGAGCGGGTGCATCGGCTCGCGATGGCGCTGATCGCCCTGGGGCGCGAGGACGAAGCGATCGAGCGGGCGGCGTCCCTGCCCGAGAGCGCGGGCCAGGCCCGGCGCGGCGTCTTGCGCCGGGTGATCGAGCGGGCGCTGGCCGCCCCGGGCGGCGCCGGCGCGGGCGACCGGACAATCGAGCTCCTGGACCGGTTCGCCGACGAGCCCGACCTGACGCCCGAGGAGCGCGCCTGGGCGATCGCGACGCAGGCGCGCGTCCGGCTCGAGGCCGGCTACACCGCCGAGGCCGTCGACCATCTGCTGCTGGCGATCCAGCGCTACGCGGACCTGCCGGCGCGCGACGCGGCGAGGCTGTACACGCTCCTGGCGTCGGCGTACCAGGCGCTGGGCCGGCTCGACGAGGCCGAGGAGAACGTCGCCCGCGCGGCCGAACGCCTCAGCCCCGCCGACCCGCTGATGGCGGGCGTGTTCCTCGTCGCCGGGCGGATCGCGCAGGACCGGGGCGATCCGGAACGGGCCCGCGACGCCTACGCCCGGATCGTGGCGGACTTCTCGGCGTCGGACGCGTGGGCGCCGGCGCTGCTGGGCCTGGCCGAGACGCGGGCGCTGCTGGGCCAGACCGCCGAGTCGTTCGAGGCGTACGACACACTGATCCAGCACATCAAAGAGCACGGCGACCGCGCGGGCGTGCCCGGCGAGCGCGTCGTCTCGAGCCTCTTGGACCAGGTGGGCGGGGCGCTGGCGCAGGAGCGGTACGCGGTCGCCCTGCGGTTCGCGGAGTTGGCGCGGAGCGTCTCGGAGGGCGAGCGTCCCAGCGCCAGCGTGGTCCTGGCGCTGGCGCGCAGCGAGCGGCTCCTGGCGGACCAGACCCTGGCGCGGGCCAGGCCGGCGCCGGGCCAGCCCCCGGATATTTCGCTCCTGGACCCGGTGACCCGGCGTGAGATCCGCCGGCTGTACCTCAGCGCGGGGGAGCACTTCCTGACGCACGCGCGGACCATGATCCTCGCGGACGACGACGCGTTCGCCGAGTCGCTGTGGAACGCGGGCGAGTGCTTCGATCTCGCCGGCGCCGACGAGCGGGCGATCGAAGTCTTCGCGGAGTACGCCAACGGCCGGCCCGGCGACCCGCGCCGGCCGGCGGCGATGCTGCGCCTGGCGCAGGCCCATCAGGCGCGGGGCGAGCTGGAGGCGGCCGAGGCGATCTACCGCGACCTCATCGCCCAGAACCCGACCAGCGGCGAGGGGACGCGCAGCTACCTGTGGCTGGCGCGGGCGCTGCTGGCCGACGAGGACCCGGCCAACGACGACGAGGCGGAGTCGCTGCTGACCCGGCTGATCGACGGCCGGCTGCTCGAGCCGGACGCCCTCGAGTTCCGTCAGGCGCTGAAAGACCTGGGCCGGTATTACGCCCGGCGGGACCGGCTCGGCGACGCGATCGTCCGGCTCGACGAGGCCGTCCGGCGGTACCCCGACGATCCCGAGCGGCCGCTGCTGCTCTTCGAGCTGGCCGACGCGCGCCGGCGACGGGCCGACGCGGCGGCCGACGCGCTGACCCGCGCCATGCCCCAGGCCGACCGCGCCCGACTCGAAACGCAGCGGGCGTCGGATCTCGAGCAGGCGCTGGCCCTCTTCGCCGAGGCGCAGTCGGCCCTGTCGGCTCGGCCGGTGCGCGACCGCACGCCCGTGGAGCGGGCGGCGCTGCGCAACGCGTACTTCCACCGGGCCGACGCCGCGTTCGAGCTTGGCCGGTACGACGAGGCGATCGAGCTCTACGACACCGCGGCGCAGCGCTACGCCGACGACCCCGTGTCGCTGGTGGCCATGGCCCAGATCGTCAGCGCGCTCATCAAGCAGGGGCGCTTCGCCGAGGCCCGCAAGGCCAACGAGCGGGCCCGCCAGCGGCTGGCGGACTTCTCCGACGAGGCCTTCGCGCGCAGCGACCTGCCCTTCACCCGTAAGCATTGGGAGCGGTGGCTCGACTCGACCGACGCCCTGAGCCGGGCGGGATCGGCGCCGCAGACGGCGTCGGTCCCTGACCAATCAGACTGAGAACCCCCAGCCATTGACGGAGGCCACGGATGGCCCGCGACACAGACGCAACCCTTGATTGGAGCCGGGACCCGGCCCCCTCGGTCTGGGCGCCCAGGCTCCGCCGGATCCTCGACGCCCAGGCGGCGCTGTACGAGACGCTGGATCGGCTTTCAGCGTCGCAACGGGCGTTGATCGATTCGGAGGACACCGAGGGGCTCCTGCGGCTGTTGGCGGATCGGCAGGAGACGCTCGCCCGGCTCGAGCGCAGCAACGAGCACCTGGCGCCCTTCCGCGAGCGCTGGGCCGATCTGATGGGCCGGCTCGACGAGGCGGACCGGCGCGGGTTCGAAGCCCGGATCGACGGGTTGGCCGAGCGCATCGCGGGGATCGCCCGCCGAGACGAGCAGGACCAGGAAGCGCTGAGCCAGCGCCGCGGCGCCGCGACGGCGCAGATCGCCCAGATCGCGCGGACGCGCGGCGCGCTGAGCGCCTACGGCGGGCGCCGGGGCGGGGCCACCTATCAGGACCGCGAAGGATGAGCACGGCGACGCCGAATCCCGCCGGGGTCCCGGGGCCCGCGCGCGTCGCCGAGGCGGCCGATCTCGCCGAACTGCTCGCGGCGTTCAACGAGGTGACGTCGCGGCTGCAATCGACGCACGAGACGCTGACATCGGAGGTCGCGCGGCTCCAGGGAGAGCTGCGCGACGCCAACCGTCGGCTCAGGCGGGCGCAGGAGCTCGCGGCCCTGGGCGAGATGGCCGCGGGCATCGCCCACGAGATCCGCAACCCGCTTGGGTCGATCCGGCTGTACGCGCGGGCACTGGAGGAGGATCTGGCCGGGGCGCCCGAGCCGCGCGCCCTGGCGCAGAAGATCGGCGCCGCGGTCCGCGGGCTCGACGCGGTGGTGTCGGACGTGCTGGCGTTCTCGCGCGAGATCCGGGTCGAGGCGAAGCCGGCGCCCGCGTCGCGATTGATCGAGCGGGCGCTGTGCGCGTGCGCGGACCTGATCGAGCGGGCCTCGGCGCAGATCGACGTCCCCGAGCCGCCCGAGCCGGTGATCCTGGCGTGCGACGAGCACCTGGCGCAGCAGGCGCTGACCAACATCGTGCGCAACGCGCTGGAGGCGGTCGCGACCGTGAGCGGGCCGCGCCGGGTGAGGGTCGAGGCGTCGGCGTGCCCGGCGCGCGGGCCGGAGGGCGCCGCGCGGCCGATGGCGGCTGTCCGAGTCCATGACACCGGGCCGGGCGTCCCCGAGGGCGTCATGGAGCGGATGTTCAACCCGTTTTTCACGACTCGGGACGCGGGGACGGGGCTGGGGCTGGCGATCGTGCACCGGATCGCGGACGCCCACGACGGGCGCGTCACGGTGCGCAACGGCGCCGACGGCGGCGCGGTGGTGGAGATCGTG
>RFGI01000133.1 GCA_003696725.1 Planctomycetota bacterium | reverse complement strand
GGGGCCGCCCGGTGCGCATCGAGCGTCCCCGCCGCCAGCGCGGGCGGGAGGATCAGGGCCAAAATGGCGACGAGCCGGGTCAGCACAGGCGACAGGATCATATATCGGTCAACCGGGCCCGGGCTTCAGCGGGGATCGGCCCGGCCGCCCTGCCCCGGCGCGGCCGCCCAGTGCAGCTTGCGGATCAGGGTCGACCAGAACGTGGTGTCCGGGTTGCGGACCAGCCGGACGGCCCGCCCGGACCTGGCCAGGCGGACCCGCGCCCCGGTGCGCAGCCGGTGGTGGACCTGCCCGTCCAGGACGAGGGTTGTCCCGGCGCCGTCGCCGTCGTTGGCCCGGCGCGCCACCAGTTCGATGCTGTGCTCGGCGGGCAAGACGATCGGGCGGAACGCCAGCGAGTGGGCCGCGATCGGCGTGATGGTGAATGAATCGAGGTCGGGCGAGACGATGGGCCCGCCGGCGGAGACGTTGTACGCGGTCGAGCCGACGGGTGTGGCGACGATCACGCCGTCGCCCCGGACGGTGGGCCCGGGCTCGCCGTCGATGTAGATGTCCAGCTCGATCAGGCGGTACGGCGGGCCGGCGGTCACGACGGCGTCGTTCAGGGCGGCGCTGGTGAACGTGGGACCGGCGGCGCCCGGCTCGGTGACGGCGGCGTTGAGCATCATGCGCTCGGCGATCGGGAGCGGGCCGTCGCCCAGGATCGCCGGCGCATGGCGGAGGAACGAGTCCGTGTCGAACTCCGCGAGGAAGCCGAGGTTCCCGACCTTCACGCCCAGCGCGGGCAAGCCGAGGTCCGCGCACCGACGGGCCTGGGCGAGGATCGTGCCGTCGCCCCCCAGGATGACGAGCAGGTCCGCGCCGTTGGCGTCGACGGCGCCGTCGGCGTCGGCGTCGGCCACACCGGCCAGGCGCCCGTGCCGCTCGACCGCGCGGCGGACGGCGCTCAGCGCCTCGTCGGCGCCGGGCTTGGTGTGGTTGACCAGGATGAGGGCGGCTCGGGGCATCGTTGTTCCGCGTTGGCCGCCCGCTGTCGCGCCCAGCCCCGGTTCAGGAGAGCGACGCGGCGCCGGAGCGGCGCGGCCGGACCTCCACGCGCGGCGAGCCGGCGGCGGCGGCGCGGAGGGCCCGCTCGATCGAGGCGGCGTCGAGCCCCGCCTCCTCCAGCTGATCGGGGCGCGAATCCTGATAGATCCAGTGATCCGGCAGGCCTAGCCGCGTGACCCGGGCCGTCTCCAGCCCGCGGGCCTGGCACGCCTCGAGCACGCCGGCGCCGAACCCGCCCGTCAGGGCGTGGTCCTCGACCGTCACGATCGGCACGCCGGCGCGGATCAGGGACTCGATCAGATCGATGTCGATCGGCTTGGCGAATCGGGCGTCGTACAGCGCCACCGCGAGGTCGTCCCCGATGCGATCGATCGCGTCGGCGGCGGCGACCGCCGGGACGCCGAACGCCAGCACGGCCGCGTCCGGCGTCCGGTTCGGCGTGATCAAGGGGCGGGCCTTGCCCAGCGCGAACGGCGGGCAGGGCGAGCCCGCGAACCGGTCCGAGACGTTGTCTCGCGGGTAGCGGACCGAAGAGATCCCCGCCTCGTAGCCGCGCATGAACTCGAGAGCGGCGAGCAGGGAGGGCTCGTCGATCGCGGCGGTGATCGCGGCGCCCGGCAGCGTGCGCAGGAGCGCCACGTCGCAGAACCCATGGTGGACGGCGCCGTCGCCCCCGACCAGACCCGCCCGGTCCAGACACAGCCGCACGGGCAGGCCCTGGAGGGCGGCCTCCTGGAACGCCTGGTCGAACGCCCGCTGGAGGAACGTCGAGTACACCGCGAAGAACGGCTTGAACCCGGTCTTGGCGAGCCCGGCCATCATGTCCAGGGCGTGCGACTCGCAGATGCCCGTGTCCCACGACCGGTCCGGGTACAGCGACAGCGCCTTGGCGACGCCCGTCCCGTCGGGCATCGCCGCGGTGCAGGCGACGACCTCGTCGTCCCGGGCCATCAGGTCCGCCAGCGCGTCCGCGAACGCCGACGTGAACGAGCGCCCCTTCTTCTTGATCTCGACGCGGCAGCCCTCGACGCGGAACGCCGCCGGCGAGTGGAAGGTGGTCGCGTCGCCCTCGGCGTGCTCGAAGCCCTTGCCCTTGACGGTCTTGACGTGCAGGACCATGGGCCGGTCGAAGTCCCGGGCCTCGGCGAGGAACTCGATGAGCGAGGGGAAGTCGTGCCCGTCGACGGGCCCGACCGTGAGCAGCCCGAAGTGCTCGAACCACGAGTGCTCGGCGACCATGGCCTTGGTGGCCTCGCCGGCGCGGTGGTAGGCCTCCTCCAGCAGGGACCCGCCCGGGACACGCCGCAGCGCCCGGCGGGCGACGCCCTTGAAATCCTGGTACGCGCCCGACAGACGCACCTTGTCGAAGTACCGGGCCATGGCGCCCTGCGGCTTGGAGATCGACATCCCGTTGTCGTTGAGGACGACCAGGAACTGCCGGTTGAGCGTCCCGGCGTTGTTGAGGCCCTCCATCGCCACGCCGTTGACGATCGACGCGTCCCCGATCAGGGCGACGACGCGCCGGCCGTCGGGGCGCTCGTGCGGATCGAAGGACTCGCCCCGGAGCAAGTCCCCCCGCGCCATCCCGACCGCCGTGGAGATCCCGGTCCCCGCGTGCCCCACACTGAAGAGGTCGTACGCGGACTCGCGCGGCTCGGGGAAGCCGGCCATCCCGGCGCTGGTGCGCAACCCCTCGAGCATCGGCAGCCGGCCGGTCAGCAGCTTGTGCGGGTAGCACTGGTGCCCGACATCGAACAGGAGCCGGTCGCTGGAGAAGTCAAACACATAATGCAGCGCGATCGTGAGCTCGACCACGCCGAGGTTCGGCGCCAGGTGCCCGCCGGTGCGGCTGACCTGATCGATGATCGCCCGGCGGATCTCACGGGCCAGCGCGGGCAGTTCCTCCACGCTGAGCCGGCGGAGGTCGTCGGGTGAGGCGATCGACTCGAGCAGGGTCATCGTCGGCTCCGGGGCCCGGGCGCGTCCCATGCGCCGGCCGGTGTCGTACCTCAGAACAGGCTAGC
The DNA here is from genome assembly GCA_003696725.1 of Planctomycetota bacterium. Taxonomy (GTDB): domain Bacteria; phylum Planctomycetota; class Phycisphaerae; order Phycisphaerales; family UBA1924; genus J020. Next base: position 27,106 of record RFGI01000133.1, on the reverse strand, counting down.
GAGTTCGCACCGCCAGGAACTCGCACACCTCGGCCAGACGCCCCGCCGAGGGGCCCAGCGCCTCGCACGCCGACAGGGCCTCGGCGCGGAGCCGGGCCACGGCGTCGCGCGAGGCCTCCACCCCGTGCACGACCGGGTAGGTGAGCTTCCCAGCATCCGCGTCCTTGCCGGCGCTCTTGCCGAGGTGCTCGGTGGTCTGCTCGACGTCCAGCAGGTCGTCAACGATCTGGAACATCAGGCCGACGGCCTCGGCGTAGCGTGTCACCGCGGGCAGCGCCGCCTGGGCGGTCCCGCCCGAGCCGGCGATCGCGCCCATCCGGCACGCGGCGCGGATCAGGGCGCCCGTCTTCTGTCGGTGGATCGACTCGAGCCGCTCGGCGTCGGACCCGCCGCCCGCCCGGACACCGAGGGTGTCGTCCGCCTGCCCCACGATCATGGCGTTGACCCCCGAAATCAGCTCGGCGACCAGCCGGCCGGCCAGGGCGTCGTCCGGGGCGTCCGTGACCAGCGCCTCGACCGCGAGCCCCAGCATGAGGTCGCCCGTCAGGATCGCCATGGCCTCGCCGTGAGCGCGGTGAAGCGTCGGCCGGCCTCGGCGCAGGTCGTCGTTGTCCAGGGCCGGCAGGTCGTCGTGCACCAGGCTGAAGGCGTGGACGAGTTCGACCGCGAGGGCGGCGGGCTCGGCGCGGGCCGGGCTCCCCCCCACCGCTTGGGCGCTCAGCAGCGTCAGAATCGGCCGGAGGCGCTTGCCGCCCCCGAGCAGCGCGTGCTCGACGGCCCGCCGCAACGGCCCGGGCAGGTCGCGCGACGACACGAACCCCGCCAGCCGATCGTCGATCGACCGCGCCAGGTCTCCGAGAAACGCGGGGGGGCTGGCCGCTGTCCGGGCCGTCGGCATCGGGCGGGGTCCTCCGTCGGCGGGCGCGCGTGCGTCGGCCCGGTCGGGCCCGGCGTGAGTGTACCTGTCATAACCCGGCGGGACAACGAAACAGAGGGCTGCCCCCCGCGCGGACGTATGATCCGCGGCATGGCGGGCGACGCGCTCCAGACCACCGGCGATCTTCTCCAGCGCGGCGGGTGGGTGATGTGGCCGCTGTTGGCCCTGAGCCTGGTCGCGGTCGCGCTCTCGGTGGAGCGTCTGATCTTCTGGGCTCTGACCCACCGGCCGGGTCGGCGCCGATGGCTCGCCGCGGTGGCCGACCGGCTCCGAGCGGGTGATCATCCCGGCGCGCGGGCGCTGATCGCCAAGGACGGGTCGGTCTACGCCCGCGCCGCCGCGTCGCTGCTGGACCGGCCCGCCGGCGCGGGCGACGCGGCCGCCGTCGAGGTCATCGAGGCGCTGCGGCCGGAGATCGAGCGTTTCTCGATCGCCCTCTCCACGATCATCACCGCGGCGCCGCTGCTGGGCATACTGGGCACGGTGCTGGGCATCATCGACAGCTTCGGGGTGCTCGGCGCCGGGGCGGGCGGGCCGGTGACGGACCCGGCGCTGGTGGCCGACGGCATCGCCATGGCGCTGATCACCACGGCGTTCGGGCTGGTGATCTCGGCGTTTACGCTCTTCCCGCACGCGATGGCGCGGGCGTCGGCGTCGCGGTGCCTGAGCCGGCTGGAGGCGCTCGCGGCGGCCGCCGAGCAGGGCCGGGCCGCGGCCTGAGTCAACCCGTCTCGATCACGGCGAGCGCCTGTCACGTCGCGGTGGAAGACGCCGACTCATGCTCATGCAAGGCCTCGTAGATCTCCTCGGCGGACCGCGCCGAATAAAGCCTTTCGCGGAACGCCTCGCGCGTCATCATCCGGCTGATGCGGGCCAGCGCCTGGATGTGATCGCTGGTTCGGTCGACGGGGCTGGCCAGGAGCACGACGAGGCGCACAGGCTTGCCGTCGATCGCGGCGAAGTCGATGGGCTCGGCGGGCTTGCCGATCGCCATGGCGAGCTCGCGCACCGCGTCCGTCTTGCCGTGCGGGATCGCCAGGCCCTGCCCGATGCCGGTGGTCCGGGCTTGCTCGCGCGACCACACGGCGTGGCGCAGGGCGTCGGCGTCAACGACCTTGCCGGCGGCGTCGAGCACATCGACGAGCTCGTCGATGACGCCCTTCTTGTCCGTCGCGTCCAAGGGCGCCTTGATGCAATCAAGCGAGAGGAACTCAAGCAGATTCATGCCGTGACCTGTGCGAGCGCGGCGGGCCGAGCCGCGGGGTGGTTGAGCCGAATCGGACAGGCCGGCGGCCGCGTCTCCTCCACGCGCGACGACCGCCGACCTTGACCATCCTACCACGCCCGCACCCTCGACGGGCGACAATCGCGGCGCGATCTCGAACTTCACGCCCCGGCCAGACCCCTTATCGGAGGAGGGCCGCGTACGCCCCGTCCGTGGACTCATACAGCGGCCGCCCGGGCCCCCCGCGGGGCCACCTCGCCCGGGCCCGCTCGAGGCGCAGCGTGTGCCAGCGGGCCAGCCACGACGCCTGATCCTCGTTCTCCCGCGGATCCACGCTGCACGTCGAGTAGAGGATCGCCCCGTCGGGCGCCCGCAGGCGCACGGCCTCGACCAGCGCTTGCCGCTGCGCCTGGATCAGCGCCGCGACCGTCCGATCCGACCACCGCCGGCGGGCCTCGACCCGTCGCCCGAGCACGCCCGTGTTCGAGCACGGCGCGTCGACCAGCACGAGCCCGGCCCGCCCGGCGAGATCGATGAGCGCCCCGGGCTCCACGACGCGCACGGCCTGATCGCCCGAGAAGACCTCGGCGAGCGTCCGCCGGCGCGCCTCGTTGATGTCGGTCGCCACGATCTCGGCGTCCGGGAACAGGGCGCGCAGCTGCCGGGTCTTCGTGCCCCGGCCGGCGCACAGATCCACGACCAAGCCCGGCGTCAGGCCCGCGGCCAGCCCGACCGCGGCGCTCGACGCCGGGTCCTGCGCCCAGACGTCCGAGCGCCCGGCGAGCAGCGCCCTCAGCCCCGACGCCGACCCGTGATAGACATGATGCCCCGGCTCGTCGTGCGGCTCGAGGTCGGCCTCGGGCAGCGGCGCCGAGGCGCAGGCCGTGTTCAGGATCACCGGGGGGCGGGCGATCGAGTGCAGCGCGAAGGCGCGCACTTCCTCTGACGAACGAACCGGCGTCAGAACCCTCAGGAGCGCCGGCGCCAGCCCCGTCGCGACCGCGAGGCGCTCCAGCGGGTCCTCGGGCAGCAGGGGTTCGGCCAGCGCCCGCGCGCCGCCGTCGGCCAGGGGCAGGGCGTCGCGCTCGTTGTCCCAGCGATCGCGCCGTGACCCGCCGTCGGACACGACTAGCCGGGCCAGGGCGCGGAGCGTGGCGTTGACCAGGCCGGCGCTCTTGGCGCCCGCGCGTCGGCGGACCAGCCCGACCGTCTCGTCCACCACCGCGTGGGCCGGCAGCCGATCGAAGAACAGGAGCTGCGCCCCCCCGGCGAGCCACGCGGCCCGGACCGCCGGCGTGTGGCTCGCGAACGGCCGCTTGAGCAGCCCGCCGAGAATGAACTCGATCGTCCCCCATCGGCGGACGGCCTGATCGACGATCGCATGGGCCAACGCCGCGTCCGGCCGCGACAGGCCCGCGTCGTCGATCGCGAGCGGGCGCAGGTCGGGGTCGCGTCGGGCGTGCTTCGCCAGGACGCGCATGGCCGCGTCGCGGGCCGACTCAGGCCGGGCGTCGTTGGGTAAGCGCGTCGCCACGGCGGCGAGTGTACGGCTCAATCGTGGCGCAGCGCGACGATCGGATCTTGCCGGGCGGCGACAATCGCCGGATAGATGCCGAACACCAGCCCCGTCGCCGTGGCGATGGAGAACGACAGCGCGATCGACCAGCCGGTGACGGCGGTCGGCAGGTTCAACCCGGCCTCGAACAGCGACCCGACGCCGGGCAGGTCCGGCAGGATCGGGACGATCGTCTCGACCCCGATTGAGAGGCCCACGCCCAGCGCGATCCCGATCAGCCCGCCGATGACGGACAGCACGCCCGTCTCGACCAGGAACTGGCTGACGATGTGCCGGCGTGTGGCGCCGATCGCCCGGCGGATGCCGATCTCACGGGTGCGCTCTGTGACCGACGCCAGCATGATGTTCATGATCCCGATCCCGCCGACGAGCAGCGAGATCCCGGCGACCGCGCCCAGCACCAGGTTCCACGTCATGGCGCTCTTGCGGGCGTTCTCCAGGAGTTCGAACGGGACGATCATGGAGACGTCGTCCATCTCCGGGTGGCGGGTCTCGATCAGCCGGGCGAGCCGGGCCGCGTCAACGGGCACACGGCCGCGCGTCGGCGACTCGATGTAGATCTCGTGGACCTGCACCTCGGTGATGTCGCGCGAACCGCTGGAGCCGCGGATCACGAGGTCGCCGAAGACCGTTTGGGCGGTGGTGAAGGGGATGTGAACGTCGAAGTTCAGATCCCGGCCGACCAACGCGCCGCCCGCCCCGCCGGACAGCCCCACCGGCGCCAGGACGCCCACGACCCGGACGACCTTGTCGTCGATGCGGAACGTCGAGCCGAGGGGGTCCACGTCGGGGAAGAGGGCCCGGGCGAGTTCGGCGCCGACGACCGCGACCATGGCCCTGGCGTCCAGGTCGTCCTGGGTGAGGTACCGGCCGCGGGCCACGCGCAGGCCGGCGAGATCCTTCAGCGCCGGCGTCACGCCGTAGGCCTGGCTGGTCTGCCGGCGGTCGGCGCGGAGCACCTGCCCGCCGACGGCCTTGAGCGGGACGATCGTGCAGCCGGTGGGCTCGAAGTTGGCCCGCAGGACGTCCAGGTCGTCGCGGGTCAGCCCGTACTTGCTCGCCCAGGACTGCTGGCGTCCGCCCCCGGCGGTCTGCGTCTCCGGCGGCTTGATCGAGCGCACGATGACGTTGCGGGCGCCCAAACGTTCGATCTGCTCCAGGGCCTGCTGCTTCGAACCCTCGCCGATAGAGACCATGGTGATGACGGCCGTCACGCCCAGGATGATCCCCAGCGCCGTCAGGATGGACCGCAGCATGTGCAGCCGGAGGTTGCGCAGCCCGAGCAGGATGATCTCGAACACAAACATCACGGCGTCCGGCCACTATAGGCTCGTACACTCATGCGGTTGCACGCCCCAGGAGACCCCGGCGCGTCCATGTCGGCCCATCAAGAGGTGAGCGTCGAACGCGAGACCGAGGCCCGATCGGGCTGGGTCTTCACGCTGCGCGTCGGCGCGGCCGGGGCGTCGCGGCCGGTGACGCTCCGGCTGTCGTGGGCGGACTACGACCGGTTCGGCGGCGGGCGCGCCTCACCCGCGGAGGTCGCCCGGGCGGCGGCGCGAGCGGCGCTGGACCTCGGCGACGACGAACTCCCCGACGCGATGGACGCCGCAACCCTGGCCCGCCGGTGGCCCCGATTCAGCGATCGGCTGCGCAATCACCTGCCGCGCTAGCGCCGGGCTCAGCCGGCGTCGGCGGCGTGATCCGGCCCCGCGTCGGGCGTGAGGGGCTCGCCGTCGTCGCCCTCGTCCAGCGACCGGCTGACGCCGACGACGTTGAAACGATCGATCAACGATTCGAGACGGAAGGGCCATGAGTCGGGCGACTGGAGGCTGTTGCGCGCCGCGCGGAAGATCGCCGGCGCCGCCGTCTGGTAGAGCTCCGTCGTCACCGGCTGGATCTCCTTGATGACGGCGGCCACGACGGCCAGCGCCGACGGCATGGCCTGGGCCACGACGCGATCGGCGATGGGCTGATCGGTCGCCGGGACGGTCGGGTCGAGGGCGGCGGCCTTGTCCATGATGGCGTCGCGGAACGCCGCGGCGTCCTCCTCCGACGCGGTGATGGTCCGGCTGAAGAAGTCGCGACGCACGGTCATGTCCGCGAGGATGGTGTTGACGCCGCGCAGCCGCATCGCCTCCTCGAGCCCGACCTCGATGATGGCCTGCTCGAGTTCGCTGACACCCTCGGCGAGGCGCTCGTATTCGTACAGCGTCTTGAGGTCGTTGACGATCTGGGCCCGGACCTCGGCGACCGACGCCGGCGGGGATTCCGGCCGGACCGCATCGACCCGGATGAAGACCAGGTCGCCGCCCTGGGCGATCAGCGGCTCGGGGTGGGCGACCCCCGCGATGAGCCCGCCGGCGCCGTCGCCCCCCAGCTCGGGCAGCGAGAACACCAGCTCGTCCAGCGCGACCGGCCTGCGGCCGACCACGATCCGGGCGTTGCCCACGACCGGAAGCGCCGCCACGTCCTCGCGGGCCAGCCAGCGCGGGTCGGACAAGGCCTGCGGCGTGGGGATGTCGATCCCGGTGCGCTCCTCCGCGCGCTCCTCGACCAACCGGGCCAGATCGCTGAACAGCGGCCGGCGCTCGGCCCAGTCCGCCGGCGGGATCGGCTTGCCGTCGGGGCCGGTCTCGAACCGGCCGGTGTTCTGGAGCACGACGCCCTTGAACGCCCGCTGGATCTCGGCGATCACCCGCTCGACCTGCCGATCGCGGAGCTCCCGCTCGACCCGCGGGCGGTCCTCCGAGAACGACGTGCCCGTGTACCGGTCGCGGTTGGCCCGCCAGTGGGCGTTGACCTCGACGGGATCGAGCACGACCGCGTCGGCGATCCCGCTGCGGGGGATCAGCAGCCACTCCAGCCGCACCGCCGGCGGGCGGAGGTAGCCGAAGCCATGCCGACCCTCGCCCCGACGCACGTCCTTGAACTCATCGAAGGCAGCGATGATCTCCAGCTCGGTCGGCTCGGGTGTCTCGTCCGTCACCTTGCTGGCGGCGGCGATCTGGCCCGCATCGACGACGGCCGTCGCGTAGGCGTCGCGCGTCTGCCGGGCCAGCTCGCGCTCCGAGAGCGAAACGGTGTTGAGGTACGCCTCGTAGAGGCGCAGCACGCCGCGGACCCGGGCCAAGGTCCGGTCGACGGCGTCGACGGTCCGCCCGCTGTTGATGGCGCGGGCGCGGGCCTGCTCGAACAGCGTCGCCAGCGTCTGGGTCATGGCGTCGCGCTGGGACGCGATGGCGGCGAGGTCCGGGCCGAAGTAGCTGCGCAGCTCGAACTCGGCAAAGATCTCGGCGAGCGTGCGCAGCGAGGACCGGCCGTCGTCGGGGCCCCCGACGTACCCCGCGTCCTCCGCCAGGCGAACCAACAGCGCCCAGTGCAGCCCCGTCTGCCGCGGGTCGAGCCCCAGGTAGCCCTCGGCCAGCGGCGGGTAGATCTCCTTGAGGAACGCGACGTCCTGGTTGGCCTGGAGCAGCTGGGCCTCGGTGATGCGCCCGCCGTCGTAAGCGTACGCCGTGCGCTGCCTGGGATCCCCGACGATCTGGCTGACGCCCTGCGGGAGCAGGAACACCACCATCAGCAGGGCGAACCCGAAGCCGAGGATGATCTTGTTGTACTTCCGGAAGAACTTGAGCACGGCGGGTCTCCCGCGCGGCGTGCGGCCCGCGCCGGTCGGTTCAGCGGTAGAACTCGACCACCAGGTTCAGGTTCACGTCGAAGGGGACGTCCTCGGCGCTGGGCTCGGTCAGCACGCGCGCCGTCAGCGCTGAGGGGTTCACGTCCAGCCAGTCCGGCGTGATGTGCCCGGCCATGGACTCCATCACGTCCCGGACCACCGGGTGCAGCCGCTCCTTCATGGTGATCTCGTCCCCGGGCCGGACCATGAAGCTCGGGCGGTCGGTCTTGCGCCCGTTGACCAGCACGTGCCCGTGGGCCACAAACTGCCGCGCCTGCCAGATGGTGCGCGCATAGCCCGCCCGGCGGATGACGTTGTCCAGCCGCGCCTCCAGCAGTTGCAGCAGCACCTCGCCGGTGTTGCCCTTGCGGCGCTTGGCCTCGTCCATCGTCCGGCGGAACTGCTTCTCGAGCAGGTTGTAGTGGTACCGGAGCTTCTGCTTCTCGACGAGGCGCACGCCGTATTCCCGCAGACGCCGGCCGCGGTAGCCGTGCATCCCGGGCGGCGAGAGCTGCCGGCGGGCGGTGTGCTTGGGGATGTCGGCGATGGGGACGCCGACGCGACGCGACAGTTTGACCTTGGGGCCGAGGTACCGGGCCATGCGGTGAATCTCCGTCCTGCCGGGCCGGCCCGCGTGGGCCGCCCCGGGGTGCTCATGGATGGGTGAGCGATCGGTGCGGGGCCCCCGCGGCTGCGGCCCGCTTCACAGAACCGATCCGGTCCGTTCGAGTTGCCAGCCCCCCATTGGACCCGGCCCGGCGTCGGGCGTCAACCCGGCATTGATCGGCGCGGGCCGGGCCGCTAGCGTCCGGGGTCGACCGCCGACTCGCCGGGCCTCGGGAGCCGCCTCGCGGACTGTGAAGACTTGACCAGGACCCGCACGCATCCGGTGCTCCCGCGCCCGCCCCGGGCCGGCGCCCGCTGCGCGCCCCGGGCCGCCGGCGCCTCCGAGAAGAAGGAGAAGTGCGGCGTCTTCGGCGTCTGGGGCGAGCCCACGGGCGTGCGGCTGGCGTACTACGGCCTGTTCGCCCAGCAGCACCGCGGGCAGGAGTCGGCCGGGATCGCCGTGTCCGACGGCTCGACCGTGGTCGGGCACTGCGGGATGGGCCTGGTGCCGGAGGTCTTCAGCGAGCGGATCCTGTGGGAGCTCGAGCACCGCCCGGAGCGGCGGCGGGCGCGGGAGAACGGGTCGGCGGCGCCGGCCGTCCGAGGGGCGATCGGGCACAACCGCTACTCGACGACGGGATCGAGCGTGGCGTCGAACTGCCAGCCGATCATCGAGTCGTACATCGGCGGGCAGGTGGCCGTGGCGCACAACGGGAACCTGATCAACGCCGCCGCCGTGCGCGACGCGTTCGAGGCCCAGGGCCACATCTTCCACACCACCAGCGACACGGAGGTGATCGTCCATCTTCTGGCGTCGCCGGATCAGCAGGCGTCGCGCGACCCCCTGGCGTCGACGCTCCGCCGGCTCCAGGGCGCCTTCAGCCTGGTGTTCCTCTTCCCCGACCGGATCGAGGCGGCCCGCGACCCGTGGGGCTGGCGCCCGCTGGTGCTCGGCCGAACGCCGGCGGGCCGACCCGTCGTCGCCAGCGAGACGGTCGCTCTGGACGCGATCGGCGCGTCGTTCGACCGCGAGGTCGAGCCCGGCGAGATCGTCACCCTCTCGGACGCGGGCGTGACCAGCCGGCGCTTCGCTGAGCCCGCCGCGCGCCGGGCCCACTGCGTCTTCGAGCACGTGTACTTCGCCAACCCGTCGAGCCGGCTGTACGGGCAGGCCGTCCAGGTCGTGCGCGAGCGGCTGGGCGAACGCCTCGCCGCCGAGGCGCCGGCCGCCGCGGACTACGTCATGCCCATGCCGGACTCGGGCCGCAGCGCCGCCAACGGCTACGCCCGGGCCTCGGGCGTCCCCTACCGCGAGGGCATCGTGCCCAACCGCTATGTCGGCCGGACGTTTATCAAGCCCACACAGGACGAGCGCGACAACGCCGTGCGCCTCAAGCTCAACATCGTCGGCGAGATCGTCCGCGGCAAGCGCCTCGTGGTGGTGGACGACTCGATCGTCCGCGGGACGACCACGCGTACAAAGATGAAGCAGCTCCGCGACGCCGGCGCCAAAGAGATCCACCTGCGCATCAGTTGCCCCCCCATCGCCCACCCGTGCTTCTTCGGGATCGACTTCGCCGAGCCCGAGCAGCTCATCGCCCACGGGCGGACCGTCGAGCAGATCCGCGAGTTCCTCGGCGTCGACACCCTGCATTTCCTCTCGCTCGAAGGGCTGCTGGCGTGCGCCGCGACCGAGGCCACCCCCGGAGACGACTTCTGCACCGCGTGCTTCAGCGGGGACTACCCCATCGACGTGGAGCACCCGCAGGCCAAGGGCATCCTCGAACGCCGGCAGATGAAGATGTTCTCGCCGAACGGCTGACGCGCCCGGTCGCGGCGGTCACCGCCTTACCGGCGCGGCCCGCTCGTAGAGCGCCAGCTGCTCGCGCAGCGCCGCCGCCAGCCGCTGGAGCGGGCGCACCGACCCGAGCCGCCAGCGCCACACGCCGCGCTCGGCGCCCGGGCGGTTCATCCGCGCGTCGGACCCGAGACCGATGAGATCCTGCACGGGAACGATCGCGGTCCGCGCCGGCGACGCCAGCGCCGCCCGGACCAGGGCGCCCGGCAGCCCCCGCGGCGTAGCGCCCAGATACGCGCACGCCCGGCGGAGCGTCCGGCGCCCGGCGTCGGTCTTCGCCAGCGACTCGGCCCAGCCGCGGGCCGTGTCGTTGTCGTGCGTCCCGGTGTAGACGACGCACCCGGCGCCGACGGCGTGCGGGGCGTGCGGGTTGCCCGGCTCGCCGTCGAACCCGAACTGGAGGACGCGCATCCCGGGCAGGCCGAACCCGTCGCGCAGGCGCTGGGCGCGCTCTGTCAGGAGGCCCAGGTCCTCGGCGACGAGCCGCCCGCGCGCCGGCCCCCGCCCGATCGCGCGCAGCGCGGCCTCGCCCGGCGCCCCGCGCCACGCACCACGCTTGGCCGTGCGCGCCCGCGGCGAGAGCGCCCATGCCCGGTCAAATCCGATGAAATGATCGAGCCGAACGGCGTCGAACAGCTCCAGCGACCGCGCCACCCGCGCCCGCCACCAGCCGAACCCGTCGCGCTCATGAGCGCCCCATCGGTACAGCGGCGCGTCCCAGACCTGCCCGGACCGGCTGAAGTAGTCCGGCGGGACGCCGGCGACGGCGCGCGGCCGGCCGTGCGCGTCCAGATCGAACAGCCCCTGATTCGCCCACACGTCAGCGCTGAACAGCGACGGGTAGAACGGCGTGTCGCCCAGGAGCCGCACGCCCGCGCCCCGGCACGCGCGGCGCAGGGCGCCCCACTGCTCGTGGAAGAACCACTGCGCCGCGGCCCGCGGCTCGATGAGATCCACCAGCGACCGGCGGGCGTGCGCCAGCGCCGGGACGCGCCGGCGGCGGACGCCCACCTCCCACCGCGTCCAGTCTCGCGTGCCCTCGGCCCGGGCCAGCGCGTCGTAGAGCGCCCAGTCGTCGAGCCAGCCCCGGTGGCGTGCGCGGAACGCCTCGAACCGCGCCCGGTCGCGCTTCGGCGCCCGCTCCAGGAAGCGCTCCGCGGCCAGCAGCGTCAGGCCCTCGGTCCGGCGGACCTCGGACAGGCGCAGGGGCCCGCGCGCCGCCGACGGGACGAGCGACGCATCGAGCCACCCGCGCCGCGCCAGCGGCGCCAGGTCCACCAGGTGCAGCCCCCCCGCAAAGAGCGACCGGGCGGCGTACGGCGAGAACGCCTCGCCCGGCGGGCCCACGGGCAGCGTCTGCCACCACCCGAATCCCGCGTCCGCGAGCCAGTCGATGAAACGGAACGCCGGCGCCCCGATCCCCCCGGGCGCGGGCAGCGACGTCATGTGCATCAGCACGCCCGCGGCGCGCGCGCCGAGGGGCGACGGCTCGGTCACGGCGGACCCCCGAACAGGCGGAACACGACGACCGACCGGGGCAGGGTCTCGTACGCGTCGCCCCCATCGTGCTCGGTGTCGGTCGCGTCGGGCCGGCCGGTGTCGTAGATCAGGCGCCAGCGCTCCCCGCGGCCCTGCCCGTCGATGAGAAAGTCGATCGGCTCGTCGTGGGCGCTGTAGATCACAAAGAGCGTGTCGCCGACCAAGGGCTCGCCCTGCTCGTCGGTCTCGTCCATCTGATCGCCGGAGAGGCGCACGCCGAGGCAGCCGCAGTGCGGTCGGCGCCAGTCCGCGTCGGTCATCTCGGCGCCGTCGGGGCGGAACCAGGCGACGTCCTTGACGCCCCGGCCGCGGATGGGCCGGCCGTGGAAGAACCGCCGGCGGTGCAGGACGGGCTGCTCGCGCCACACGGCGACGGCCCGGCGGACGAACGCCAGGAACGAGGCCCGGGCGTCGTCCAGGTCCCAGTCCACCCACGCGAGCTCGTTGTCCTGGCAATAGGCGTTGTTGTTGCCGCGCTGCGTGCGCCCCACCTCGTCGCCGTGCGAGAGCATGGGCACGCCCTGAGAGAGCAGCAGCGTGGCCACGAACGACCGCATCTGGCGCCAGCGCAGGGCGTCGATCTCTGGATCGTCCGTGGGCCCTTCGACGCCGAAGTTCTGTGAGTTGTTGAGGTCGGAGCCGTCGCGGTTGTCGTCGCGGTTGGCCTCGTTGTGCTTGCGGGCGTAGGAGACGAGGTCGCGGAGGGTGAACCCGTCGTGGCAGGTGACGAAGTTGATGGAGGCGTGGGGCTTGCGGCCGTCGTCGGCGTAGAGGTCGCTGGACCCCGAGAGCCGGGTGGCGAGTTCGGCGGCCGTCTCGTCGTCGCCGCGCCAGAACCGGCGCACGGCGTCGCGGTAGGCGCCGTTCCACTCCGTCCAGCCCGGGGGGAAGTTGCCCACCTGGTACCCGCCCTCGCCTAGGTCCCAAGGCTCGGCGATCAGCTTGACACGCGACAGGACCGGGTCCTGGGCGATGATGTCGAAGAACGCGCTGAGCCGATCGACCTCGTGCAGCTCGCGGGCCAGGGCGCTGGCCAGGTCGAAGCGGAAGCCGTCGACGCGCATCTCGACGGCCCAGTAGCGCAGGCTGTCCATGATGAGCTGAAGGACACGCGGGTGCTGCATGTCCAGCGTGTTGCCGCAGCCGGTGTAGTCGACGTACCGCCGGCGGTCGCGCGGCGTCAGCCGGTAATAAGACGCGTTGTCCAGCCCGCGCCACGAGACCGTCGGCCCGAACCGATCCCCCTCGCAGGTGTGGTTGTACACCACGTCGAGGATGACCTCGACGCCCGCGGCGTGCAGCCGGCGGACCATGCCCTTGAACTCCGCGATCACCCCGGCGGGGTCGCGCGCCGCGGCCAGGCGCGCGTCGGGCGCGAAGAACCCCAGCGTGTTGTAGCCCCAATAGTTGGTCAACCCCCGGCGGACCAGCGAGGCGTCGATGGCGTGCTGGTGCACCGGCATCAGTTCCACCGCCGTCACGCCCAGCGACTGGAGGTGCTCGATCGCGGCGTCGGACGCCAGGCCCGCGTACGTCCCGCGCAGCGGCTCGGGCACGCCCGGGTGACGGGCCGTGAAGCCCTTGACGTGCAGCTCGTAGATCAGCGTGTTGCGCCAGGGCGTGTCCGGCTTGCGGTCGTCGCCCCACTCGAAGGGCGGGCCGTCGACGACCGCGGCCAGGGGCGCGAACGCCGCGCTGTCGGCGTCGCTGAAGGAGGCGTCCGCGTCCGGGTCGTCCGGGCGGTAGCCCAAGAGCGCCTCGTTCCACACCAACGGTCGGGCCACGGCCCGGGCGTAAGGGTCCAGGAGCAGCTTGTTGGGGTTGAAGCGGTGTCCGGCGGCAGGCTCGTAAGGGCCATGGACGCGGAACCCGTACAGCGTCCCCGGCGCCAGCCCGTCGACAAAGCCGTGCCAGACGAAGTCGTCGCGCTCGGGCAGGGCCAGCCGGGCGGACTCCCGCGTGGCGTCAACGGAATCGAAGAGGCACAGCTCGACCCGCGTCGCGTGCTCGGAGAAGAGCGCGACGTTGGCGCCCGCGCCGTCGGGCGTGACGCCCAGGGGGTAGGGCCGGCCGGGCCGGATCCGCATGGCTCGGTCTCGATCCGTCGCAGGTCCCTCAGCCGAAGAGCCGCCGCCGCGCCTCCTCATATCGGCTGATGGTGTTGGCGACGACATCATCGGGCAGGGCCGGCCCGGGCGCCGACTTGTCCCACCGCCCATCCCGGACCAGCCCGAGGAGGTAATCCCGGACGTACTGCTTGTCGAAGGACGGCGGGCTGGCGCCGGGGGCGTACTCCTCGGCGGGCCAGAACCGCGAGGAGTCGGGCGTCAGGGCTTCGTCGATCAGGATCGGGTCGGCGTCGGGCTCGTCCAGCGGGACGCCGAACTCGAACTTGGTGTCAGCGATGATCACGCCGCGGGGCCGGGCGTGCTCGGCGCCCCGGGTGTAGATCTCCAGGCTCAGGTCGCGCAGGCGCGTCATGACACCCCGGCCAGCGATCTCGCACGCCCGTTCGAAGGAGATGTTTTCGTCGTGGGCGCCCTGCTCGGCCTTGGTCGCGGGGGTGAAAATCGGATCGGGCAGTTGGTCGGCCTCACGCAGGCCCGCCGGCAGACCGATCCCGCAGACCGACCCCGACGCCTGGTACTCCTTCCACCCTGACCCGACGAGGTAGCCGCGCACCACGCACTCGATGGGCACGACCCGGCAGGCCCGACCGATCGTCACCCGGCCCTCGATCTGCGACCGGTCCGCGTCCGTCAGGCCCGGGATGTCCGCCGGATCCGTCGAGACCAGGTGCGTGCGGACCAGGCCCTGCGCCTCGATCCACGTGAGCCAGCGGGTGGAGATGTCCGTGAGCAGCCGGCCCTTGCCGGGCAGGGGCGTGGGCAGCACCACGTCGAAGGCGCTGATGCGGTCGGTGGCCACGATCGCCAGCCGGGGCGCCTCGCCCGGGATCTCGTACACATCGCGCACCTTGCCCCGGCGAAGGCCCGGCAGGGGGAGGGACGTCTCGGCGACGGCGTCGAGGGTGGTCATGCGAACGATCCTACCTACCGCAACGACGGCCCGGGCCCGCGGGCGGTTGCCTTTGCCGGGGGCGCCGGGACAATGCCCGTGGCGGACCCCTGCATGATCTCTTTCGCGGTCTTCGACGAGAACGGGCTGGACACGGGCTGGACGCTCCGGCACGCGCACCTGTTGGGCGCCGACTCCGTGGTCGCACCGGGCAAGATCTCGGTCGACGGCGGGATCGTCCGCTGCGAGCCGCTCGAGCCGGGCTCGACGGCCCTGGCCGTGCAGTGGGAGGCGGGCGAGCACGGCGCACTGGTGCTGCGCACGTGTCTGCTGCCCCACCGCGAGCGGCCGTACCTGCTGTCGCTGGAGCTCGCCCGCCGGCAGATCATGCAGTTCTTCGTCAAACTCGAGGAGTGGGGCGAGTTCGACCGCCCGCCGGACGACCCGGTGCTGGCGCTCTTCGATCAGGCCCGGACGCGGTTTACCGAGGCGCTGATCATGGAGGACACCGAAGGCGCGGGCGGCTCGCCCGCCCAGGACGCCGTAGCGCGCCAGGCGCTGAGCCTGGCGCTGGAAGCGGGCGAGCGGCTGACGCTGGCCCACGCCTGCGCGGTGCTGGACGAGCGCCGCGCCGCCGCGGGCGGCGAGGTCAACCAGGCCGCGACCAGCGGGACCGTCCCCCCCGCCGTCGGCGTCCTGGTCCACCCCGAGCGGTCGGCCGAGGGCCTGCGCCGCGTCGTGGCGGACTCGGCGGACTTCATCACCCTTCCGATGCGCTGGAGCGACCTCGAGCCCGAGGAGGGGACGTACGCCTTCGGCCCGATCGACCGCTGGATCGAGTGGGCGGTGCGCGACGCCAAGATGCCCGTGGTCGCGGGCCCGGTGATCGACCTGCGGCCCGGCTGCGTCCCCGACTGGCTCTACATCTGGGAAAACGACTACGAGACGCTGCGCGACCTGGTCTACGAGCATGTCAAACGGGTCGTCACGCGGTACCGGCGGGTGGTGTCGCGGTGGGTGATCGCCGGCGGGCTGCACGTCTCCGGGAACTTCAACCTGACGCTCGAGCAGGTCGTGGACCTGACCCGGCTGTGCGTGATGGTGGCGCGCAAACT
This sequence comes from Planctomycetota bacterium, assembly GCA_003696725.1. Taxonomy (GTDB): domain Bacteria; phylum Planctomycetota; class Phycisphaerae; order Phycisphaerales; family UBA1924; genus J020. The sequence goes on along the minus strand of RFGI01000133.1, from coordinate 11,553 downwards.
CCACCCGCGGGCGAACATCCGGCTGGAGATCGCCCAGCCGTTCGGGGAGTACGGCGCCGTGGCGGGGGCGTCGCTGGCGCCGCAGCTCTACGCCGAGATCATCGCCCAGGCCGGGGTGGGGATCGACGGATTCGGGCTCCAGGTCCTCATGGGCGACGCCGCCCCGGGGCGCAGCACGCGCGACCTCATGGCGCTGGCCGACCTGATCGACCGCTACGCGGAGTTCCAGCGACCGCTGGCGGTCTCGCTCCTGGGCGCGCCGGCCGAGGCGCCGGACCTCGAAGCGACCGGCTACGGCGACGTCGACCCCGGCTACTGGCGCGAGCCCTGGTCGCCCGAGCAGCAAGCCTCGTGGCTCACGCACGCGGCGGTGACGTGCCTGGGCCACCCGCTGGTGTCGAGCATCTGCTGGCAGGCGCTCTACGACGTCCAGTCCGAGGCCGACATGCACGCCGGCGGGCTCATCGATTTGGCCGGCGCGCCGCGCCCGGCGCTGGGCGCGCTCAAGGCCGTCCGCGACCGCCTGCGATCGGGCGAGCCCCTGTGCGGCCTGCTGCGCCCGGCCGCCGACCCCGCCGGGGCGCGCCCGTGACGGGTGCGTCCCGCGATGACCGCGGGCCGGCGCCGGCGGCGATCATTGCGCCGGCCGTGCTCGTGGCGCTGATCGCGGTGTGGGTCGCGATCGGATCCGGGACACGGGCGGCGCACCGTGCCGAGATCCGTTCGATGCGCGTGGACCTGAACCTTGCCGGGGTCGATCGGCTGCGCCTCCTGCCGGGGATCGGGCCGGCGATGGCCCGTCGGATCATCGCCGACCGCGAGGCGCGGGGTCGGTACGCGTCGCTGGGCGACGTGGCCCGTGTGCCCGGCGTCGGGCCGAGGACGCTCGCCGAGATCGAGCCGTTCGCCGCGGCCGGGGCGCCGTAGACTCGCGGGGTCGATCCGTCACCGCCGGCGGGCCCGCGTGGGCCGGTCGGTCGGCGTACGCATGCGCGCCCCCAGACGACCCCGCGCGCCCGACCCCCTGCTGGACGCGATCGCGTCGGCGCCGACGGTGCGCGCCCTCGCCGAGACGCTCGCCGCCGGCGGGCGCGCCGCGTGCGTCGGGGCGGCCGGTTCGTCCACGTCGCTGGTGTGCGCCGCAGTCGCCCGGCTGACCGGCCGGCCCGTGCTGCTGGTCCTGCCGCACCCCGACGACGCCGACGAGGCCGCCGACGAGCTCGCCTCGCTCGGGGTGCGCGCCGACCGCTTCCCGGCGCTGGAACTGACGCCCGGCGAGACGCACGTCAGCCTGGAGCTCTACGCCGAGCGCTGGCGGGTGATGAGCCAGGCGGCCAACGACCCGCCGGAGGTGCTCGCGGCGCCGATCCACGCGCTGATGCAGCGTCTGCCGTCGGACACCGCGGCCCGTGACGCGGCGCGGACGATCCGCCGCGGCGACTCGCTGGACCCGGCCGCCCTGGTGCGCTGGCTCGACGAGGCCGGCTACCGGCGCGCGGACACCGCCGAGGAGCCCGGCGACTACGCCGTCCGCGGCGGGATCGTGGACGTCTTCCCGCCCGCGTCGTCCGCGGGCGATCCCGTCCCTGTCCGGCTTGACTTCTTCGGCGATGAGATCGACGCCATCCATGAGATCGACCCGGCCACGATGGCGTCGGACCGGGCGCTCGAGCAGGTCCAGATCCTGCGCGCCACGCTGGACGAGGGCGCGGGCGCCGGGCCCGCGCCGACCGCCGCGCTCGGCGCCGGATGGCTCGCGATCGTGCATGAGCCGGTCGAGGTCGCCGAGCAGGCCCGCGGGTACTTCGAGCGGGTGCTCGACGCGGCGGGGGTGCTGGCGCCGCCCGAGATCCTGCGCCGGTTGCGCGAGGACGTCGGCGCCGGCGCCGAGGTCAGCCAGTTCATGTCGCCCGCGCCGGGCGTGGCGGCGCGATTCGACCTGCCCGCCGAGGGCCTGCCCCCCTTCGACCCCGCAGCCGCCCGCGCCGTCGAGGACCTGGCCGCCCTGACCGGCGACGCCCGCGTCACCGTCACCTGCCAAAACAAGGGCGAGGCCGAGCGCCTCGGGGAGCTCCTGTCCATCCACGCGCCGGGCGCCTCGGTCGAGGTCCGGCTGGGCTACGTGCACCGCGGCTTCGTCTGGCGCCCGGAGGGGGCGCCCGCCGTGGCGGTGGTCCCCAATCACGAGCTCTTCCACCGGTTCCTCACGCGCCGCCGGGGGGCGAGGCTGCGCAGCGGGCGATCGCTGGACGCCTTCGTGGATCTCGAGCCGGGCGATCTCGCCGTCCACGCGGACCATGGCCTGTGCCGGTTCCTGGGGCTGACGGTGATGGCGCGGCGATCGGCGGCGGGCGCGGCGCCCGAAGCCGCCCGCCGGGCGACCGGGGAGGAAGAGTTCCTCACCCTGGAGTTCGCCAAGAAGGCCGTCCTGCACGTCCCCGTCTCGCAGATCGAGAAGGTGCAGCGGTACGTGGGCGGGTTCCGCGGCGCGCCGCCGCTGTCGGCGATCGGGTCCAAGCGCTGGCGGTCTCAGAAAGACCGGGTCGCGGGCGCGGTCCACGACCTGGCGAGTGAACTCCTGCGCGTCCAGGCGGCCCGCGCCGCGGCGCCCGGCGTGCGCTACCCCGCGGACACCGACTGGCAGCGCGAGTTCGAGGCCGAGTTCCCCTACGAGGAGACCGAGGACCAACGGGCGGCGCTGGCCGACATCAAGCGCGACATGCAGGCGCCCGGCCCGATGGACCGGCTGCTGTGCGGCGACGTGGGCTTCGGCAAGACCGAGGTCGCGGTCCGCGCCGCGTTCAAGGCCGCCGAGTTCGGAAAGCAGGTCGCGATCCTGGTCCCCACGACCGTCCTCGCCGAGCAGCACGAGCGCACGCTCCGCGACCGCTTCGCCGACTACCCGTTCCGGGTCGAGTCGCTGTCGCGGTTCAAGACGCCGGGCGAGCAGCGCGCGATCCTGAAGGAGCTCGCCGCCGGCCGCGTGGACGTGATCATCGGCACGCACCGGCTGCTGTCCAAGGACGTGGCGTTCAAGGACCTCGGGCTGGTCATCGTCGACGAGGAGCAGCGCTTCGGCGTCGAGCACAAGCAGCGGCTGCTCTCCCTGCGGGCGACGGTGGACGTCCTGACGCTCAGCGCGACGCCCATCCCGCGCACGCTGCACCTGTCGCTCCTGGGTCTGCGCGACATCTCGTCGCTGACCACCGCCCCCGCGGACCGGCGCAGCGTCGTGACCGACGTGGTCCCGTTCAACCGCGAGCGGGTCCGCCGGGCGCTGGCGCGGGAGCTGGCCCGCGGCGGGCAGGCGTACGTCGTCCACAACCGGGTCAAAAGCATCCGCCGCGTCGCCGACGAGATCCGCGACCTGGCGCCCGAGGCGCGGGTGATCGTCGGGCACGGGCAGATGCCGGCGCGGGAACTGGAACGCGTGATGCTCGAGTTCGTCCGGCGCCGGGCCGACGTCCTCGTCTGCACCACGATCATCGAGTCCGGCGTCGACATCCCCAGCGCCAACACCATGATCATCACCGACGCGGACCGCTTCGGGCTCGCGGACCTGCACCAGCTGCGCGGGCGCGTCGGGCGCTACAAGCACCGGGCGCACTGCCTGCTGCTGCTGCCCGAGACCCGGCCCGTCACCGACGTCGCCAAGCGCCGGCTCCGGGCGATCGAGGAGTTCAGCATGCTCGGCGCGGGATTCAAGATCGCCATGCGCGACCTGGAGATCCGCGGCGCGGGGAACATCCTTGGCCCCGAGCAGTCCGGGCACATCGCCGCGGTCGGGTACGAGATGTACTGCCAGCTGCTCGAGCAGGCCGTGCGCCGGCTTCGGCGCGAGCCCGAGCCCTCCCGACCGGCCGACACCGTCGTCGAGATCGGGCTGACGGGCCACCTCCCGGCGGGGTACATCCCGTCGGTCAAACGCCGCATCGAGGCGTACCGCCGACTGGCCCGAGCCTCGACGGTCGAGGCCCTCTCGCTCGCCGAGCGCGACCTGACCGGGGCGTACGGCGCCTTGCCGACGGCGGGGCAGCGGCTGTTCCGCGTCGCCGAGGTGCGCGTGCGCGCCGCGGGGCTGGGCGTGCGGTCGGTGGTCGTCGACGGGCCCGACGTCGTCTTTCGCGCCGACGACCCGGAGAAGGTCGCGCGGGCCCTCGAGCCGGCCACCGGCACGATCCGGCGGGTGGCGCCGACCCGACCGGGCGGCTCGGCCGAGGTGTATTACCGACCCCCGGCGTCCCACCTGGCGCCCGACACCCTGGCCTCGATTCTCTGCGCCAGACTCGAGGCCCGCGAAGCGACGCGGGGCACACCGACGCAGGCAACGCCGGCGCGATGACGCCGGTATGAAAACAGGGCCGGGCTTTGACACCCGGCCCTGCCGCCGCAGCGTGTGACGGGGCTTGTGACACACGCCGCGGACGAGGAGGACAGCACCTGGAGTGGGGCCTCACGGCGCCCCGTGATGATTGGGCCTGCCGACAAAAACACCGTCGGCCCGGCCTCATGAACGCGTCTCGTCGGGCCCTTCTTCCCAATGGCCACGGAAGAGGGCCGAGCCGCGCACATGTTAGACAGCCGAGCCGTCGGGGTTCCCTAGGTTTCCTCGTTTCCTCAGCGTGCCGTGTCTCGTCGGTTCGGAATCCGCATTTCTACGCAGTCTGCGGCGGTTGTGTCCGTCCTGTCCGGGGAAAACAGGTCTTTTGCCCCACAATTATGGGCCGTTCCCGCTTGGAGTCCTGCGTGGCAAAACCTGCGCCACACGAGTCGCCCAGCGATCAGCCGCTCTGGACGAGCGCCACCGAGGGTTCGTGTCATCTGGGACTGAATCCGTGTCATCGGTTCGGTCCGATGCGCAGATATTCCCGCCGAACACCGCCCTACCGCACGAATACTCGACACTTTTCGCTCGCATGTTCGTCAGAACCGTGCAATAATGCGGTCGGCCCCGGGTGAGCGTTCAGACGCTGATGGGGTCGTGCGGAGCAGGTGCACGGATGATCCGTGTCGAACACGGCCTTGATGACGGCGCCCGCGTGTCCGGGTTATGGGATCGTGCCGCCCGCAACCGAACAGGCCTCACCATCATCGAGTTGCTCGTCTCGATCTCGATCATGGCGGTGCTGCTCGCCCTGCTCGGCCCCGCGGTGATCCGGACGATGGGTTCGGCGCGATCGTTCCGATGCCAGACCACGCTCCGGGGCATCGGTTTCGATTTCGCGCTCTACGCCGATCCGTTGTCCGGGGGCGCCGGCGGCGCATCGAGCACCCGGTTCAACATGGTTTCGTTCGTTGACCGGGAGTACGGCCTCGCGAATTTCTGGGGCGTCGACTCACCGCAGGACAACCCCGCCAGCGGCGCGCCGACGCCCCGGCCCACGACCACATCGACAGGCGGCGTTCACATCCCATCGCTTGCGCAGGGGCAGCGAGGCTTGGGCTCGCCGGGCGTGCGGCCGGGCGACGACGCTCACGCCGGCGGCTCCTCGGCGACGGCGCTGATCGGCGAGCACCTCCAGTGCGCGGAAGTCGCGTCGGTCCCGATCAAGCACGCCGGCCGCTCCTGCACACGGCGGGACTCGGTCACGCCGGTCTCGGATCTGTCGTACACGTTTAATTCGAGGCTGTACGAGCGCGTCAACCCTCAGCGCGGCAACCGCGAGGAGGTCGTCCTGACGGAGCGGATCCTGCAGCAGAGCGCGGTCCCGCTCGCCTGGGATGTCGACGGCGCCGACGCGATGGCGCGCGGCGCCCGCACGCCGCACTTCACGTCCGCCCCGGTCGACGGCGAGATCCCAGGCCTCCATGTCTGGGCCCCAGACCCCAGGCACGGCGGGCGGATCAACGTCGTGTTCGTTGACGGCCACGTCGAGTCCTCGGCGGATCCCGTGCATGAGCCCGTGTGGGATTGGGCCTCGACGCCGGGTTGAGCACGCGGCCGCGATGACGATCCAGCAGCGATTCGGCGTCCTCCTCGGCCTGGTGGCGGTCTGCGCGACGCTCGGCTTCGGCGCCGTGCTGTGGACGGTCGATCTCTATCAGCGCGAGACCGTCGCCCCGGTGATCGACGCCAACCGGACGCTCCGGCGGCTCAACACGCTCGCCGGGGCGCTCGACGCCGCTCGCGGCGCCCTCACGGACGACCCCGGCGCGTGGACCGATGTGGCGCGGCGCCTCCGGCACGTCGCGGACGCGCTCGTCGATGAAGCGAACACCTCTCCCGGGATCGGCGTTGGGGGCCTCCGTTCGCTGCGCTCGACGGTCGCCGACGCCGCCGACGCGGTCGCCGCGTCCGTCCCGACCGACCCCGCGTCGGTCCGGGCCGCCGAGACGCTGATCGATCGGGCCGAACTCCTCGCCATGCGCATCGAGGCCCAGACCCTCGACGCGATGGAGCAGACCACCGCCCACGGCTCGGTGCTCCGGGGACAGCTCAACAGCGTGCTGCTCTCGACCCTGTCCGTCGTGCTGCTGATCCTGGCGCTGGGCGTGCTGCTCGTGCGGCGGTGGGTGCTGGCGCCCGTGAACCGGCTGCGGATCGCCGCGGAGCGATTCGCCGACGAGGACTATTCCCACCGCGTCAGATCGGAGAAGGATCCGAGCGAGTTCACTCAGCTGGCCGAAGCCTTCAACCGGATGATCGAGCAGCTCGCCGAATCCCGACGCCGGCAAGTCGAACGCGAGCGCCTCGCCGCGGCGGGGGCGATGGTCCGCCGGCTGGCGCACAACATCCGCAACCCGCTCGCCGGGATCCGCAGCCTGGCCGAGCTGACGCGCCTGCAGTCGCCCGATGATTCTGAAACTCGCGAGCTCCAGGGAAGGATCATCTCCACGATCGATCGGTTCGAGCGGTGGCTCGCCGATCTGGTCAGGGCCGCCTCGGACCCCCGGCCGGCGCCCGAGCCCCACCTCGTGAGGGATTGGCTGCGCGACGTCATCACGCCGCACCGCGCCCACGCCGAGGCGCGGGGCGTCCGGATCGATCTCGACGTCGAGTCGGCGCCGGAGTCGGCGGTGTTCGACGGTCAGTTGCTCGAGCACGCGCTGATCAGCGTGCTGTTCAATGCGATCGAGGCGTCGCCGACCGGCCAGGCCGTGAGCGTCCGGACCGGGGTCAACGGTGCGCGTTGGCGTTTGCATGTCCTGGACCGGGGGCCGGGCATCCCGGAATCCGACGCCGAACGCGTTTTTCGGCCCGATTTCACCACCAAACCGGGGGGGCACGGCCTGGGCCTGGCCGCGGCGGCCCAGACCGCCAGCCGGCACGGCGGCCGGCTCTACCTCGCCCGACCCCGCACGACCGGCGACGGCCGGCCCGGGGGCGCTGAGTTTATCTTCGATCTCCCCCTGGCCCCCCCTATGATGGAACCCGAGGGCGGCGGGCACGAACCTGTCAACGAGGACGACGGTGGCCAGCATCCTTCTCATTGAGGACGAGGAAAACCTCCGCTATTCCATCGCCACGTGCCTGACGCGGTCCGGCCACGACATCGCCGAAGCCAGCCGCGTCGAGGACGCGCGCACGCTCGTCAGGGCGCGCGACTTCGACCTCATCCTCACCGATGTCAACCTCGAGGGCCGCAGCGGTGTCGACCTCATCGCCGGCCTTCGGACCGAGGGCTACACCGGCGCGGTGGTCATCATGACGGCGTATGGGTCCATCGAGAACGCCGTCCGCGCGATGCAGCTCGGCGCCGAGGACTACCTCCAGAAACCCGTCAGCCTCGAGGCCGTCCAGTTGGTCATCGACCGGGCGCTGCAGCGCCGGCGCATCCAGCGTCGGGCCGAGCTTTACGACCGGCTGGAGAACCCGCCCGTCGAGCACGGCGCGATGCTCGGCCAAGCCCCGGCGTGGCTCGACGCGGTGGCCCTCGCCGAACGGTTCGCCCGCGTGCCGCTGCCCGACCGCGAGCCGGCCACCACCATGTCGCCCATCCTCCTGCTCGGGGAGACCGGGACCGGCAAGGGCCTGCTCGCACGACGCATCCACGACATCGCCGTCCTCCAGGGTCACGACACGGCGAGCTCCGCGCCGCCGTTCGTGCCGGTCAACTGCTCGGCCCTGCCCCCGAGCCTTGCCGAGAGCGAGCTCTTCGGCCACGAGAAGGGCGCCTTCACCGACGCCCGCGCCGCCCGGCCGGGGCTCTTCGAGCTCGCCGACGGCGGGACCATCTTCCTCGATGAAGTCGGCGACACGCCGCTCGAGCTCCAGGCGAAGTTGCTCCACGTGCTCGAGCAGGGCGAGTTCAGGCGTGTGGGCGGCCAGCGCGCCCGGCGCGTGCGCGTCCGGGTGATCGCCGCCACCAATCAGGACCTCGATGCGCGGATCGCCGACGGACGCTTCCGCCGGGATCTGTACTACCGGCTCAGCGCGTTCACGGTGGCGCTCCCCCCCCTGCGCGATCGGCCGGGCGACGCGATGCTGATCGCGCGGGCGGTGCTGGCCCGGTTCGCCGAGCGGCTCGGCCGGCCCGCCCCGGCGCTGGATGACTCGGCGCGCGCCGCGATCGAATCGTACGACTGGCCCGGGAATGTCCGCGAACTCATCAACACCGTGCAGCGCGCCGCGGCGGTGTGCGCCGAGGGCGCCGTCACCGCCGACCATCTCGACCTGCCGGCGCCCCCCGCGGCCCACGCGCCGCCGACGCCCCCGGCGACGAACGGCGCGCTGCGGTTCGATTTCTCGACCGGGGCCCACACGCTGGCCAACGTGGAGCGCGAACTCATCAGACAGGCGCTCGAGCACGCCGGCGGGAACATCTCCCGCGCCGCCCGGCTCGCCGGCATGAACCGGTCGAGCTTCCGCTATCGCGTGGAGCGCGCCGGCCTGGACAAGCCACACCGCGAGGACCCATCATGAGACACCCATCATTCACGATCGGCCTGATCGCTGCGCTGCCGGCCGCCGGGGCGCAGGCTCAATCCTCCTGGCTCGATCCGGTCGGCGACGCCGTGATCCGCGAGACCGCCAACGGCGGGCCGACGACGTTCAACGCCAACGCCCTGCCCGACATCGTCTCGCTGTCGATCGTCCCCTGGGCGCCGACCGACCCGGCGACAGACCTATACACCGGCCAGGAGGTCCCCGCCGCCGGCGCCGACTTCTTCCGGCTCGACCTGGTGTTCCAAGGCCTGTTCAACCCCGCCGGGCTGCTTGTGCCGTTCCTCCCCGATGGGCTCGGCCCCAGGCCGGTCTTCACGGTCGTGGAGATCGACCTCGACAACAATCCCGACTCTGGCGGGGAGCTCGAGCCGCTCGCGCGTGACCGCCTGCTGGGCAACGTCGGGCGGTTCGGCGCGCTCCCCAGGGGCGTCCTGGGCGCCAGGGCCGCCACCTCCCGCGCCGATTACGACAACGTGTTCGGCTTCGGCCGCGAGTTCGAGCGATCGGGCATCGATATGGCCCTGGTCCTGTGCGGGTGCGCCCCCATCGACAACGTTGTCGAAGAAGGAAACTTGAACGGGATCATGGAAGCCGGCGAGACCATGACGCTCACCGGCCCGTTCCTCGAACGTTTCCGCGCGCTCGAGCCGTACTCCGGCGTGTTCGGAACGTTCTCGGGCGCGTACGCCCCGGTGGTGGACGTCCGACACCGGCACGACATCAAGACGGACCAGACGACGATCACCTTGGTCTACCCGCTCACGCACGCCGGGTCCGCAGCGATGCGCGGCGAACCCGTCGAGCCGCTCGACTTCAACGTCTCGAATCAGAATAGCATCCTCGAGATGCTGACGACCACCATCTCCGACGCCAGCGGGTGCTGCGCCAACATCGGCAACGACCCGGCCGCCGTCACCCTCTCGCAGCCGTGGCAGTTTCTGAACTGGCAGGATCCCGCGGCGCTGGTCGCCAGGGCCTCGCAGCACCTCGACCCGACCCAGTGGCGCGCGACCGTCATCGCCGGCACCGCCTACACGACGATCCCGTTTCTCGACCCGTACGTCTGGACGGACATCGGCGGCGACGTCCGATTCGCGGACTTCGACCACGACGGCGTCCTCACCGCCAACGACGAGATCCAGTTCAACGCGGAGCTCGCCGCCGCCGACGGCGACCCCGCCAGGGACGCCGATCTCACGGCCAACGGCATCGTCGTGATCCCGACGCCGAATCTCGATTTCGAACTCGCCGACCTCAACGGCGACGGCTTCGTCGACGCCGCCGACTCGGCCGTCCTGTCCGCCACGCGGGCCGACCTCAACGGCGACGGGCGCGTGAGCGGCTCAGACATCACCTTCATCCTCGCCGCGTTCGGGCCTTGCACGCTCTGCCCCGCCGACCTCAACAACGACGGCGTCGTTAACGGGTCCGACATCACGAACATCCTGTCGAACTGGTCGCCCTGATCGCGCGCAAAAAAACCGGGCCCGACCGGCCCGGCGTGCGAACAATCGTCAGGATCGGGCACGAGCGCCCGGGACGTTCACGGCTTGGGCGCGAGATCCTTCAGCGCCTTGAGCGGCCTGACCTTCACCACGTTCCGCGCGGGCTTGGCCTTGAACATCATCTCCTCACCCGTGAACGGGTTGACGCCCTTGCGCGCCTTCGTCGCGGGCTTGCGCTGCACGGTGACCTTCATCAGCCCGGCGACGTTGAACACGCCCGGGCCCCGCTTGCCCAGATCCTTCTGGATCATCTGCCCGAGCACGTCGAAGACCTCGGCGATCTTCGCCCGCGGCAGGTCCGTGTTCTCCGCGATCTCCCGGTAGACCTGCGCCTTGGTCCGCGGGCCGTCGGCGGCGGTGATCCGCGCCGAACGCGTCGCGGCCTTGGTTGTGCGGCGCGTCGCCTTCTTTCTCGTCGCCTTGCGGGCGGGTTTCTTGGTCGTCTTGGAACGCTTCTTCGCCATCGGGAATCCTCCGTGACACGGGTTTCGCGATCGGCGGGCTTCGGACACGTCGGAGCGCCCGCGCGATTCGCACTGTTTTCGCTGGGCTTTGTAGCCGGGCGGATCGATCGGCACAACCCCGACGCGATGCAAATCCCTGTTTTTTTCGGCTTTTCTGTTCGACCCGCGGGCGCGATGCGCGGCGGCCGAACCGCGCCGGCCCGTGCAGCGCCGGGCTCCCACCGGGTCCCATCGGCTCTGGCCGCGCGCGGGCGCGTCCCAGCCTGCGTCGGCCGCCCGCCGGTCGCCCGCCGGTCGCCCCGATGACAACGCCCGTTCAGAACCCCAGAAAATAGGGAATCCTCGACGGTTCGCGGCGGTATACGTCCATGAACTCCATCAATCAGGAGACACGACATGGACCGCGATCGAGCCCGGCTCTCCCCTCCCCATAGGCCGATCTGGAGGCCCAGAATCGCGATTCCTGCCCTAGTGACGGGGTTGGTCGCGTTGTCGATCGGGTCGTTCGCCCTGGCAGCCCCGGCGTCACGCCGCGCTGCGGACGCGGGCCAGCGGCAGGTCTCGCCCGCTCGAACCCCGTCGCCGCGCGCCCAGCGGCCCACACCACAGCCGGCGTCCCGGCCCTCGGCCTCCCAGCCCCGATCCCGCCGAGCGGTTCAGGCCCCGTCCCCGCGCAGAGCCGCCGCTCAGCCCGCCC
>RFGI01000024.1 GCA_003696725.1 Planctomycetota bacterium | reverse complement strand
GGCGGCGCGTTTGCGCCCGGGTGTCCCCAGGCCGGGCCACTCCCGGGGCAGGGTTTGGGCCAGGCGCAGGGTCTCAGCCAGGGCGTCGCGCGTCTGGTTGGGCAAGCACAGAGCCGACCGCCACCGCGCCGGCGTGTCGTGCAGGATGTCGGCGACGGCCGGGTTGGTCAGGTCCAGGGCGCCGCATCGCCGAGCCGCGCGCTCCAGCGCCCATGCCGCCAAAGCCGTCGCGTAACCGACCTCGGCGGGCAGGCCGCCGAGGACGACGGGGTCGTGCGCGCCGCGGGCGCCCAGCGCGGGCTCGCCCAGCGCGGGCTCGTCCAACCCCAGCGCCTCGACGAGATGAGCCGCGGCGGCCCGCGTCGGGTGCGAGAGCATCCGGCGGAACTCCTCGCCGATGCGCTCCCGGCTGACGCCGGTGAGCGAGCGGGCGTGGCGGCGCACGGCAGCGGCCGTCGCATCGTCCAGCGCAAAGCCCAGGCGGGCGGAGAAGCGCGCGGCCCGCAGCGCCCGCAGGTGGTCCTCGCTGAGCCGGTCGTCGGGGTCCCCCACCGCGCGGACCACCCGGCGGTCAAGATCACCGACCCCGCCCACATAGTCGATCACCCGCCCGCGGACGCCGCGGGCGCGCTCGTTGGGCCCGGGCTCGGCGAGCGGGTCGAGGAACAGGGCGTTGATCGTGAAGTCGCGACGCCGGGCGTCGGACTCGGCGTCAGCGAACTGGACGTCGTCCGGCCGGCGCTTGTCCGAGTAGGCGCCCTCGCGGCGGAAGGTCGTGACCTCGATGGTGACGCGCGACTCGCGCACCAGCACCACGCCGAACGCCGCCCCGACCTCATTGGTCCGCGGGAAGAGGGCCCGGACGCGGTCGGGCGTCGCGTCGGTGGCGACGTCGTAGTCCGACGGGCGCCGGCCGAGCAGCTCGTCCCGCACGCACCCGCCGGCCAGGTACGCGATGTGTCCGGCCTCGCCCAGGCGTCGGACCACGGCGACGGCGGTCTGGCGGGCGCGGGTCATGGCGGGCAGTCTACGCGCCGCCGGCCCGGGTTTGCCGCCGGCGACGGGGCGCGGGAGGATCGCCGCATGGCCCACATCAAGACGATCCCGCCGGAGGCCGCCCAAGGCGAGCTCGCCGACCTCTACCGCCGCGTCGGCAACCCCGACGGCACGGTCGACCACGTGATGATGGTTCACTCCGTGAACCCCGCGGCGCTGCGCGCCCATTTCGAGGTCTATGTCGCCGCGATGCACCGGCCGTCGCCCCTGTCCCGCGCCGAGCGGGAGATCGTCGGAACCGTCGTCAGCCGGCTCAACGGGTGCGAGTACTGCGCGCGGCACCACGCGGCGGGGCTCGAGCGGGTGCTCAAGGGGGACCGTCCGGGCTTGCCTGCGGCGCTGCTGGCTGACGACCACTCAGAGCTGACGGAGCGCGAGCGGGCGATGGTGCAGTACGCGAAGACGTTGACGTGCACGCCGGGCGAGATGTCCCCCGATGACGTGACGCCGTTGCGCCAGGCGGGGCTCGACGATCGCGCCGTTCACGACCTGGCCCACGTCATCGCTTATTTCTGTTACGCCAACCGCATCGTCACGGGGCTCGGCGTTGAGCTCGAGGGCGGGGGCATCGGGCAGCACCCGTCGGTGTGACGCGCAGGGCCGTCACGGCGCCGGCGGACACGGCCCCCAGGCCTGCAGCGCCGTCGCCAGGTCCAGTGTGGTGACGACGCCGTCCCCGGTGAGGTCGGCGTCGGCGTCGGGCCGGCCCCACGCGGAGAGGATGAACGACAGGTCGCGGCCGGTGACAGCGCCGTCACCGTCGAGGTCCGGCGGGCAGGGGTTCAGCCGCGTGTCGAACCGGGCGGCGTACACGTCGTCGCCGAGCGTGGTGTGGTCGTCGTTGATGGCGTTCCCGGCGATATAGAACGCGATCGGCCCCGGGTCCGCGGCCGGGGCGCGCCAGAGGACGGGGAAGTCGCTCCAGCCAGGGTTGACGGCGAACGCGAGCTCGGCGGCTTCGTGGCCCAGGTCGGTGTGCGTGACATACCGCGGATCGCCCGAGGCGTACTGCGTCAGCGCTGGATCGGCGAGGATCAGCTCACCCGCGGACTGCCCGACCGGGGTCTCGACGCTGATCTGAAAACCGGCGCCGGCCTGCCCGGGACCGGTCACGCGCACGGTCAGCATGTAGACCCGGCCCGGGATGTAACGCCTGGGCCGGCCGAGCAGGTCGACCCCGCCGCCCCCGGGTCCGCCGGTATGGCAGATGCCGCAGGTGAGCCCGCCGCCGGCCGGGCCGCCGGTCAGCCCCGCGAACCCGCCGTTGGGGAACGCCAGCGCCGCGCTAACGAACAGCGCCGACACCGCGCCGCCGACGCCAGCGACAACCACAGCCGAGTTCATCACTCTGTCCTCCTCACCTCGCGATGGGTGATAGAGGACATTCTAATCTGTTTGCCGGCGCCGGGCAAGGTCTACCCGTCGGGACGGGGCCCGCCCCTCGTCGCCGAGCGATTCATGTACAGGTGGACAGCCGTCGACCCGTAGGCGTGGGTTTCCGGGCCGAGGGCGCCCGGCAGAGCGAGCGGCTCGATCTCCTCATCCCCGGCGGGTCCGGGCACGGGCCAGGGCGTGCGCAGGACCGCGTAGCCCGTCTCGTCGAGGCGTTCGATGAATCGGCCGAACCCGGCCAGCAGCCGAGCCCGCTCGGCCGGGTCCCGGAACATCGCGTAGGGCGGGTCGAAGAAGACAAGATGGCAGGGGTCCGGGCACGCGCCCAAGGCGGCGCCGCCGAGGGCGTCGGCCTGGACGATCTCCGCCCGGTCCTCGACGCCCAGGGCCCGGACGTTCTCCCGGAGGAGCCGGCCCGCCGTGCGGTCGCGTTCGACGAACAGACACACCCGGGCGCCGCGCGACAGGGCCTCGAGCCCGATCGATCCCGTGCCCGAGAACACATCGGCGACGGCCTGCCCCTCGATGTGCCCGCGGAGCAGGTTGAAGACCGCCTCGCGGACGTGGTCCGGCATCGGGCGGGTGGTCGAGGCGTCGGGCGGGGGCCTGAGTCGGCGCGATCGGAACTCGCCGGCGATGATGCGCATGCCACGATGCAAACGGCTGGCGGAGCCCGCGTCAACGCGGGCCAGCCGCCGGCTCGAACGGTCGATAGGCTATCCGGGTCGGCCGCCGGGCATCATCCGTATTTTCGGCACAACGGATGAAGGCGTCCCCGACACGGGCGCCCGCACGCCCGGCCCGATCCAGAACCAGGAGTCCGCCCGATGGCGCGCACGCTGTTCACGTCCGAATCCGTTTCCGCCGGCCACCCCGACAAGGTCGCCGATCAGATCTCCGACGCGGTCCTGGACGCCATGCTGGCTCAGGACCCGACGGCCCGCGTGGCGTGCGAGACGATGGTCTCCACCGGCATGGCGATCGTCGCGGGCGAGGTCACCACCTCGGCGTACGTCGAGGTGCCGGAGATCGTCCGCAAGACGGTCCACCGCATCGGGTACACCGAGCCGGCGCTGGCCTTCGACCACGAGACGTGCGCCGTCCTGACCAGCATCAAGCAGCAGTCGCCCGACATCGCCCAGGGCGTCAACACGGGAGGCGCCGGCGACCAGGGCATGATGTTCGGCTACGCCTGCCGCGAGACAGAATCGCTCGATCCCGACGCCTACATGCCGCTGCCGATCTACATCGCCCACCGGCTCGTCGAGATGCACAAGCAGGTGCGCGAGGCCGGCGCCGTCGAGGGCCTCCGCCCCGACGCCAAGAGCCAGGTGACCCTCGAATACGACAACGGCCGGCCCGCCCGCGTCAACACCGTCGTCCTCTCCACGCAGCACGCCCCCCGCTGGAACGAGAATCAGAAGGGCCTCAAGGACGCGGTGATCGAGGCGATCATCAAGCCGGTGCTGGGCTCGATGTGGGACGGATCGATCACGGTCCACGTCAACCCCACGGGCCGGTTCGAGATCGGCGGGCCGCACGGCGACGTCGGGCTCACCGGGCGCAAGATCATCGTCGACACCTACGGCGGGATGGGCCGCCACGGCGGGGGCGCCTTCTCGGGCAAGGACCCGACCAAGGTCGACCGCTCGGCGGCGTACATGGCCCGCTACGTCGCCAAGAACATCGTCGCCGCGGGCCTCGCCGACGTGTGCGAAGTGCAGCTCTCCTACGCCATCGGCGTCGCCGAGCCCACCAGCGTCCTGGTTGATTGCCAGGGCACGGCGAAGGACGACGAGGCCCGCATCGCCGCCGCCGTGCGCCGGGTCTTCGAGCTCACCCCGGCCGGC
>RFGI01000023.1 GCA_003696725.1 Planctomycetota bacterium | reverse complement strand
CGGTTGCTCTCGCCCCAACGGCGGCAACCCTCTCAAACTCTCGCGCTCTCTGGTTGACAGGTGGCCTGAGCTTAACAGCAGGGTTGCTCTTGGGGCATCAACCGCCTTGCCAAACTCGCCGGGGCGTATTCAGCGATCGAGCGCCCGTCGAGATCGCACTCTCGCTGGGTGCGGGTATGGTCCCCGTGGCGCCGGCATGGCCGAAACCGACTGGGCCTGTTCCCTAGAATATTGCATGCTCACGCGAACTGCTCACTGGGTCCTCAGAGCGGCTGCCGTCTGTCTCATCACTGCTGGATCGATCACCCAGACGCGCGCCACCGCATCTGTGTTGGCGCGCGATGCGGCGGCGGACTTTGACGAGGCGTGGCATTTTATTCGTGACCATTACTGTTTTTTCCCGGAGCATGGAATCGACGCGTGGCGTCGGACTCGGGATGCGCTGCTGCCGGTAGCCGAGCGCGCGTCGACCCTGACTGCGCGCATACGAGTGTTGGAGGAGCTGCTTGATCAACTGGCGGATCCGCACGCTCATCTGCGCACGAATCTGGCATCATCGCACCGCCTCGTGCCACATGATGTGTGGGGCACACGCACGCCTGAGGGCCTGCGGATCGACGCCGTGCGTGCTGGCAGCGCCGCGTCTCGAGCGGGAGTTCTGCCGGGCGACATCGTCCTGCAGATCAATGGAGCGCCGGCGCTGGAAGTGGCCGATCGATGGCGCCCTCAGCACTCGCCGATGGATGATCGTGCGTTGGATTCATGGTCAGCGCTCGTGGGGTTGGCGGGGACGCATGACACGCCGCGAGTCTGGCGCGTGAGATCCGGCGCCATGATTCGCACGATCAAGATCGACACCATCGACGATGATGCAGGTGCGCATTCATCAGGCGCTTCGCCCGCGGTGACGGTGTCCGAGCCGGCGCCCGGCGTCGGGCTGATCCGCGTTGCATCGTTCGCCGACCCCCACGCCGTCGAGCTCTTCGACGCCGCGGTCGACCGGCTCGCTGACGCCTCGGCCATAATCATTGACGTGCGCAACAACCACGGAGGCGACACGGCCGTCGCACGTCCGATGATGGGTCGCTTTGTGCGCGTCCGCACACCATACGCGAAGATGCGCCGGCGCAACGGTGACGGACTCGGCGCGCCATGGACAGAGTATGTGGAGCCGAGAGGGCGTGCCTATACAGGCCGCGTAGTCATCCTGGTCGATCGTTTTTCTGCGAGCATGGCGGAGGGGTTCGCCATGGGAATGCGCACGATCGCGCACGCCAGCATTGTCGGCACAAGGATGGCTGGCTTGGGCGCCGCCATCGGGACCACGACGCTACCGAACAGCAAGATCACTCTTCAGATTTCCACAGAGCCTGTCTATACGGTCGATGGGCAGCCACGGTGGGAGCTGGCACCGGATGTCGAAGTGCCGCTCGACGCGCTCCGGCGCGCACAGATGACCGGCGGCGACGCCATTCTCGATGCTGGGCTGCACGAAGCGCTCCGCTGACCCACGGAGTGCTGACCAACCGGCGCCCCCGGCATGAGCATCGCGGCGTCTGCGGACATCGCTCAGGCCGGCATCATCCGTGCGCGCGGCCGCCCGCCTGACAGTGCGCGAGGCGCGCTGCGCGCTTCGACGAACGCTGTCTCGCTCGAACGGCGCGGATCACGGCCCCGGGTGCTTGGGCGCGGGGGTCATCGCGGCCGGCTCCGCCGTTCGGGAGCGGGCCGCGCCGCTCGCACCGGCTGTCACGGCGCGCTCGGCGCGCCAGCAGCACAGGATCGGCACGGTGAACCAGGTGATCGCGGCGACGGACATCCCGCCGAAAGTGGGGATCGCCATGGGGATCATGACGTCGGCGCCCCGGCCTGCGCTGGACAGGACCGGAAGCAGGGCCAGGATTGTCGTGGCGCTGGTCATGACCGCGGCGCGGATGCGGACCGTCCCGCCCTCGACGACCGCCCGGCGGACGCCCTCGACCGTGGTCGGCGGTTGTTCGTCCAGCGCCTGCCGGATCCGCGTCGCCATGATGACCCCGTCGTCGGTCGCGATCCCGAAGAGCGCCAGGAACCCCACCCACACGGCGACGCTGAGGTTGTACGGCCGGACCTGGAACAACTCGCGCAGGTTCACTCCCATCAGCGACACATCCAGGAACCACGGCTGGGCGTAGAGCCACAGCATTAGAAAGCCCCCGCCCCACGCCACGAACACGCCGCTGAAGACAAAGAGCGTCGTGCTGAGCCTGCGAAACTGGAGGTACAGCAGCAGTAGGATCACCAGCAGCGACGCGGGCAGCACCAGCGCCAGGCGCTGCGCCGCCCGGACCTGGTTCTCATAGGATCCGGCGAACTCGTAGCGCACGCCCGCGGGGACCACGAGAGCACCCGCATCGATCGCCCGCCGGATGGCCGCGTCGGCCGCATCGACCGCGTCCACCTCCGCCACGCCCGGTCGTTTGTCGAAGAGCACGTACGAGACCAGGAACGTGTCTTCGCTCTTGATCGTCTGGGGCCCTCGGTGGTAGTCGATGGTCGCGAGTTCACGCAAGGGGATCTGCGCCCCTTGGGGCGCGGGCACGAGGATGTCGCCCAGCGTTTCCGGTTGGTCACGCAGCTCGCGCAGGTAGCGCACACGCACCGGGTAGCGTTCGCGCCCCTCGACGGTCACGGTCAGCGGCGCCCCCCCGACGGCGACCTCGATCACGCGCTGCACGTCGGCGATGCGCAGGCCGTACCGCGCGATCCGCTCGCGGTCGATCGCGATTTCGAGGTAGGGCTTGCCGACGATTCTGTCGGCGAAAACCGCCGAGGGCTCGACGGCCGGGACGGTCTTGAGCAGGCGCTCGAGCTCGAGCCCGAACGCCTCGATCGTGGCGAGGTCCGGCCCGAACACCTTGATCCCCATCGGCGCCCGGAACCCGGACTGGAGCATGACCAGCCGCGTCTGGATCGGCTGGAGCATGGGCGCCCCGGTCACGCCCGGCATGTCGGCGGCGGCGGCGATCTCGTCCCAGATGTCCTGCGGCGTGCGGATCTCGTCGCGCCACCGCCGGAACGGCCGGCCGTCGGGATCGGGGATGAGCTCGCCCGCGTCGTCGCGCACGAACGAGCCGGCGTCCTCGTCGTACCGGAACGTTCGACGCCGGCCCTCATCGTCCGTCATGTATTCCGACTTGTATTGAATGAGTGTCTCGATCATGGAGATCGGCGCCGGGTCCAGCGGGCTCTCGACCCGGCCGAGCTTGCCGACCGCGGTCTCGACCTCCGGCACGCTCAGGATCCGGCGGTCGAGCGCCTTGAGGATCTCGGTGGCCTCCCCGATCGAGGCGTGCGGCATGGTCGTGGGCATGTACAGGAACGCGCCCTCGTCCAAGGCCGGCATGAACTCGCTGCCCAATCCCGGGAACGCGCGCTGCGCGGCGGCGATCGCGTCGCGCTGCCGGACCGGCTCGGGGAGCCAGCCGAACACGCGGTCGAACCCGAGCCAGACCGTGGCGCCGAGCACGACGACCGCGGCGGCGGGCGTCAGCGCGACGATCTTGTGCCGCAGCGCCCACGCGAGCACACTCGGGAACGCGAGCCGGGCCAGCCAGAAAAAGAGCAGCAGCCCACCCACCACCACGGCGATGAAGAGCGCGTTGCCGAACGCCCCGGCGTCGGCGCCGACGGGCTCCCAGGAGCCCGCCAGGAGCACCAGAACGAGCGCGACGATGACCAGGTTGGCGGCCCATTCAATCGGGCGGACCCACCGGCGCGAGAGATGGGGCGCGAGCATCCAATACAAGCCCAAGGCAAGGAACGTCGCCCCGACCATCGGGCGCCAGGCGATGGCCACAGCGATGCCGATCGCGCAGACCATGGCGGCGAAGAGCGCCCGTGTCACGCCCGGTTTGACGCGGACCCCCAGCAGCACCGACGCCGCGACCGGCAGCACGGTGAGCGTCAGGACGATCGAGGCGATCAGGGCGAAGGTCTTGGTGTAGGCGAGCGGCTTGAAGAGCTTGCCCTCGGCGGCCTGCATCGTGAAGACGGGCAGAAACCCGACCACGGTGGTCGCGACGGCCGTCAGCACGGCCGACCCGACCTCCGCCGACGCGAGCCGGACGGTCTCGAGCGGCCGCTGGCCGGCTGGCGCGCCGTCGAGCCGGCGCAGGATGTTCTCCGTCAGCACGATGCCCATGTCCACCACCGTGCCGATGGCGATCGCGATCCCCGACAGGGCCACGATGTTCGCGTCGACGTGCGCCGACTTCATCGCGATGAACGTCATCAGCACCGCGGCGGGGAGCAGCACGCTGATCAGCGCGCTGGAGCGCAAGTGCATCACCATCAGCACGATCACGATCACCGTGATGAGGACCTGCTGCGAGATCGCCGTGTCCAGCGTGCGGAGCGTCTCCTTGATCAGGCCCGTGCGGTCGTAGAACGGCACGACGGTCACCCGGCTGGTCGTCCCGTCCTCGAGGGTCTTGGCCGGCAGCCCGGGCGCCAGGCTCGCGACGCGGTCCTTGACGCGGGCGATCGCGGCCATCGGGTTCTCGCCGAAACGCACCACCACGACGCCCCCGACGGCCTCGGCGCCGCCCTTGGTCAGGACGCCGCGCCGCAGCGCCGGCCCGACGGACACCTCCGCGATGTCGCGCACAAGGATGGGCTGGCCGCCGCGGGCCGTGACCGCGGCCTGCTCGAGGTCGCCGGCTCGCTCGATGAACCCCAGCCCACGGACGATGTACTCGACGCGGTTGACCTCGATCGTCCGCGCCCCGACGTCCAGGTTGCTCTCGCGCACCGCGCGGATCACCTCGCTGAGCGTCACGCCCGCGGCGCGCATGGCGTCCGGGTCGACGTCCACCTGGTATTCGCGCACGAACCCGCCGATGGACGCGACCTCCGCGACGCCGGGCACGCCCGTCAGCGCGGGCTTGACGATGAAGTCCTGGATCGAGCGCAGCTCCTCCGGGCCCCACCCCTCCGCGGGCCGGCCGGCGTCGTCGCGGCCCTCGAGCGTGTACCAGAAGACCTGGCCCAGCGCCGTCGCGTCCGGCCCCAGCGCGGGCGTGACGCCCGGCGGGAGCGTCCCGGCGGGTAGGGCGCTGAGCCGTTCAAGGATCCGCGAGCGCGACCAATAGAACTCCACGCCCTCGTCGAAGATCACGTAGATGGTCGAGAAGCCGAACGCCGAGCTGCTCCGGATGCTCTTGACGCCCGGCACGCCGAGCAACGCGACCGTCAGGGGGTAGGTGATCTGGTCGTCGATGTCCTGCGGGCTGCGGCCGGGCCACTCGGTAAGGACGATCTGCTGGTTCTCGCCCAGGTCGGGTATGGCGTCGACGGGGACGGGGTCGCGCGCGAGCCCGGGGATCGACCAATCGAACGGCGCCACCATCACGCCCCACGCCATCACACCCAGGAACACCACCGCGACCACCAGACGCTGGTCCAGGCACCAGGCGATCAGGCGGGCGACAGCGCCGTCGGGCTCGGGGGCCGCGTCGCGCGTCTCAGTCATGGCCGCTCTCCTCCTACGATCGAGCGCGGCGCGAAGGTCTCGCGGATCTCGCCGCAGCGCAGCATCGACGCGCCGAAGTAGGGGTTGTTGATGGTGTCGCCGCGCTGGAGCCAGTCGGCGCCGCGGTTGTCAAAGGCCATCGGGCAGTGCGCCAGCCCGGCGGGCGCGTCGCCGGCGTAGCCGAACCGGCGGACGAGCGCGATCGCCGCAGCGCTGACGCCGTCGAAGCGGACGCGGGCGTCGT
>RFGI01000132.1 GCA_003696725.1 Planctomycetota bacterium | reverse complement strand
GATGCCCCAAGAGCAACCCTGCTGTTAAGCTCAGGCCACCTGTCAACCAGAGAGCGCGAGAGTTTGAGAGGGTTGCCGCCGTTGGGGCGAGAGCAACCGTATGGGTTGCTCTTGGACCCCGAGAATTCCTCTCAAGACCGAGAGCGCGGCGGTTGGGCAGGGAAGCGCCGAAACCCTCGCCCCGACGCGACTTTCCGTGACCCGGGCACGAGGTGCCCGGACGGCCCGCGCCGCTAACCAAAACGCCGCCGCGATTCCGCGGCGGCGTGGGGAACTCCCCGAGCTGGACTCGAACCAGCAACCTAGCGGTTAACAGCCGCTCGCTCTACCAATTGAGCTATCGGGGAAAGACCTGGATGGTCCGCCGCGGGGGGTCGTGGGGTCGGCGGGCGCCGGGGCCTGACCCGTCCGGGCGGGAGGGAAATCTACCCGATCCCGGGGAACAATCAACCTCGTATGTCCGGGTCGTTCGCACGAGGGGACGGCTGGCGGGGTCCAGCCACGAGATTCACCCGGCGTTGGGGGATCTGGCACGTCGGTCCGGCGAGCGGTGGGCGACAAACTCCGGGCGACCGACCGAGGCGGGGGCGAGCCGGAGCCTCGACCCCGATCCCGTCTTCGAGGGCGGCGTCGGCGGTGTCGACGAGCGCTCGTCGGGCGCCGGGTCTGTCTAGACTCGGTTCTCGGGTCGCCGGTGGGCGGCCGGCGCCCCGTCGCGGGGGCGGATGATGCGCTCGTAGCTCAGCCGGATAGAGCGGCGGTTTCCTAAACCGCAGGTCGGAGGTTCGAGTCCTCCCGGGCGCATTCTCGCGGCGGCCATGCCCGTCGGACGAGGGGGCGGTCGAGGTCAGCTCGGCCGGCGACGCCTGAGGGCGCCGGCGAAGAGGCCGGGCAGTAGGAGCGCCGCGGCCGGCGCCGGGACGACCTGGGCGATCCCCTGGGACTGGAACTGGCCCTGGAAGGCGCCCAGCCCGGCGACGTTCAGCAAGAGGGTGACGTCGTAGGTCTCGTGGGCGCCGGCGACGTCGACCAGATCGTACGTGGACGTTCCCTCGGCCGTCCCCGTGAACGCGAGCGGCGAGACGCCGTTGAGCAGCAGCGTCCCGCTGATGCTGAAGCTGAACGCCGCGGTCGTGCCGATCGTGTTGTCCGCGGCGAGCGCCGCCGCGAGGTTGGACGACCAGGCCGCGTCGCCGTCGAGCAGGAGCTGCACTGTGTCGCCCGTCAGGGCGTCGGCGCCCGAGATCGAGACGGCGGATGCGGGGATGCGACCCGAGATATCGCCCGTGACCGAATCGAACGTGTCGGCGATGACGTCGAACCCGCCCGAGAGGTCGAACTGGAGCCCGGCGCCGATGAGTGCGCCGCCGTCGATCGTGTGGGACGCGATGGCGAAGTTGTTGGGCGTGTCCAGCGTGTTGGATACGAAGGTGTCCGAACCGATCGCCTTGCCCACGACCTCAACGGTGTCGCCCTTGGCGATGGTGACGTTCGGTGTGATGATCTTCCGGTTGAGGCCCATCATGGTGACGG
>RFGI01000131.1 GCA_003696725.1 Planctomycetota bacterium | reverse complement strand
TCCCACACACGCTCGACCACGCGGCTCATGGCGCGCTTGGCCGGGACGGTCGCCGCGGCGACGTGCGCCGTCAGCCGGGCGTTGGGAAGCCCCCACAGCGGGTCGCCCGGCGGGATCGGCTCGGGGTCGTGCACGTCCAAGAGCGCCCGCGCCTCGGGATTGGCCCGCAGGAACGCCGCCAGCGCCGGCCGATCGACGACGAAGCCCCGGCTCGTGTTGATGAAGATCACCTCGGGCCGGAGCCTGGCGCACGCCCCGGCGCCGATCAGCCCGCGGTTCGACGCCCGGCCGTCGACATGGACCGTGAGGATGTCCGACTCCGCGAGGAGCCCGTCGCGCGACACCGCCTCGGCGCCGGCGCGCTGCGTCGCGGGAATCTCTCGCAGGTCGTGATAGATCACCCGGCCCATCAGCGTCCCCCCGACGCGCGCCACCGCCGACCCGATCCGCCCCAGCCCCAGGACGCCGAGCGTCAGCCCGGCCAGCTCCCGCGGCGCCAGCCCCGTGTCCCGCCGAGCCCGCCACGCGTCGGCGGGCAGCGCCCGCTCCAGCGGGTCGATCGGCCGGACCGAGGCAAAGACCGCCGACCAGACGAACTCGACGACCGCGGCGGTGTTGGCGCCCGGGGTGTGCACGACCTCGACGCCGCGCGTCCGGCACGCCCGGAGATCGATGTTGTCCAGGCCCACGCCCGCCCGGCCGACGACGCGGAGCCTCGGCGCTCGGGCGAGGAGCGCTGCGTCCACGCGCGTGTAGGTCCGCACGATCAGCGCGTCGGCCCGTTCCAGCGCCGCCCCGAGCGCGCCGTCATCGCCGCATGGCGCGAGAACGACCTCGCACCGATCGGCGAGCCACGCCGCGGCGTCCTCGTCCAGGGGCTCCGTGATGGCCACGACGGGCCTGCCCACGGCGACAGGATACGGCCGGTCGATCAGTCCTCGTCGTCCGACCCGCACTCGGCGGGTTCGAGCACCGCCGACATCGACCCAGCGCACGACGCGATCAGGGCGTCCTTGCCGAAGGCGTGGACCTGGTCGCGCTTGAGCTCCGCGTGCTCCTTGTGCGTCGTGAGCACCACCGCCCGGCCGCGGGCGTCGACCTCCTCGGCGAGCCGGAACGCCCGCTCGACGGGCATCCCGAAGAGCGTGTGCAGCATCCGGATCACGTACTCGTACGTGTGCTCGTCGTCGTCCAGCAGCACCACGTTCCACAACCACGCCCGGTCCGAGCGTGGCTCGGCCTGGGTCTGCGTCCGCTCGGCTGGAGTCGTGATCGTCTCGGTCATCGCGCTGCGCTCTCCGGTCCTGACGCCCCCATCTTACGCGCCGTCGCCCGCGGGAGGAACCCCCTCATCGCCGAACGCCCGCTCGGCCAGCTCGATCGCCCGCGCCAGGGCGGCGGCCTTGTTCACCGTCTCGCGGCGCTCGGCGTCGGGGTCCGAGTCCGCCACGATCCCCCCGGCCGCCTGGATGTGGTACTCCCACGTGCGCCCGTCGAACCGGTCCGTCGGGGCCACGATCGTCCGCAGCGCCAGCGCCATGTCCATCTCTCCGGTGATTCCCGCGTAGCCCATCCCCCCGCCGTAGGGCCCCCGCCGGACGGGCTCCAGCTCGTCGATGATCTGCATCGCCCGGATCTTCGGCGCCCCGGAGATCGTTCCCACCGGGAGCGCCGCCCGCAGCGCGTCCCACATGTCCAGCCCCTGTCGCAGCGTGCCCGTCACGGTGGACGACAGGTGCATCACGTGGCTGTAGCGCTCGACGTCCATCACCGATTCGAGCCGGACCGACCCCGGCGCCGACACACGCCCGGCGTCGTTGCGCCCGAGGTCCACGAGCATGATGTGCTCGGCGCGCTCCTTGGGATCGGCGAGGAGCTCGGCCTGAAGGGCCGCGTCCTCCTCGGGCGTGGCGCCCCGGCGCCGCGTCCCCGCCAGCGGGCGGTTGGTGACCGTCAGCGCCCCGTCGACCCGGCGCCGGACCCGGCACAGGATCTCCGGGCTCGAGGCCACCAGGATGCACCCCTCGGCCTGCATGTACACCATGTACGGGCTCGGGTTCACCACCCGCAGCGCCCGGTACACGTCGAAGGGGTCCGCCCGGCTGCGGCGCTCGAACCGCTGCCCGAGCACGACCTGGAAGATGTCCCCCGCGGCGATGTGGGCTTTGGCGCGCTCGACCATCGCCCGGTGCGACTGGGGCGTCAGGTTCGAGCCCAGCGCCGACGCCGGCGCGTCGGTCACCAGCCCGGCGGGGAGGGGCCTGGCGTGCCGCTGGAGCGCCGCGATCATCTCGCCCAGCCCCGCCGTGACACGGTCGTACACCTCGGGCGCGTCGTCGTCGGCGCCAACCAGCCCGAGCCCGATCGCGTGGACCACCTTGTCCACATGATCGAACACCGCGACGCGGTCGTAGAACCCGAAGTGCAGATCGGGTAGACCGCGGTCGTCCGGCGGGGCGCCGGCGAACGGCAGCTTCCCCGGCTCGGCGTAGCGCACCGAGTCGTAGGACGCGTAGCCCGCCCAGCCGCCGATCATCGGCCCGGCCGACGCCGAGCCCTCAGGCGCCGCCAGCCGCACGTCGGCGGTCAGGGCCCGCATCGCCGAGAGCGGGTCGTCGCATGTCAGTGCGCGATCTTCACCCGATCGGCGGTCGCGGACGCGCACGGCCCGCTCGCGGGCGACGAACTCGATCGCCGGCTGGGCGCCGAGGATCGAGTGCCGCCCCTGCCGCTCGCCCCCCTCGACGGACTCGAGCAGGAACGACGGCGCGGCCCGCTCGTCCGCCGCCACCAGCCGCCGGTACGCCAGCACCGGCGTGAGCTGGTCGCTCATGAGCCGCGCCGACACCGGGACCGCGACGCGCCCGCCCCCGGCCGCCAGCGCCGCCAGCGCCGTGTCGACAAACTGCCCGCGATCCACCGAGAACATCGACGGGAGTGTACCGGCGCTGCGGTCGTCTCCGGCGGCGCCCGGACGCCGCTCCTATTGTGGTGCGACATGCGACGCGTCCGACGGATGAGCGAGGAGCCGCGCATCGAGATCATGCCCCTCGTGGATGTGGTCTTTCTGCTCTTGACGTTCTTTGTCTTCTCGCTGGTCCTGATGGTCCGGGCCGACGCCCTGAACATCACGCTCCCCCGCGTGGGCGCGGGCGAGCCCGTCCAGCGTCAGAATCTGCTGACCATCGCGGTGGACCGGGCGGGCGCCGTCACCCTCGCCGGCGAGCCGGTAACCGTCGCGGACCTCGGCCGGCGCGTCCGCGACCGACTCGACGCCAGCCCCACCCCGCCCCGCGTGGTCCTCGCCGCCGACGCGGGCGCCAGCGCCGGCGCCGTCCTCCGCGCCCTGGACGCCCTGGCCGGCGCGGGCGTCACCGACGTCGCTGTCCTCGGCGCGCCGGACGCATCCGAACCCGATCAGGACGCGCCGCCTCGGCCGCCCTGACGATCCGCTCACCGCGCTGGCGACAAGAGCCCCCGCACCGGCCGGACGCGCACCACCCGGAACCGCGCCGACCCGTTGTTGTCC